>NZ_JADPPY010000047.1:0-18988 GCF_018340035.1 Cobetia sp. MC34
TCTCCTCCTGGGTCTTCTGAGCGGTTTTACCGGAACTCTTGCTCTCGAAGACGCCGGTGGCATTGTCCAGCAGTTCGCGTTTCCACTGACTCACCATGGTGGGGTGGATCTCGAAGCGGGCCGCGATTTCCGACGTGGTCTGCTCTCCCTTGAGGGCGGCGAGGGCTACCTTGGCTTTGAACTCACTGCTGTACTGTCGACGTTTCCTGCTCATGATCAAGCTCTCCTGGTCGGTATGATCAGAGCTTAGCGCCTGGTCCGAATTCTGGGGTCCACTTCAGAAGAGGCATTTATCAAGATGTCATCTTCGCTCAGCGTCTGATTCGCGCATTTTCATGACAATGGCGTATTCATAACAACAACGAGGAAAGTCCACTATGTCGCCCCCCTTCTTCAAGTCGTTTCCCTTCACCAGGTCCCACCTGCTGAAACCTCTGCCACTGCGCATGGCGCTGGCGGGCAGTGGCCTGTTGCTGGCAACGCTGTCGTCGCCGGCGTCTGCCGCGGAAGATGCCAGTGTGGTGTTCTCCGCGCCGCCGTGGCCGGGCGTGACCATGAAGACCGAGATTGCCTCGGAAGTCTTTGAAGCGCTGGGTTACTCCCCCAGCACGCGTCAGCTGGGCGCGCAGATCACCTATGAAGGCATGTCGCTGGGCGAGGTGGATGCCTTCCTCGCCGCCTGGCTGCCGGCGCAGAGCAACATGTACGACGCCGCGATGGAGAAGGGCACCCTGGTCGACATGGGCAACAATGTCGAAGGCGCGCGCCTCGGGTTCGCGGTGCCGGGCTACGTTGCTGAGGCCGGAGTGACCTCCAACGAAGACCTCGACAAGCCGGAATTCGCCGACAAGTTCGAGAAGACCATCTATTCCATCGAGATCGGCTCCGGTTCCAGCGAGATCGTCAACAAGGGGGTCGACGGTGATATCTATGGTCTCGGCGACTGGGACCTCAAGGAGTCATCGACGCCGGGCATGCTGGCCACCGTGGCCAATTCCTCCAAGAGCAAGGAGTGGATCCTGTTCGTCGGCTGGACACCGCATTGGATGAACATCGAGTACGACATGGTGTTCCTCGACGACCCGGATGACATGTGGGGCCCGGGTGGCGGCGCCAGTGATGTGAAGACCTTGGCCAACAAGGCGTGGTCGGAAGCGCACCCCAATGCGACCCGTCTGCTCGATCAGCTGGCCTTCAGCTCGGATGATCAGAGCGCGCTGATCTACGGCTATGGCAAGGAAGAAAAGCCGCAGGAAGAGGTCGCCGGTGAGTGGATGAAGGCCAACCCGGCCAAGGTCAAGGCCTGGTTGGAAGGCGTGACCACCCGTGATGGCGAACCTGCCTGGCCGGCTGTCAAGGAGGCTCTCGGCCTGCCGGAGGCATGATCGACAGCTTGGAAAGGTGCCACTGATCTTTGTGGATGCAACACCTTGAATATTGTGATCAGTGTACGAAGCCCGCTCCTTGAGCGGGCTTCTTGCGTTCTACAGCAGCGAACGTGTCAAAAGCGTGCGCAGCGTCAGGGCAGAAAATGACCTCTGGCGTGCCGCGCAGCAGGGGGTGAATTCGTCGTCATGCAAATCTTGCATGGAAAATCCAAATAAAGAATTGGTCGCGGGATAGGGGCCTGTATCACCATCAGTCTGCACTCTGCGCTGCTTCCACGCGCAGCCAACAATAATGACAAGAAGGAAACACTCATGGCTGATTCAGGCTCTTCCTCCGCCCTGATGCCTCGCTCTCCCGGGCCCATTGCGCGCTTTCTGTCTCCCTGGACACGGCTGGCGCTGTGGAAGCAGATCTTCATCGCACTGGTTCTGGGCCTGGGGCTGGGTATCGTGCTCAACCAGACCGGGCGCGCCGATATCGCCGCCGATATCAAACCGCTGGGTGACCTGTTCATCCGCGGCATCAAGATGCTGATCGTGCCGCTGGTCTTCATCTCGCTGGTCACCGGTGTGGCCTCGCTCAACAACCTTTCCAAGATCGGCCGCCTGAGCGTCAAGACGCTGGTGCTCTATCTGGGCATGACGGCGGTCGCCATCACCATCGGCCTGGGGCTGGCCACCGTCTTCCAGCCGGGCGTGGGGATCGACCTGGGCAGCGCGGCCAATGTCGAGGTGCGTGAAGCGCCGACCGCCGTCGATACGCTGCTCGGGCTGGTGCCGACCAATGCCGTCGAGGCCTTCGCCGAAGGCAATGTGCTGCAGATCATCGTCTTCGCGATCCTGTTTGGCCTCTCCATCACGCTGGTGGATGAGAAAGCCCGTCCGGTGCGCGTGTTCTTCGAGTCCGCGGCGGAAATCATCTATCGCATGACCAGCATCATCATCGCCTTCACGCCCTACGGTGTCTTCGCCCTGATGACCTGGGTGGCTGGCACCTATGGCCTGGCAATGCTCGCGCCGCTGGCCAAGGTGATCGGCATCGTCTATCTGGGCTGCTTCGTGCATGCCATCGTGGTCTATGGCGGCATGCTGCGCTTCCTGGCGCGCTTGAACCCGCTGCGCTATTTCCAGGGCAGTGTCGAGCCGATCATGCTCGCCTTCACCAGCACCTCCAGTTCCGGCACCTTGCCGGTGACCATGATGGCCGCCGAGCAGAATCTGGGCGTCAAGCGAGGTGTCTCGAGCTTCGTGCTGCCGCTGGGCGCGACCATCAACATGGATGGCACCGCGCTGTATCAGGGCGTCTGCGCACTGTTCATCGCCCAGGCCTATGGTGTCGATCTGGGCATGACCGAATACGTCACCATCATCATGACCGCGACGCTGGGCTCCATCGGTACTGCCGGTGTGCCGGGTGCCGGCTTGATCATGCTCTCGCTGGTGCTGACCTCCGTCGGTCTGCCGCTGGAAGGCGTTGCCATCATCGCGGGTATCGATCGTGTGCTCGACATGGCACGTACCGGCCTGAATGTGGCGGGTGACTGCGCGGTCAGCTGCCTGGTGGCCAAGAGCGAAGGCGAGCTGGACGAGGAAGTCTTCAATACACCCCACGTCATGCGCTCAGAGCTCAGTTGAGCACTCTTGTCTGAACACCCACCGCGTCATCATCATCGGCTTGTCGGCATCCGCGTGATTAGCGTGTCAACGACATCAGGAGAACATCGTCATGGAACGCCCCAACGCACCTTCACATAAAGCCAGTCCCTCTGTCGTTCGCTACGGCGTCGTGGGTGGCCTGGGGGCGATCGGCAGCGCGGATGTCCTGCTCAAGACGGTGCGCGCGGCGCAGTACTGCAAGCCGCCGGGCGGGGTGGATATCGCCTTCGAGCAACGCCACTTCGATGATGGTCCGGGAATCGCCGCGGAGGCCTATGATCCGCTGCGGCGCAAGTTCTACGTCTACAACGTGCTCAAGGACATGCAGGGCAAGGTCGAGAACGCGATGGTGCCATGCTTTCTCTCCCATACCTTTCTGGCCGAGATCACCCCGGAAATCAGCTTCAACGTCGTCGATATCTTCGATGCGCTGCTGGCGCGCATTCGCCGCGACTATCCCGAGGTGCGCAAGATCGGCGTGCTGACCTCAAGCTACGTGCGCGCCTCCGGCATCTTCGAGCAGCGCTTCGGTGAGCCGGAGGCCACGCAAGACGGCAGCCCCGCGACAGCTGGCGGCCTCGAGGTCATCTACCCCGATGCCACGCTGCAGCGTGATGCCCTGATGCAGGCCATCTATGGGCCCAGCGGCATCAAGAGCGGCCATCATGGTGGCGAGTGTCTGCAACTGTTGCTCGAGGCCTGTGATGACCTGGTCAGTCAGGGCGCGGAGATCATCGTGCCGGGCCTGAGCGAGATTCCGGTGCTGATGGAATCGCTGCAGCCGCTGGTACCGGTGCCCCTGCTTGACTCCAATCTCATCTACGCCGAATACGCCCTGGGCGTGGACCGTGAGCGCGAGAATCGCAACTTCAAGCTCGGTGTGCTCGGTGGGGTAGGGCCGGCGGCCACGGTGGACTTCATGCGCAAGGTGGTCAGCCTGACGCGTGCCGAGCGCGATCAGGACCACCTCAAGATGGTGGTGGAGCAGAATCCGCAGATTCCCGATCGCACCGCCAATCTGATCGGCAAGGGCGAAGATCCGAGCATTCCGATGCTCGCGACCTGTCAGCGGCTGGAGGCCGATGGCGCCAATGCCATCGCGATTCCCTGCAATACCGCGCATGCCTTCGTGGCGCGTATCCAGCCCTATATCGGCATCCCGATCATCAACATGCTGACGGCGGTGGTTGACCATATCGCGGCGATGCAGACGCCGGTGACGCGGGTCGGGTTGCTCGCGACCAGCGGCACCGTGACCAGTCGGGTCTACCACGACATCATCGAGGCCTCGGGGCGTGAAGCGCTGGTGCCCGATGCGCGCTGTCAGAGCCAGGTGATGGAGGCAATCTACGGGCATCACGGCGTGAAGGCGGGCCATACGACAGGGGAGTGCAGCGAGCATCTGCAGGCTGCCATTTCCCACCTGCTGGCGCGGGGCGCAGAAGTGATCATCCTGGGCTGTACCGAGCTTCCGTTGATCGAGCTTGATACGGCACTGCGTGAGCGGGTAGCGCTGCTCGACCCCGCGGAAATTCTCGCGCAGCGCTGTGTGGCACTGGCGCAAGCCGAGGCCTGATCAGCGCTGCATCCATCAGGCAAGCCAGTGAAGAGAGCTTGAAGAAAAGACACGCAGCGACGCGATATACTGCGCTCACGCAGGCTCGCTGTGTGCCTTTGCCTCATTCATGCCTCTCTTCAGGTGCTCGCCGTGGAAATGAACTGGCTGGAAGACTTCCTCACCCTGGCGGTGACGCGTAACTTCTCGCGCGCCGCCACCCTGCGTAACGTGACGCAACCGGCCTTCAGCCGTCGTATTCGCAATCTGGAATACTGGGTCGGCGCCACCCTGATCGACCGCAGCCTGTTTCCCGTCGGCCTGACCCCCGCAGGCGAATCCTTCCAGCGCACCGCCCAGGATGCGCTCTCGGTATTGCGCGTCGGCCGCGATGAAGCGCTCGGCTTCGTGCCCAAGATAGAAGAAGTCGTCTCGATTTCCGCCTCGCACACGCTGGCGGTCAGCTTCTTCGTCGACTGGCATGAACAGCTGCAAAACCGACTGGGCAATCTCAAGGCACGCATCGTGCCCGACCACGTCGCCGGCTGTGTCGATGCCCTGATCAGCGGCAACTGTGATCTGATGCTGGCCTACAACAGCCCGCTACTCCCGACGCTCACCGACATCGTGCGCTATCCCTCCATCGTGCTCGGCTCCGAGCGACTGGTGCCCGTCAGCGCCGTCGATGACGCAGGCCAGGCCCTTTACTCCCTCGACAGCGACACGCCGCAACCCTATCTCTGCTACTCCAGTGACAGCTATCTCGGTCGACTGACCGCCCTGATCATTGGCCGCCAGAACCTCGCCGCACGACTCAACTTCCGCTACGAATGCTCGATGTCTGACGTGCTCAAGCGCGGCGCACTCGCCGGTAGCGGCATCGCCTGGGTGCCGGAACGCGCCGTACGCGACGAGCTGGCCGCCGGGCGCCTCGTCATCATCAGCGACGATAGCCACACCGCACCGCTGGACATCTGCCTCTTCCGCCACGCCGAGCATGACCAGCGCGTGGCCGAACGCATCTGGCAAGCCTGCCTGACCGCTGAAGACGAAACCCTCGAGCCAGACCAGCCGCCTGCTGGCGGCGTGCCAGAGAAGGAATAGGTAAAGAAAGGGCCGGAGAAGAAAGAGTACGGAAAGGGCACGCAGCGGAAAGGGCACGCAAAGCAAAGTGCAGGGCAATGAACTGAAATCATCGCCAGTGCATAACGCAAGACGGGAGCCACCAGGGCTCCCGTCTTGCGTTGTGGCAACTAAGCGTATCTGAGCGCATCTGGGCGCATCTCAGCTCACAGCCTATCGGCCGCAGCTGCAAGTCATGCAACGCCTCTCACGACAGTCGGCGCGAGTTGGCCGTCGTACGCTTGTGCAACGGCTTGATGAAGAGGGTGCCCGTCGTCCACCACGGCGCCACCTTGCCGCCCGTCATCGCGTTCATCCACGCCTTCTGCATCACGAACCACATCTCCCAGCTGGCCGCGATCTTCTCCGACACCATCTTCTGGTTCTCGGTGATCATCTTCGGGTCCAGCGGTGACTGGGTTCCCCACAGCTGAGTGCGCGACATGATGGTCGACATGGCCGTCGACCACATCTCCACCGACGTCGTGCCCAGCTTCCAGACATCGAACATCGCAGCCGGCGTCGTCGGGACCAACTCTGACCAGGCAGGTTGTTTAGCCATTGTGCTCTCCAAGTAAGGAACCTGAGTACAGTGATACGCCTGTTTTTGCTGCGGTGCAATATGCGTTTTGGTCTGTGAGACGAAACGAGGCAATCTGGAGCCTCCCTTATCACCAGTTCCTATATAAATCAGTAGGTTAGCGATGTGGAGGGCCTGAAGATCCGGAATTTTCCGGGCCTGGGCGGAAATTTCCCGTGAGGTTGGGGAAAGTGCATTTTGGGATTTGGCGGCAATATCTTACATATCTATACGCGTTCCATGATACATGGCGCCAGAGGTTCACTTGCTCAGGCGTCAGCCATTCTCGAGGGGGCGCTGGCTAGTCTGTCGAGAGGGGGAGAGCGGGATGAGATCAATGCCTGGATGGGTATCCACTGTACCGTTCAGGCGACACAGATGGGTGGTGACAGTTAACACGTTATCTCTCTAGGCCTGGACTCCGGTACAATTAGCGATCACGAAAGAACGTTACATTCTGGTCTATCCATGGCGTAGGTCCCGGCTGGATGCTGAGGTTGGGACGAGACGGTGCTCATTCGTTGAGTGCCGTGCGGTAGCTATTCACCGATTTGAATTTGTGCGTCTTACCAATTTTCATCTGCGTCCACTTGATTGACTTCATACGTTGGTGACGTCCTAGTGGTTAGCCAGCATGGTTGATTATAGGAAGTAGACGCTTTATCGCCTCGCGTTCGAGCCATAATTTCGGCATATCTGATTGATGCAGGGAGCAGTAGATGAAGAACGTTATTTTTACTTGTAAACCACGCCCTGAGATATTGGCAGGCACCTTCAATCCCGAGATCTTCACTGCGAGTCTGAGCCGCGTACTGGGCGACTATCGCAAGGGCGAGGCACGGGAAGGTGCCAATTCACTCTACTCTGACCCAGTAGCCTTCTTCCGGGATGCCACGCACCCGACCCAGGGCCTCTGTACAATTCTGGACAACGCTTTGGCTAGGCTGACCAACGGCGACTTGTCCCGGCCAGCCATACAGCGTTTGGATACTGCCTTCGGCGGGGGTAAGACCCATACCCTGATCGCTCTTGCCCACGCGGCCATGCAGGGCAAGCCGCTGGCTGAGCACATGACAGGGATCGTGGCGCCTGAGCGGCTGCCGGAGCCTAATCAGGTACGGGTAGTGGGGATCATCGGCGACACAGTGGATACGCTAAGGGAAACTGCCGGAGGTTCGTCTTCCAAGCCAAACACTCTTTGGTGGCAGATTGCTCAACAGACGCTGTCCGCAGTGCAGCAATCCTCGATTCAATCGCGTCTTGATGACGCCTCTGCGCCGGCCTCGGATGAGTTCTTCGAGACGCTGTTCGGCGACAGGCCGACGCTGATCATCATTGATGAGATCGCCCAGTATCTGTCGCGAATGGAAGCAGCTTTCCCCGGTATTGGTGCCGAGCAGACCGCCGCCTTCCTGATGTCGCTTTCGACCTATGCCGCTGGCAAGCCCAACGTAGCAGTGGTACTGAGCTTAGCCTCGGCGACCAATGCCTTCGGCGATTTCAACAAGCTGATCCGCAAGCTGCAGTCCACTCACAGCATGAGTTCTGCGGAGGCCGAAGCGATAGTGCAGGAAGCCCAGCGAGGTGTGCTGGACGTCGTCAACCGCTCCTCCGAGGCTACGACGCCGGTGCAGGAGGGCGACCTATCGCGCATCATGGCCAAGCGCCTGTTCGTATCGGTCGATTTCGAGGCAGCGAGCGACATGGCCTCGGCGTTCATCGAGACCTACCGCCAGGCAGGTACCGACCTGCCGGCCGGCGCTAACGACCCGCAGCTGCACGATCGACTGGTGGCTCATTATCCCTTCCACCCTACGCTGATCGAGTTCCTCTCCGAGGAGCTGGCACAGGTGGAGAGCTTCCAGGGCACCCGCGGCCTGCTGCGTACCCTGGCACGGGCTGTACGTCGGATCTGGGAGGCCAAGCTGGCCATTCCTCTGATCCAGACCGGTCACATCGATCTTTCCGATGGCACCATCCGTAGCGAGTTGCTGGGCAAAACAGAGAATACCGATTTCGTCGCCGTGCTCGACTCCGATATCAGTAAGGTCTCGGGCACTCAGTCTACCAGCCGCACCGTGGCGGGCGAACTGGATGCCGCCAACCCTCACCCCGATAGCTATCCGGTGCATGAGTGGGCTTGGCGCGTGGTCTTCCTGCATAGCTTGATCGGTCGCGGGGGGGGGCTGCGGGACGAGAAGTTCGGTATCGACATTACCACGGCGGTCTATGAGATGGCTTCACCCGCCATAAAGCCGGCCACAGTACGTTCCGCCCTAGAAACCATCGAGCGTGAGGCGAACTACCTCCGCGAGCGTAACGGCCGGCTGTATGCCGACACCGTGCCGACGCTCAACAATATCCTGCGTCGTATCGAAGGCAGCGTGGCCTACCCGGAGGCCATGACGCGTGTCGAGCAGGTGGTTCGGGGGCTGATCAAGCAGTCATCCGTATTTGATATTCATCCCAATATCGATGATGGCGAAGGGGTTCCCGACAAGACGCGCAAGCCACAGCTGGGTATCATCGCCTTCGAGGTGGAAGAACTTGATCCTGCGCGTTTCATTGAGCGACGCGCTGGAGCAGTTCGCGAATATCAAAATCAAGTATTCCTGCTGGCTTCCAGCACCACTCACATTGCCAGTTCGATTTGGCCGGAAGCGCGTACTCATCAGGAGCACCGTACTCGGCAGAACATTCTGACTCTGGCGCGCAAGGCTATCGCCGTGGAGCGTCTAAAGGAAAATCCCGAAAACTGGGGCGTCAGCCACAACCAGCTCCAGAAGGGTGAATTCAAGGAGCGGGCCGCCAAAAGCCCGGCTGAGCTGCGCACGGCCATCGATGAAGCCTATCGTTTCCTGATCTACCCGGGGCGCGATGGTGGGCGCGTGGTGGTGCGCGATCTGGGCAAGCGTGGTGCCGGCCCCACTGCAGGCGGCTCAAGCGGCCTGCACCTGGAAGATGCCATACTCAAGCAGCTGGCCGGGGAAGGCGAGCTGGTCACCGAGGAACGTGCCTCCACCGCAGAAGCGGCGACTCTGCTCGGCAAGCTGTTCTTCGAGAACCAAAAGCAGGTCAATGTCAGTGACCTCGTGGAGCGCTTCGCCACGCGCCGCAACTGGCCGATCCTGCAACGTCCAGCGCTGCTGGCCACCGTACTGGTAGAAGGTGCCAAGCGCAGCAGTTGGTGTCTGGGCCACATGCCCGATAAGAAGGCCCACAAGCCCGATGCGCTCTATTACAAGGACAACCTGCCGCCTCTGACGGTAGAGCCTCTGGAGAAGGACGGCGAAGGTTGGATCCTCTGCACCAAGGAGCACGCCAAGCAGCTGGGCTGGCTGGAAAGCATCGTACGCGACCCCAACACCGTCGCTGCCTGGATCGAGCAGACCATCCAGAGCCGCGATCAGGTCGACCTCAGCCAGCTACCGCAGATCATCGAGCAGGAGCACGACAAGGTCGATCCACACGTCTACCAGCAGCAGTTGGAGAACCTCTTCGCTCAGCGGCAACTGGCGGCCTATCCGCAGGAAGCATTCAACGAGGAAGGTGAAGCCGACCCCGAGCATGCGATGACAGGCGATACTGTACCCGTTGGCGGCGTGAAGGGCGGAATCGTGGTGCCCTACCAGACGGCTCAGGCTCGCGGCTGGATCAGCAAGCCCAAGGTCGAGAATCGCTCCTTCATGCTCAAGACTCCTGATAAGGTCAAAAAGCTCTTCAATCTGCTGGCGGGAACAGCCTTGAGCCAGTCCACCACTGAGGTGCACACGCTGCAGATTTCAGCCGAAACGCCTGATAAGGGGCGATTCCAGCTGGCCATGGGCCCTACCACGGTAGGTGGTCTGGTAGAGAGCCGCTCCTTGTTCGCAGCCCTGAATAGCCGTTTACGCTTTACTACTGAACAGCATCAGGTCCGTCTGACCCTCGGTGAGCTGAATCAGAACTGCAAGTTCACCAAGATGCTCGAGCAACTGGAAGGATAAATACGACAGATGGCCACCATCGCCACCAAGACGGCGCCCCGCGGGCGTCGCAAGAGCTCACAGGCCGATGAAGCGCAGCTGGTCAAGCTGGCCAGGCGGTCGCCCTATGTGCTGCGCCTGACGCGTCACAAGGATCTGCCGCCCCCGGTTCTGGTCATCAAGGAGCGCATCGCCCCGGAAGATCGCGACGATACCGAAGGGCTGACCAACCCCCGCGCCAAGCACGTGGAGCGTGGCACTTTGCATGGCGAGAGCGCGCGTGCCTGCCTGCCGGTGCTCAAGCGCATCCTGGAAGAGGTAAAGGACGAACAAGGCATACCGCTGGGCTTGGAGCGCTTTATGTCCCCCCAGGGGCTCAAGCAGACCGATATCAACTTTCCCCTGGATGAAACCGCCGGTGCGCGCCTGGCGCTGTTCTTCCGTCTGCAGACCAAGGTCAAGGACGTCGATCGGATTGAGTTGATCGGCCGCCGGGTCACGATGTTCTCCCGGGAAGAGGCCGTCTACTGGCTGGCAAATGTGACCACCGCCGACCCGGCGCTGCGCAGCTGGGCCACCAGTGGATTACGCATGCTGCTTTGCGGCGAGGCCGGTGACAAGCGCGTGCCGCGCATCCTGGAGAAAGTGCGCGCTCGTGGTTGAGGATAGGAATCGATGTGGCTCGTAGAGCGGGCTGGAAAAGGCAGCTTAGCCGGGTCATGAATGGCAGCGCCAAGAACGAATGATCAGCCAGGCCAGTTGCCTGGCTGTCGCCTTATTAGAGGAAGCAACAGTATGGACGTCAACGAATCAGGCCTGACTGCTAACAGCATGCCGACTACCAGCACCGCCCAGTCATTGATCGACGATCAGCGCCTGATCGAAGCCGGCTTTCCCTGCCACCAGGTTGGTGCTGAGACGCAGCGTGAGAAAGGTGCCAGTAATGTAATGCCACCGATTTTCTATCTGCATGTGTGGTGGGCAAGAAGGCCGCTAACACCCAGTAGAGCAGCAGTGTTAGCCTCACTCCTGCCCTCAGACGCCGATCCTGACGCGTTTGTTACAGGCCTAGGCATCAAGGTGTTGGTTGCGGACGTGCACGGTGTTCCATGGGTGATTGGTGAAGACAAGATTCGTCAGAGAATCATGGATGCTGGCGGAAAGTTGAGCTTAGAGGTTGATGGCGTAGTTCTGCGTGCCTATGAACGTGAAGCGAAGGTTAGGGAGGAAAGTAGGCGTCAAATTATTAAGTTGCTCGAAAGCGACTCTTCCTTGAAGAATGATCCAGTTGTTCTGGCTTGGGGGAATGAGTCAGTAGAGCTTCCTGAAGTTGAAGTTGGAGAGGTTTTGAGGGTTGAGTCGGCCACAGGGGATCCAGCCTGGGCAAAAGATAAAATGCTTTTTACCAAGCAGCATGGTATTAGGTTTTCAGGAGATGCCTATAATTATCCAAGGGCGTTTTCCCAGCCTGTTCGCCCAGTTGAAGATAGTCAGCAAAAAGTCATCCTTGATCCGACATCTGGAGGGGGGTCGATACCATTTGAGGCTATTCGGTCGGGGCATCGTGTGATTGCCAATGAGCTGAACCCGGTAGCAGCAGTGATCTTGAAGGCAACCTTGGATTTTCCCGTTAAATATGGCTATCCGCTCCTTGAGGATATCGAATTTTATTATAATAGGATTCTAGTTTCTGTTGATGACTATTTGAAGCCATTTTTCGCCCTGGGGCAGAGCTTGGCTTCAGTTGGCCAAAAGACTGTTTCGTTGCCTGGTCAGCTATCTGAGGCTGAGCAGGAATTTTTTAATCAAGAAGATATAGTTGATTATCTTTATTGTCGGCAAGTGACTTGCCCGCACTGCCATGGTGATGCTCCGCTTCTCAATGCCTTTTGGCTTTCTAAGCAAGGTGAAAGTAGCTGTATAGTGGTTAAGCCGCAGCCTGACAAAACGGTGCGGTTTGAGCCGGTTGAGGTCACTAGTGGAGATCGAGGTCCTAATGCCGAGGACCTGGACGCTGGTACTGTTTCTCGCGGTGTAGGACAGTGTGTGCATTGCCATCAGGCGATTTCAGGTGATGAGATCAAGCGACAGGCCCGAGGAGAGTCAGAGTTTGGCAAATGGAAAGATATTTTATACTGCGTAGTTGCTCTTCGCTTAGAGCCTAAGTTGGATAAGCATGGTAATGTTCAACGTTTCGCGACAGGTGCTCGTAAGGGAGAAGCTAAGTCTCACAAAGTACGTTACTTTAGAGCGCCAAATGAGGTAGACATTAAGGCGCTGAAAGATGCAGAAGTTGAGTTGGAGGAGCGGCGGCTTGACTTCGATATTAAAGGTTTGGTTCCCAACGAGCCATTCCCGCAGGGTAACGATATGCGCCCAGTTAACTATGGCATGCCGACCTGGGCTGATATGTTCACGCCACGCCAGTTGCTTGGTCATCTTTCTGTCATGGAGGCATTGCATGACGTTAAGCCGAAAATTATTGATAAGCTGGGTGAAGAGAAAGGGTGTGCTGTAATAACATATCTTCAGTTTATGTTGGATAAGGTTACAGATTACAATAGTCGTCAGACTCGCTGGGAGTATACTCGTGGCGTAGTGAAAGGCGGGTTTGGTCGCCACGATTTTTCGCTAAAGTGGACTTTTGGCGAAATGGTGTATGCTGGCAAATCATCAGCTCTGATTTGGGGAGGTAATCAAGTAAAAAAGGCTTACAAGGAGTTGTGCGACGCCTATCAAGAACTTGAAGGTGATGAAAATGGTCATCCTGTGAATGTTGTTCGGGGTTCTGCCACAAGTATGCCGTATGTTGAGAGTTATAGTGTCGACGCTATTGTCATGGATCCCCCGTATTATAATAACGTTCAGTACAGTGAGCTATCAGATTTTTACTATGTATGGCACAAGCGTTCTTTGGGAGACCTCTACCCTGGCTGGTTCGATCACGAAGTGACCGATAAAGCGCTGGAGGCAGTCGCCAATCCGGCACGTGATGGTTCAGCTAAGAATGCCAAGGTGCGCTACGAGGAGTTAATGCAGGGCATTTTTTCTGAGAGCAAGCGGGTGCTCAAGTCGGATGGCATCATGACATTGATGTTTACCCACAAGAGCTCCGATGCGTGGGAAACGCTGACCAATGCCTTGATCCAGTCCGGCTGGGACATTACGGCCTGTATGCCGGTCGAGTCGGAAAGCGGCTACTCTACCCACCAAATGAATATGGCTTCGGCAGCATCGACGATCTTTATTGCCTGCCGTCCGGCAGACCGCGGGGATCGCGAGCCCTCCAGCTGGGCCTATGAGGTCAAGGGCAAGCTGGAAACCGCGGTGCGTGAAGGTCTGGGCGAGTTCGAGCGCCTCAAGCTAAATCCTGTCGATCGAATGATCGCCTCTTGGGGGCGTGCCCTGCGGGTCTACTCCGCCCACTGGCCGGTGCAGGATGGCGACGAAGACGTGCCGCCCACCCGGGCCATGCAGGAAGCGGCCCGCGTGGTGGCCGAGGAGGAGGTCAGCCGCCTATCCGGTGGCTTGGTGACCGTCGATGATCTGGATTCCGAATCCCGCCTGGCCGTGATCGCGCTTGGCATCAACGGCCTGGGCGACTTCGCGTTCGATGATGCCCTGCAGATGAGCCGCTCTCTCAGCTTCCGCCTGCAGAACCGCAACGGCAACTACCGAGTCAGCGATGACATGGTGGCCTACGCCAACGTTGGTGAAGACGAGCGCGCCGCCCCGCTGGCCATCAAGGGTAACAAGCTGCGTCTGCTCAAGCCGGAAGAGCGTGCCGCTGCGCGTCTGGAGAATCCGCAGACACTGTGGGATATGCTTGGTGGGCTGATCGTTACCTACCGCGGCGGCGGCATCGTGGCCGCACGTAACTTCCTGACCCAGCATGGCAAGCGCGACAGCGATGCCCTGCGTGGCCTGCTCAAGGTCTGGGCCAAGGAGTGCCGCGACGACGAGCTCAAGCGCGAAGCCCAACTGATCGACTACGAGCTGTAAGGAGATTGGCCCATGCTTACTGAGCTGCGACTGCAGAATTTCAAGGCATGGAGGGGGAGGGACACCGGTCCGTTTCCCCCACACCCCGCACCTTGTCTGGCTCGGCAAGGGAGAGCCTCGCGACGACAAGCTGCTCGATCCCACAGAGGTCGAAGCGCTGCTAGCGGGCGACGTGTTGGTAGAGGAGAAGCTCGACGGTGCTAATCTAGGTATTTCCTGGGGAGATGAAGGCCAGCTGCGTGTACAGAACCGTGGCGCCTACCTTGAGGCGCCTTACCGCGGTCAGTTCTCTCGTCTGAACCAGTGGCTGATGCAGCACCTTGCGGTGTCCCAGCAGCATTTCCCCGATCACGTCATTCTCTTCGGCGAGTGGTGCGCTGCGCGCCACTCGCTGGGTTATGCCGCTTTGCCGGATTGGTTCATGGTTTTCGATATTTACGATCGCCAGGCCCAGCGATTCTGGAACCAAGAAAGATGCAATGCCTTGGCCAGTCGGGGCTTGGCTGCGGTGCCACTACTCGAGCGTGGGAGTTTCACTCTCAAGGAGCTGGAAGGTCACATGCATAGCGCTCGCACCGCCTATCGGGATGGCAAGCTGAAGGCCTCGTGATCCGCCAGGACGAGCCAAAGTGGTGTGAACACCGCGCCAAGCTGGTTCACGCTGATTTTGTGCAACAAATCGAGGAGCACTGGCGCTTAAGGGCGTGGAGTGGAATGAGCTGTCTTCTAACGTGTACGGATGAGCTGCACGGGCCAGAATTTTTGTAAGTGAGACTAAGTATGGCAATTCGTGACTTCGATTGGGAACCCAGCTACGCCACCTCTGACATTCGCGAGGATGGCAAGCTGGTCGATGTGCTGCATGACTTCTATATCCCTGCACTAAGGCGGGCGAGCCGCTATGACCGTGTGGCCGGCTACTTTACTTCTTCGTCTCTCGCGGCAGCGTCTCAAGGGTTTTCACGTTTCGTCGAGAACGGCGGTGTGGCGCGCCTCGTGGTAGGCATGCAGCTCGATCCTGAAGATGCCGCCGCAATTCTGAAAGGCGATGAGCAACGTGCCAGTCAGGTGATGCTGGCTCAGATCGAGTCATCCCAGCAGTGGCCTACGGAATTGCGTCATGGCGTAGAACTACTGGCGTGGATGGTTGCCAATGGCCACCTATCCATACGGGTGGGGCTGCGTGTACATGCTCAGGATGGTACCCCACAGCCGCTGGGCTTTGCGCAGGATGGTTACCTGCATGAGAAGTGGGCGATCATTGGCGATGACCAGGATGAGCTGTTCATTTCGGGGTCGTTGAATGAATCTCGAACGGCGCTTGCCATCAATGCCGAAAACATCACCGTCCAGCCCTCGTGGGAAGACTGGAATCGCAAGCTCTTCGCACAAAAGCATCGCAGCTTTCTCGCACTGTGGGAGGGAAAGCATCCTGCTATCAAAACGTTCTCTCTGCCCGATGCGGTCAAGGCTGAGCTGGTAAGAATCGCCAGTCGCAGCAGTGGGCTATTTGAGATCGATGGCACGCCGTTGTCGCGGGATCCACACCAATTCCGTGAGAATGACGAGCTCAAGCCTAGCCTGTCCGAGCGTCTTCGCTTCGCCATAATCCGCTTGGCACCATTGCTTCCCGGTGGCGAACGAGTCGGAATCGAAACTACGCCCATCAAGCCCTGGCCACATCAGCGCTTCGTGGCCAGCCGCTTGCTGGACACCTATCCATGTAATCATCTGCTCTGTGATGAGGTGGGACTCGGCAAGACCATCGAGGCGGGCCTGGCTTTCCGCTCCCTTTGGCTCTGTGGCCGTGCCAGCTCAATACGGGTGTTTGCCCCGGCCTCGTTGACCTCGCAGTGGCTGGTTGAGATGGCCGAGAAGTTCTTCCTGCCCTTCGTGAGGCGCACGTCTCGCAAGGGGCGCTGGGAGCGTCTTGACATGCTCAGCGGCGAGCCCATCCAGGGCGATGGACAGATGTTCGATGCCCCGCTGGAAATCATCTCTACTGGCTTGGTTATCAATCGCCATGGAGGCCGATTGCTGTCGAGCTTGCCAGAGACGGATTTGGTGCTGGTGGATGAGGCCCACAAGGCCAGGCGCCAGACGCCCGACAACCAGACCACCATGCCTCGCTTCAATAAGCTCTACCAAGAGCTGCAGAACTCGCTTTATAGAATGTCACAGACTCTGCTGCTGGCCACGGCCACACCGATGCAGCTCAATCGGGTCGAGGCCTTTGATCTGCTGAAGCTGATGCCCTCCGCAGGCGCCGTACAGTTCTCCGAAGACCTATGCGAGATCTTCTACCGTGTACGGGACAAGCTGCTGAACAACGATCCCATGGCGGACTACGAAAGCGAGTGGCTACGCCGCTACCTGAACAATGTCCGTGCGTCATCGCCAGAGCAGTGGCAGTTCGTGCATCAGCATGTGCTCTCTACTTTTGGTAAGAGCGGTTTGGATGACTTTGTGGAGCGCTGGGAGGAGCCTATATTTGGCTGGGGTGAAGTTCAACCGGCGCTGAGCCTGCTGGCACCGCTGGGCCGCAGCATGCTCCGCCACACCCGCTCGCTGCTGCGCGCTTATCAGCGGGAAGGTCTACTGAATGCCAACCTGGCATGGAGGGAAGTCCACCCGGGCATCATCCCCCTTGCTAGGGTGGAGCGTGAGGTCTATGACGAGCTTCAGGCTTACTGTGCCGAATTGGCCAGCCATATGGCGGCCAACATGGAAGAGGGTCAACAGAGAGCGGCTATCGGTTTCTATCTCAGCTTCCTGCGCCTCCGTTATTCGTCTTCTTTCCATGCACTGCGATGTTCTCTCGAGAGGCGGCTGGTTAAAATTCAGCAAACCCTGGATCACAAGGCTCAGCAGCTCACCAATAATGATGCCGATCGGGAAGAGTTGGAAGAGCTAGGTGATGAAGAGGTCGAAGGGTTGATCCTCAAGCATCGCACCGAAAGTGATCTGACGTGGGAGCAGGGCGCTGTAGCCCGTTTGATTTCCACAATGGACCGGCTCCCGACGACGCCGTCTAAGATGCAGCAGTTACTGAAGGACATCGAAAAGCGACGAACCAATGGCACCGACCGTGTACGGCAGTTGGTACTGTTTACACGTTACGCCGACACCATGAACTACCTTCATAACGAGTTGAGGCGGCTACTCCCTGGGTGTCCAATCGGCACCTTCTCCGGAGCTGGCGGTACCCTGCGCCGTGCTGATGAGTACCATCCTGAAAGTCTTGATCGCACAACGATCAAGCAACGTTTCGTCGCTGGAAACATCGACATCCTGCTATGTACAGATGCGGCAGCAGAAGGTTTGAACCTGCAGAGCGCTGACCTGCTGATCAACTTCGATTTACCCTGGAACCCGATGATGCTGGAGCAGCGCATCGGCCGCATAGATCGTATCGGTCAGCATCACGAGCACATTCACGTGCTTAACTACCTCTACCAGGATAGCGTGGAAGAGGTGGTGTACTCGCGCTTGGTCAGGCGTTTCCGTGAGGCACTTACTGTATCCGGCGAGCTGCAATTCTCGCTTCTGCCCATCCAGCCAGAGGATTTCGAGGATTTCGCCAAGGCAGAAGGTGAGGAAGGCAAGATCGATGAAGAGGAGCTGATTCGCCGAGCCCAGCAGCATGCCGAGCGTATCAAGGAGCGACAACAGCTCACTGAGTTCAAGGCGGAAGAGCAGAAGGCGGCCTATGAGCATCTTGAGGCTCAGCGTCGTGTAGAGCCGATGGCGGCGACTCTGGAGGATATCTGGCAGGCCATTCGTGAGAGTCAGTACCTTAGAGCGCTAGGGGGCGGTATCGAAAACTTCAAGCATGGGGATGCTTACCGGATGGTAGACATCCCCGGGCTACCTAAGGAGGTATTGCTTACGACCTCCCGAGGGCTCTATGAGCATGGTCTTGGAGAATCTGATCATCGCAAATTGCACTTTGCGACCTTTGGTGACCCTGTCTTTGAGAAGCTGCTGGATTACATGCTGCAACCAATGGAAGCGGTGCAAGCCGCATGGCAAACGCGCAAACCACTGGCATCAGTGCGCGTAGCCGACTATGACCTGAAAACCTTCGAGGAAGCCTTTGGCGTTGAAATTGGTGAAGAATCCGAGATTGAGCTGGTAGCGCGCCCCCTCCCGTTAGCCAAACGACAAGATGATCGGATAGGGCGTCAGCAGAAGATCATGATGGATACCGTGTCCGCCAGCCTTGCCGAGCTGAAGTTAAAACCCAACCCCGATACAGCTAATAACCAGATTGCTGAGATTGATCGGTTCCGATCTGATGTCAACAACCGACATGGACAACGTGTGCACCTGAAGTTTGATGCGCCGGATCGTAGTGGAATGCTGGTGTTGAAGGACAAGCTTCTGTGGCCAGTGTTACAAAAGAAAGATGGGCTAACAGTCGATGCGGATCCTCTGCTGTTGAGTGCAGCTCGAGATGTCATATTTCGTCAATTGGGAAGTATGCCGAGCAAGAACAACCGTACTAGCCATGATGTAGCGAAAAAACTTAAAGATGATGCAGCTCAAAGCTAGCATGTGTTTGGAAATGGGTCTGTGAGGGCTTAGTGGCTATTAGGTTCTGTACGAAAAGTCGGCTCGTAGACAGCGGCGTATGCAAGCTACGCATACCATCGCATAAAAGCTACGGGCCAACTTCTCATATCGCGTCGCAATACGACGGAACTCTTTCAGCCAACTG
>NZ_JADPPY010000048.1:0-18980 GCF_018340035.1 Cobetia sp. MC34
TGTCGGCAAAGTCATGCGCCGGGCATGCCTTGCCGCATTCCGGGCAGGCATAAAGGCTCCCCCGGTCGGCTTCCACGTAAAGCTCGAGACGATGCGGAGATGACGTGGTATCCAGATGCTGGTCCTTAAGTTTCCAAGGCGCTTGCAAGCCCAAGCCAAGGGTCAGGATCTGAGTACCATCCATGTCAATTCTCCAGTCTGTTCGGGGCCCCATATCCTGGACCATTCCAGGGCACTAATTCCACACCTGGCGTCGAAGAGCCAGAAAGAGGGGATTCACGCAAGCCAACAAGGCGTGAGCCGCCCTTATGGCGCGCAAGACACCCCCCCCCCGACAAGCTTTTTGTTCGCCATTCCTCCTTCTGTTGAGGCGATTAGGGCACGTGAAGCGCGTGACATACAGATGTCATTGGCCGGACGCCCTTGCTGTCATGCTCAGGAAGCAGACGCCTCTCACCCGGTAAACGGCCGCCTTTTAGTCTAATAAACTGGCCTGCTGTGCGTGATGAGTGGGCTGCGATACTCCACAGAGTCATTGACTATCAATGAGTTGGCGAAAATAAACTTCACGATCATCACTGGTAATACCAGATGACCTCAAGTAGCAGAAACAAATGGACTCTCTTACCTTGAGCTAGCGTCAGGTGCGACATAACCACGCACCCACCAACAACAAAGACTTATAAAACGACGTTCGCCACGCAACATAGGGAGAGTGCTGCACATGAATCAGTCGCTATTGGCACTATTGGCCTTTGTGCCATTGCTGCTCGCCGGGGTGCTGTTGATCGGCTTTCGCATGGCCGCCCGCCTCGCCATGCCCATCGTCTTCGTGGTCACTGCACTGATCGCCCTGCTGGCTTGGGACATGACCTTCACTCGTGTCCTGGCCTCGTCCCTGCAGGGGCTGATACTGACGGTCGCGATCCTGTGGATCATCTTCGGCGCCCTGCTGCTGCTCAATACCCTCAAGCATTCCGGTGGCATTGCCGCGATACGCAACGGCTTCTCCGGCATCAGCCCGGACCGCCGCGTGCAGGCCATCATCGTCGCCTGGCTGTTCGGCTGCTTCATCGAAGGTGCCTCCGGCTTCGGCACCCCTGCCGCCGTCGCTGCTCCCTTGATGGTGGCGCTGGGCTTCCCGGCCCTGGCGGCGGTCGTGGTGGGCATGATGGTGCAATCGACGCCGGTCTCCTTCGGTGCGGTCGGCACGCCGATCGTGGTCGGGGTCTCCGGTGGCCTCGACAAGGCCGGTGTCAGCGAGACACTGACCGCGAATGGCTCGAGCTGGGACGCCTACTTCCAGCTGGTGACCTCTGAGGTCGCCATCACCCACGGCATCATCGGGATCTGCATGCCGTTGATCATGGTTGCGGTGATGGTGCGCTTCTTCGGCGCCAATCGCTCTTGGCGTGAAGGGCTGGAGGTCGCGCCCTTCGCGCTGTTCGCCGGTGTCTGCTTCGTGGTGCCTTACGTATTGGCCGGCATGCTGCTGGGGCCGGAATTTCCGTCGATGATCGGCGCCATGGTGGGGCTCGCCATCGTGGTACCGGCGGCGCGCAAGGGCTTCCTGCTGCCCAGCCGGACCTGGGACTTCCCGAACGCTGACAGCTGGCCCGCGGAGTGGATCGGCAAGCTGGACATGACACTTGAGCCCGTCGAGGGCCGCAAGCCGCTCTCGGTCGGCATGGGGTGGCTGCCGTATGTGCTGCTCGCAGTGCTGCTGGTGATGTCGCGCGTCATCGCGCCGATCAAGGAAGCGCTGACCTCGTGGAGCTTCGGCTGGAGCGGCATTCTCGGAGAAGCTGACATCTCCGGCAGTCTGCAGCCCTTGTACCTGCCCGGCGGTATCCTGGTGGCCGTGGTACTGCTGACCATCGTGCTGCACCGCATGCGCATGCGAGACGTCAGTGCTGCCGTCAGCGAATCCAGCCGCACCATCCTCGGCGCAGGCTTCGTGCTGCTGTTCACGATTCCGATGGTGCGCATCCTGATCAACTCCGGCGTCAACGAGGCGGATCTGGTGTCGATGCCGGTGGCGATGGCGCAGTTCATCGCCGATAGCGTGGGCGATATCTATCCGCTGTTCGCGCCGAGTGTCGGTGCCCTCGGGGCCTTCATCGCTGGCTCCAACACCGTCTCCAACCTGATGCTGGCCGATTTCCAGTTCAACGTCGCCCAGGCTCTGGGCATCTCCAGCGCCATGATGGTCGCCCTCCAGGCGGTCGGCGCGGCTGCCGGCAACATGATCGCCATCCACAACGTGGTAGCCGCCTCGGCCACCGTCGGCCTCCTGGGCCGCGAAGGCGTCACGCTTCGCAAGACGATCCTACCGACACTCTACTACGTGATCTTCGCAGGCATTATCGGCATGATCGCCTTCCACGGCCTGGGGGTGGTCGACGGCTTGATGAGCTGACAGAGCGCCTCGTAACACTCTGGCAAACGACAGCAGGCCCGCATTGTGTGCGGGCCTGCTGTCGTGTAGAGGTCATCAACATAATATTGAATGTGTTTACTCCAGGGGCCTGTTTATCAACAAGGCACGGCGTAATAAATTGCCCAACATCGCCGAAACGGCAGCCTTCATGTCGCAAGTTTCTGGAGCAGACATCCCATGACCCATTCTGTATTGCCCCCTACCCGACTACAGCAGACCCGGTTGCAGCAGGCCCGCGAGCTCGAACTTCCTTCCCGCGAAGCCATGCTGCGGCGCGCCCCCTCCGTCCAGAAATTCTGGGACAGCCATCGTCAGCTGCTGAGTGACGCCTGGCGTGAATGGGAAGCCGTCGAGCAAGACGACCTCGCCATCCTCGATAGTGGATTGATCGACGAGGCGCTGCGCACTGCCGTCAAGCAGGCGTGGGAAAATCCCGAGCGCGAGACGGACGTCAAGGCGCTGATGACAGAAGTCGCCACTGACGTCTATCAGTGCCAGCTCTTCGATGTCGAGCGCATTGCTGATCTGCGCAACATGCTGGAACAGGCATGGGACGCCGGCATTCCGCTGCGCCCGCCCTACGGTATCGTGCTCAATCGACGCGGCGCCATGCTCGACCGTCGCTCAGAGGGCTATCTGGCGGCACCGAGTTTCCAGGCGTTCTATCAGCAACTGCTGGACACCTACATGCGCCCGATCTCGCGGCTGCTGTTCCCGGAAATCATCGGCTACGACAGCCAGTCCTTCGGCTTCTCGATCCACTATCAGCCCACCACGGACGCCTCGATTCGACCGCATACCGACGCCTCGTCCGTGACCCTCAACATCAACATGAACCTGCCCGACGAGACCTTCGAGGGCTCTGAGCTGGACGTTCTGGACGCCGCGAGCGGAGACGCAGTTCGCTTCTCGTTCACGCCCGGTTCGGCCATGCTGCATCGCGGTAATGTGCCGCATGCCGCGCAGCCGATCACCAGCGGCCAGCGCTCCAACCTGGTGCTGTGGCTATATGGTGAGCAAGGCCAGATACCGCCACAGGGCGCCCAGCGTCGGGCGATACCTGCCAGAGACCGCTGGGTCGCCTCGAGCGCCGAACAGGATGATTTCGCACCGTTCTGATGGCCAGCGTGCTCTACTGGTAAACATTAGTGAGCAAAAACGACAAAGGGGGCCTTTGATAGGCCCCCTTTGTCGTTGTCATGCGATCGATAACGCCGCTCAATCATCCGCTCATGACCACCTGATCATGGCCTCGCCTGCCATGACGGGAAAGCCGAGCAGGCCACGAAGGGTCGCGGCATCCGGCGAGAGAGTCAGCCAGCTCACGGCCACGATATTGAGCAATACCGCACACCAGAACACGAACCGGTAGCTTGTCTTGCGCGTCTTGTGACGCAGGCTCTGTTGGGCGATCAGCGCGCCCGGCCAGCCACAGACAAGCTCCATCAGGTGCAAGGTGCTCTCGGCCACGCGCCACTCATCCTGTGCGGCCGCCTGCTTGTCGACTCGATAGACCAGATACGTCACCAGACTCATGCCCAGATACGCTGCAGGCAACATCCACGGCAGATGCCCTTGCTGCCATCCCGCCCCGAGAACGACCGCGACGACCAACGCCATCAGCCACGCGAACATGACACCAGCGGACGTACTCGAAGCTCCTGCCCCATGGGTGCGAAAGCGGATGGCACGTGGGCGATTGTTGTCATCCATGCCCAACTGATAGTGCACCTGCGCGCTGGCCTTGGGTCGCCCACGCCCCTGGTAGGCGCTGATGTGGGCAAAGACATCCTTGCCACCCGACGCCGGGGTGATGAAGCCAAAGCCCTTGTCATCGTTCCAGCGCGTCAATCGTCCTTGAATGTTCATCGTCTCATATCTTCCTGAGCAGGCCCTTAGCCGATGAAGGTGCCCGTGGCGTTGCCGCCGCCCTTGCCGCCGGAGCCACCATCGCCGTTGTCGTCGTCATCTTTTTCATCTCTTTCACCCCTGCGCTCCCGCTCGTCACACTGATCGCCCCAAGGGTCCTGATCCCGTGAGTCAGCGCCGCCTTGTTCATGGTCGCGGATATCGGCAGCAGAGGCCTTTTGCGAATTGGCGTACACGGCGAGCGCATCATCGGGATTGCGCGCCGGGACCTGGGCCTGCTCTTGATAGCCCTGGGTTTCCAGCAGGCTCGCGTACCACAGGTTGCCCTTGAGGCTGATGGTCAAGTTGAGGCCCAGGAACAGGATATTGGAGATCAACTGCCCTCCCTGCGTCGCCGGAATGAAGACCGAGCTGAGCACGATGAAGCCGAACAGACTGGCCGCCAGCAGCCACATGCGCTTGTAGAGCGCCCAGAACAGGCCGAAGAAGAACGCCGGCCATGACCAGCCGATCTTGACGGCACGCGCCCCGTGCTCGGGATGCGTCAGAATACGAAATGAAGCCATCGTGAAAATCCTTGTCTGTGATGCCGAGCGGGCAACAAGCTGCGACAGGCTCGGATAAATGACACACGCTTCGTACTATACCGCCGGCCACTTGTCAGGACCATGAACTGATCTATCGCTATCTCACTGATTTGCATCGGGCTTGTCAGCCGGTCAGAGAGGACTGAAAGTCACCATCAACCTCGAGCGCCTCCCTGAGTTGTGCAATAAGACGGTAATCGTGGAGCGTGTGTCCAACATGACCGACAAAGGCTCCGATATCGACGTGCGTATTGGCTCCCTGCTGACCTCGGGCTGTCAGCTGTGAGAGTCGGCAACGTGGGCGCGTGGTGCACCGAGCTATTTCGCCCGCGAGGGCACC
The DNA here is from genome assembly GCF_018340035.1 of Cobetia sp. MC34. Taxonomy (NCBI): domain Bacteria; kingdom Pseudomonadati; phylum Pseudomonadota; class Gammaproteobacteria; order Oceanospirillales; family Halomonadaceae; genus Cobetia; species Cobetia sp. MC34. The sequence continues at coordinate 5,237 of NZ_JADPPY010000048.1, forward strand.
CCGGACTCGCTGGAGGCCTTGGCCGGACAGCGCTTCGTTGCCTCGAGCAACGTGAATACCAGCAAGGAGTGGCACTTCGGCCGCGCAGGAGAACACGCCATACGAGTGGGCCCCGGCTAACGATGAGCAGCATTGCCGCCTGCATCGAGGCCGCCCGCAGTGGTTGGCATCACCCGCGTGCTGTCCTATCAGGTCGGCGAGGATCTCGCAGCGGGTCGCCTGCAGGCGGTACTGGAGGAGCTAGAGCCACCATCGCTGCCGATCCACCTGTTGCACAGCGAGGGTCGCGGCGCGGTGGCCAAGGTCCGCACCTTCCTGGATTTTGCCGACGAACGCCTGCGCGCCAATTCTGTACTGAATCCCTCACCGTCAGCGCGATTGACCGACTGAGCCCCCCTCCGACGGGCTGAAGGCCGTCATGTCCTGTTGCAACAGGCTCGACAGGCGACTGGCGCCATCACTCAACTGACGGCCTAGGCGGCTGATCAACTGCACATGCGGCGTGACGAACTGGGCTTCCTGCAGTGGAATTCGACACAGGCGGCCGGCGGCGACCTCCTCGGAGACCACGAATTCCGGCAGCAGGGTCACGCCGCCATGCAGCGCGAATTGCTTGAGCATGGCGAGGGCGTTGCAGGTCAGGGTCGGGCTCAGCATGACACCGGCCTGATGTTCGGCCTGGGCCACGATCTGGCGGATGCCGAATGACACCTCCGGCAGGGCCAGGGAGTGACTGGCCAGTGTTGCCAGCGACAGCGGCTCGAGCTTGCCTGCCGCCCGCCTTGAGCCTTCCTGAGCCCCGAACCGTTGGCCCCCGAACTGTCGAGCCAAGGCATGCTGCGGATTGACCACTGCACACACCGGCTGCGGCCGCGAGACATGCGTGCGAATCTTCGGATCACGAGTCGGGTGAAACACCAGCCCCAGATGCGCCTCGTCCTCGACCACCTGCCGGATCACTTCATTGGTTCCACACAGATTCACCTTGAGTTCGATGCCCGGATAGCGTGCGGAAAAACGACTCAATGGCCCCGCCAGCCCCTCGATGAAGCCCTCACCGATCGCCAGCACCAGCGAGCCGCTTTGCAGCCCCTTCAATGACTGCAACGACTCGAGCAGAACCTCCTGCTGCGCCAGACGCTGCCGGTAATACTCCAGCACCCGCTCCCCCGCCTCCGTCGGCTTGACCCCGCGACGATGGCGCTCAAGCAGCGGCATGCCCAGCTCATGCTCCAGCTGGGTGATCTGTCGACTGACCGCGGAAGGCGCCACATTCAGGAAATCCGCTGCCGCACGCACGCTCCCGAGTCTTGCCGCCTCATGGAAATGACTGATACGTCGATCCTGCACCAGACTCATCACGCCCCCAGCATTGCCTTGAAGGCAACATTAAAGTGAATTCGGGATTATTGCTGGAACACAGAAGCGCTGTCCATACTCGAGTCACCGGGTGCTACTCCCCCTTCACCACGACAGGAATCACACAATGACAACAACCGTCGGTGTCATCGGATTGGGCAACATGGGCGGCGGCATAGCCGCAACCCTTGCTCGCCACGACTTCCCCGTATTCGGGTTCGATCTCTCTCAGGCTGCGCGTGACAGGGCCGCTGCGACAGGCGTCACGCCGGTCAATTCCCTCAACGAGCTGCTCGAGAAGGTTGATGTGGTGATCCTCTCGCTGCCCAAGGCCGAGCATGTCGAACGCCTGTGTCTAGGCGGCGAAGACGCGCCAGTCAGCGATGCAGCAGAAGACCACCATAAGGCCGAAAGCCTGCTGGCCCTCGCCAGGCCGGGGCTGATCGTGATCGACACCACCACCTCGACTCCCGAGACCAGCCGCAAGGTGGCGGCGGCGCTGGCGACGCGCGGTATCAACTTTATCGACGCCCCGGTGTCCGGCGGCCCCAAGGGCGCCGCGAGCGGCAGCATGTCGATGGTGATCGGCGCCGAGGATGAGGTGCTGGCAAGCGCCATGCCGGTGCTGGAGGCCATGAGCGGCAGTCGAGTGCACGTCGGTCGCTGCGGGGCGGGCAATGTCGCCAAGATCGCCAACAACATGCTCGCCGCCTGCCACCTGATCAGCACAGCGGAAGCCGTTGCCATGGCCGCCAGAGCGGGCGTCTCCCCCGAGAAGTTGCTGGAAGGCGTGAATGCGGGTTCCGGGCGCAGTGGCGCGAGCCAGGTGATGTTCCCCAACTGGGTGATCAACAAGGCCTACGATTCCGGCTTCACCATGGGCCTGATGCGCAAGGATGTCGGGTTGGCCAGTGATCTGGCGCAACAGCTCGGGATGGAACTGCCCCTCGCCAACGCCGTCGCCCAGCTATGGAACGAGAGCCGCGCGACGCTGGATGACAGCGAGGATTTCTGCGCCATCGTGCAACGCACTGACCCGACTCTCTTCGGTCACGGAGCATAAGCCATGCTGACCCACGACATGACCCCGGCATTCTCAACGACTCAGCGTATCGCCGAACTGATGCAGGCGTTTCAGGGCAGCAGCCAATCTCATGACGACACTCTTGTCGTCAGCAGCCTGATCGGTGGCGAGTTCATCAAAGGTAGCGGTGAGAGCATCGAGGTGCGCAACGCCCAGGATGACAGCCTGATGCTGTCCTTCCCGGATGCCGACATCTCTCAGGTAGCGCTTGCCAATGCCGCCAGCCGCGAGGCCCAGCAGCAATGGGCTGCCCTGACCGCCCAGGCCCGCGGGCGCGCCATCTACCGCATAGGCAGCCTGGTCCGAGAACAGGCCGACACCCTGGCCGAACTCGAGGCGCTGAGCGCCAACAAGCCGATTCGCGATGCACGGGTCGAGGTGGCCAAGGTCGCCGAGATGTTCGAGTACTACGCGGGCTGGGCCGACAAGCTGCACGGCGAGGTGATTCCGGTCCCGACCTCGCACCTCAACTACGTCACCTACGAGCCGCTGGGCACCGTGCTGCAGATCACGCCGTGGAACGCGCCCATCTTCACCGCCGGCTGGCAGATCGCCCCGGCCATCACCGCCGGCAATGCGGTGATTCTCAAGCCCTCGGAGCTGACGGCGCTGTCCTCGCTGGCGCTGGGCGTGTTGATCGAGCGCGCCGGTGTGCCGCGCGGGCTGGTCAATGTCATCGCCGGCTACGGCCATAGCATCGGCCAGGCGTTGATCGCCGAGGGCGACATCCGCAAGGTGGTGTTCGTCGGCTCGCCCGCCACCGGCCGCCACATCGCCACCGCCACGGCGCAGCGCTGCATCCCCTGCGTGCTGGAGCTGGGCGGCAAGTCCGCCAACATCGTGTTCGAGGATGCCGATCTCGAGGTAGCCCTGCGCGGCGCCCAGGCGGCCATCTTCTCCGGCGCCGGTCAGAGCTGCGTGTCCGGCTCACGCCTGCTGGTGCAGGCCTCGATCTTCGACAAGTTCACCACTGCGCTGGCCGAAGCTGCCACGCAGTTCACGCTCGGTGACCCGCAGGACCCTAACACCCAGATCGGCCCGATCAACAACGCGAAGCAATACCAGCATGTGACGTCGATGCTTGCCGGCGCCATCGAGGACGGCGCGCGCCTCGCCGATGGCTCAGCAGAGCCCATTCCAGTCACCGGCGGCTATCATGTCGCGCCGACGGTACTGCTGGGCGACAACGCCATGGCCTGCGCGCAGGAAGAGATCTTCGGCCCGGTCGTGGTGGCCATACCGTTCGAGGAGGAAGCCGACGCCATCCGCATCGCCAACGACAGTCGCTTCGGGCTGGCCGGCGCCGTCTGGACACGCGACGTCGGCCGCGCCCACCGCGTGGCACGCCAGGTGCGTGCCGGCACCTTCTGGGTCAATGGCTACAAGACCATTCACGTCAGCTCGCCCTTCGGCGGCTACGGCGAGAGCGGCTATGGCCGATCCTCAGGGCTGGATGCGCTGCGCGAATACAGCGAAGTGAAGAGCGTGTGGGTCGAGACGGCAGCCGAGCCCGCCGCCAGCTTCGGCTATGGGGCCAGCTTGGAATGAAGATTGGGCAGTAAGCAGTCGTTACCTCACAGTCCTGATTTGCTACCACCGAGCGCTGCCATCGACATGGGGTAGCGCTCGAAGGGTGATTTCGGCCATATAACGTCACACCCACTGCCTGACCGAGGTTTCTTCCCCCTCCGCAACTCGAACGTACTTGGCGTTTGATAGCTTCATCCCACCATGACTGATCTTTTTGCCCTGACACAATAAGTGAAACGTAAGTAAACACCCCCAGTGCCCATGGACACTGCGACTAAAGATCAGCTTGCAGCACACTTCAATGACACTACGATGGGAACGATCCCATCACTTTTGAATTTCCGAGTGTGACATGCCTTCAGACAACCAAAGCACTTTCGTATCTAGCCGCCGCGCTACCCTGAGGCAAGTTGCACAAGAGGCTCGCGCATCGAAGACTAGTGTCTCTCGCTACTTTGGTGGAGCACGCGAGCAATTATCACCCGACCTACAGAAGCGCATTGCTCAGGCAGCCGCTCAACTTAACTATCGTCCCAACTTAATAGCACGCAGTCTTAAGGGAGGCCGTACCGGCCTGATTGGTATGCTAGTTGCAGATATCCGGAACCCCTTTTCGGTTGCCGCCATGCATGGGGTGGAACAAGCAGCACGAGAGCAAGGCTTCTCTCTAATGGTTTGCAACACCAATAATGATCCTCTCCTTGAACAGGTCCATCTGACTCAATTGACCAGTTATGGTATTGAGGGTTTGGTAGTCAATGCCAGTGGGCAGGCCAGCCAAGAACTTATTGATCTGGCCACTAACGGGTTTCCTATAGTGCTATTGGACCGTCAATTACCGGGAATCGAGGCAGACATGGTTGGACTCGACAATGATGCCGCCATCGACATCGCTATTGCGCATCTCAGAGAGGCTGGATATCGAGACGTTCTCTACCTGAGCGAACCAATCAACCACACCAGTTCACGCCAAGAACGCTTGTCGCGACTCACCTATCAGCTAGCCGCGCATGAGGGCACGCTAAATGGCCATACCTTTATGCTATCGCTATCTGATGACCTAGCTTCATTGTCACCCGTGATAGAACAGTTCATGTCCACGGCAAATCGACCTGCCATTCTGTGTGGCAATGGCAATATGACGTTGATGGCGGCACGTTGCCTCAAACAGCTCAAGCTGGACCTCGGCTCTATTGGCCTCCTGGGAATTGACGAGCTGGAGTGGTGCAGTCTACTTACTCCGGGCATCACGACATTGGCGCAACCTACGGAAGAAATCGGGCGGCGTGCCTTTGCCTGTCTGCTGGAGCGCAATCGTGAGGCCTACGTCGGGCAGTCACGGCATATCCGCTATCACCCAACATTGATCAAGCGTGGCTCAACATCCTGTCCTGACTTCCACGCTACCTGAATCACTTATCTTTTCATTTCTGACATGCCTTAACCCTTATAAGGAGACAAGGAAGGATGACGTCATATCTTGATATGGTACCGTTACCAAAGCCTGATCGTTCTTCAACTCTTCCGCAGGTTTCCGTCTGCACCTCTGCTTTCGGTAGTACCTTGATACTGGCACAGGGGCAGGCCGCCAGCCTGGACTGGATACGTGAGGCCGGGGCCGACAAGGTCGAGATTCGTCGCGAATTATTACCTACTGACTTCCAAGCTTTTGATATGCTGGGCGCGCAATGCGCAGAACATTCACTTGGCGTAATTTATTCCACAGCAGATGGGCTCTGGAATGAAACGCGTCCTGCCGAAAGCGTGTCTAGGCGACTACACGAGGCACGTGCACTGGGAGCGGAAAGCATCAAGTTCGCACTCGGTGACTATCGTGGGGCCGGTCGAGATACTTGGCAAGCGCTGTCAGTCTTGTTTACCGATAGCGGGGTCCCTCAGATACTGATCGAGAACGATCAGACCTCACAAGGTGGCTCCATCTCCGCGATGACTGCCTGTTTGAAGGATGCCGAACATGCTGGCTGTTCATTAGGAATGACGTTCGATATTGGCAATTGGCAATGGTGTGGCGCCAGCGCACAGCAAGCCGCGGAGCGCCTCGGCCGACATGTACGCTATGTACACTGCAAAGGTGTGAGTACTGATATCTCAGGCAAATGCCACGCGCGCGTACCAAGTGACAAAGATCTTTGCGAGTGGTCTACAATGTTCCGCCATTTTCCTAAAGATGTAATGCGCGCTATTGAATATCCACTGCAACCCACACCCCCTCTTGCGCAAGACGATATGAGACATGCCGATCTTCGCTATCCTTTATCCGACCTACCAAGCATTACTCGTCGCGAGGTCGAGCGGCTGAGAGCGATCACTACTACTCGGTAAATACTACTCTGTCTCCAAGCACGATTTTTGTGACCGCTTTACCACATGCTGGATTTTTCTTGTTCCACACAATCATTCCTGGAGTATTCGTGAACAAATCACACTTTCGTAAAAATTCTCCGGAGATCATCGCTTTTGGCGAAGCCATGGCTATGCTGGTAGCCGATGAAACCGGTGCACTAGAGTGCGTAGATCACTTCCATCGCCGAGTGGCAGGGGCAGATACCAATGTCGCTATCGGTCTAGCACGACTGGGCTTTCATGTTGGTTGGTTGAGCCGCGTGGGTGACGATAGCTTTGGGCGCTATCTACGCAAGACACTCGGCGACGAGGGGCTGGACTGCCAGTTCTTGCATACCGACCCCCTGCACTCCACCGGATTGGTGTTCAAGGCACGCGCCAATCATAGTGAGGATCCTGCAGTGGAGTACTACCGCCGCAACAGTGCTGCAAGCCAGCTATGCATTGAGGACGCGAAAGGCATCGACTTTTCGCAATTGCGTCATTTGCATGCCACAGGCATTCCACCCGCGCTATCTTCTGCCACTTGCGAGCTTTCAGAGTACATGATGGCAAAGGCACGTAATGCCGGAGCCAGTATCTCGTTCGACCCCAATCTGCGACCTTCCCTATGGAAAAACGAAAACGTGATGCGAGAGACTCTCAATACTCTGGCAGTAAAATCTGATTGGGTATTACCGGGGCTATCTGAAGGGCGCCTTTTAACCGGCCATGAAAGACCAGAAGCCATCGCTGACTTCTATCTCGATCGCGGTGCGCGAGCTGTGATTATCAAACTCGGTCCACAAGGTAGCTACTATCGGGGGGTTCTCAATGGCCAGCTTGAGTCCTATACGGTCGAAGGCATTCCGGTGACACGCGTCCTAGATACCGTTGGTGCTGGTGATGGCTTTGCCGTAGGTCTTATCAGCGCTTTGCTGGAAGGCTTCACTCCATCTGAAGCACTGCATCGTGCCAATTTAATAGGAGCTCGTGCCGTCCAAGTTATAGGCGATATGGAAGGGTTGCCAAACAGTGATCAGCTGAAAGACCTCACCCAACATCTCATCTGACCTGCAAACATCAGGCAGCACAAAATTTCGTTTTATTGACACAGGAGTGACACCTCATGAGAAAACGTATCGTTGCCTTTCGCCGACTCAACCAGGAACAGCTTACACAGCTTCGGCAGCATTACGATGTCGATTTCTTCGAGCATCATGAAGACGCGGATAGCCCGGCCTTTCATGCGGCGCTTGCCAAAGCACATGGCCTCATCACTGCTGGCCTTAAGGTCACACCACAGCTGATCGATAGCGCGCCGCATCTGGAAACCATCGCAAGCATCTCGGTCGGCTATGACAATTATCCGCTAGCAACGCTGAACGAACGAAATATTCTGCTGTGCAACACCCCGGATGTATTGACCGAAACCACAGCAGATACTGGATTTCTTCTGATCATGGCAACTGCACGTCGAGCAATTGAACTGGCCAGCTGGGTAAAAGACGGTCACTGGAAGTCTAGCATTGGACCTGACCTCTTCGGGAGTGATGTTCACGGCAAGACACTAGGAATGGTGGGATTCGGCCGTATCGGAGCTGCCATCGCACGTAGGGGATCACTTGGCTTCGGCATGCAGATACGCTACACCATGGCATCGCCAAAACCCGAACTGGAGAAGGAACTGGGTGCACAGCGCTTAAGTTTGCAAGAACTGCTGGCAACGTCCGACTTCGTCTGCGTGAGCGTGCCGCTGAATGCAGATACCGAAAAGCTGATTGATTCAGCTGCCTTGAAGCGTATGAAGCCCAACGGCATTCTGATCAACATCTCGCGTGGCAAGGTCATCGACGAGCAGGCGCTGATTGAGGCTCTTAACACGGGGCAAATTGGCGCGGCAGGGCTGGACGTGTTCGAACAGGAACCACTGCCAGTTGAATCTCCTCTCCCGTATATGCCCAACGTGGTTGCCTTACCTCACATCGGGTCGGCCACCCATGAGACGCGTGCCGCAATGGCCCAACGTGCAGTCGATAACATGTTACTGGCGCTGGCGGGCAGTAACCCGATCAGCCCAGTGAACCCAGAAGTACTGACAAGAAGAGCCTCTGTCTAATTCATATCCCTACCACTAGACGAATAGCTTAGGACCTGCTGCGCAATCCTCTAGACCAAAGAAGAGTCGATGAATGACGAAATTGTCGCTAGTTTGACTGTATGATTTAGATCAATCCAAAAAAAACAGAATGCTCAGTGGCATTCACCGCCTGATCAGCACCAATTGCTACAGGAATCGTCCTTCTCATGACCGACACTCGACTTTCACGCGACAGCAGCAGTGTTACTCTGCAAGACATTGCCGCCCATGCTGGTGTCTCGCGCAGCACGGTATCGCTGGTGCTACGCGAAAGCCCATTGGTGGCGGAGCGTACACGTCGCAAGGTTCAGAAATCGATAAAGACATTAGGCTATGTCTACAATCGCGGCGCCGCTGCCATGCGTGGAGGACGTACGCAAACCCTGGGTGTCGTGGTCTATGACATTGCCAATCCGTTCTTCGGTGCCATGGTGGCAGGCATCAATGCGGAACTAAGCCAGCAGGACTATGTGTCATTCCTGGCTAACAGTGAAGACTCAGTGTCTCGCCAACAACGTTTCCTTGAACGTATGCGCGAACATCGTGTCGATGGACTACTTCTATGCCCTGCCGCCGGCAGCTCGCCTGACCTGATCAAAACGATCGAAGACTGGGGGATGCCTTGCGTCCAAATTCTGCGCTATCTCGGCACCCCACCGTACGATTACGCAGGCACTGACTTTCGTCATGTCGTAAGACTGGGGATGGATCATCTAGTATCACTTGGACATCAGCGCATCGCCTTCGTCGGGGGCGCCGAGCACGCAGTCAGCCAGGATCGCCTCAAGGCCTATGATGAATGCCTGCTACGCCATGGGCTTGCCTATCGCCGCCTGATTCTTGGCGAAGGTGTCACTCGCAAGGATGGTTTCCTGCTTATTCAAGAGTTAATGCAGGAAACCTCTCGGCCCACGGCAGTCATGTGTCACAACGACATGGTGGCCTTCGGTGTCATGCTGGGGCTCAAGCGCATAGGCCTAACACCGGGTAAAGACTGCGCAGTCATCGGCACTGATAATGTCGAAGAGGCAGCTTTGGGCGATCCACCTCTGACAAGTGTAGCCACGCATCCTTATGCGATTGGCGAACAGGCGGCTCGATTGGCATTGCGCCGAATAGCTGCTCCCAAGGCCCCCCGTGAGCAGGTTGTGCTATCCCCAAGCCTGGTGATTCGCGACTCGTGTGGCAAACCACTCAGCGAGAATGACATTCGAAGAGATATCACTGCATGCCTCAATTGAGAATTACTTACACAAGCAACCTAGTTTGGTACATGAGAATCAGATGTTGAAGCGCACACCTGATTGCATCAGACACTAATCGTTTCGACCCTTCCAGAGCGCCACCCATCGACAACAACAATGCCATGCCAGGAGTTAATTATGAACTTTAACTGGATCGATCCAAAAAAAATTCGTCGCCTACCCCGCACTCTTCTCACAGGCTCACTATTGACAGTAATCCTTGGAGCTTCAACTACAGCACATGCCATGGACCTGCGATTTGGCCACGGGGGCACGGCTGAAACAGCTTATCAACTTGGCGCAGAGCGCTTCAGTGAGTTGCTGTCTGACCAGACCGACGGTGAAATCAGCGTCACTATCCTCGGGAACTCGGTCATGGGGCATGAGACGGAAATGTTTGAGCAAGAAATGGCTGGTGCGCTCGACATGGCTATTGTCAGCCCAGGCCTGATCACAGACTTCTCTCATTCTGCCAACATCTTCTCGGTACCTTTTCTGTATCGAGATGTCGATCACTGGCAAAAGGTTTTGGATGGCCAAGTAGGCCAAGAGATCGCCGACCGTATTTCACAGGAAACCGGTGTCAAGGTATTGGCCTACTTTGGTGGTGGCAAACGCGAAGTCGTCAGCACAAAACCTGTGAATCGTCTTGAAGACCTCAAGGGGTTGAAGATTCGTACCAACCCGACGAAGCCTTTGATCACAGCCTGGCAGGCTATTGGAGTCAAGCCATCGGTCATGGCTTGGAAAGAGATTTATACCGGGCTGCAACTGGGTGCCATTGACGGTCTACTGAACGAGCCGGAATGGGTATTGCGGATGCGCTTCAACGAAGTTGCTCCACATCTCGTCATGACTGATCACGACATTACTGTGCGCCTTCTTACCATGTCAGAACAGACGTGGGAGCGCCTGAACGAAAGCGAACAGCAAGCAGTCACCAAGGCAGCACGTGAATCAGCCGCCTATGCTCGCAAGGTGCAGCTCAAACAAGATGCCGAAGCTCTCGAATCACTCGTCAACCAAGGAATGATCCTGCACAAGATTGATCGCGACAAGATGCAAGAGATGGTCAAGGAACCTCTGAAGAAGGTAGTCGCCGATATGGATCTGACCGACCTCTACCAGATGATCAAGGATGTCAACTAAGCGGAAATGATGATAAAACGGCACCCCACCATCCGGGGCGCCGTTCTCTTACTCCTATAAACGAGGACAGCGCTAATGTCGCTTATTCTCTCCGCGCTGACACGCCTGAACCGTGTGCTGGAAAAAATATTGTATGCTTTACTTCTCGCATTGCTGTTTGGATTTATTGCTCTCATCATCTATCAGATTCTCAGTCGCAATCTGCCGCTACTCCCCCGCTTATTTTGGACAGAGGAGTTCAGTCGCTTCGCCTTCCAATGGATGATCATGCTAGGAACCGCGGTGGGTGTACTGCATGCCGATCATTTCGTATTGGAAGCTTTTCCGAGTGGAACTCGCGCTGATCAAATGACCCGTTGGGCACGTGATCTGGCTTGTCTGGCCACAGGTATCATCTTCGTCTGGTTCGGAAAGGACTTCGCTATTTCTGGCCTAAGACGAAGTGCAACTGCTTCTGGCATGTCGATGATTTATGTCTACAGTGTATTCACTGCCTGTGGCGGATTCATCATCCTGTTCAGTCTTGAACGCCTACTACATGCTGCATTACACGGGATGTCCGCCATGGAGAAAGTGCTTAACACTCCCAATGCCGTCGACGAAATGGCGTCTAATGATATATCCGCAGATAATGGCGCTATAAACTCCTTATCCTCTACTAATGATACATTAAATCAGGGAGGTCATGCCTGATGCTGTCCATGGATATGATTTTCATCTTGCCCTGGGCTTTGTTTGCGCTACTAGGCATTCTTATCGTCCTTGGTGTACCAATCGCCATGGCATTGGTACTTACTGCAACCAGCATTATTTTCCTGGATCCACGTCTGACCTTTTGGATCATGTTCCAACGCATGTATAACGGCATGGATTCCTTCGTGCTTTTAGCAGTCCCTCTATTTCTGCTAGCAGGCAACTTGATGAATGCCGCTCAAATCACGGATCGTCTAATCACTCTTTGTATGCGTTTGGTAGGACACGTCAGAGGAGCACTGGCACACGTCAACGTTTTGGTCAGCATGCTTTTCGCCGGCGTCTCCGGCTCCTCTACTGCTGACAGCGCAGGCATCGGGACCGTACTTATTCCTGCCATGAAGCGTGAAGGTTACCCGGTCAACTTCTCGGTTGCCGTCACGGCGGCATCTTCCGTCATGGGTATCATAATTCCGCCCTCGATCAACATGATTATCTGGGGTGCATTGACCAACACTTCGATTGCAGGACTTTTCCTGGGCGGCATAATACCGGGATTGATGATAGGGATGGCTCAACTCGGTCTGAATATGCTATTCGTACGGAAGTACGATGTGCCCGTACGCAAGCGCGCTTCCATGGCCGAACTGATGAGTTCAGGCAAGGATGGCCTACTGGCCGCGGGGATCCCCATTGTCATCATCGGTGGCATCATCAGTGGTATCGTTACACCGACTGAAGCTGCAGTAATTGCAGTTCTCTATGCATTGGCACTCGGGTTTGTGGTCTACCGTGAACTCAGTCTTCACCAAGTGTTCGCTGCCTCAACCGATACCGTCAAACTCTGTTCTCTTTCACTTTTCAGCTTAGTTGGTGCCTCTATCTTCGGCTATCTGATCAGTTTCTATCAGATACCACCGAAATTGATGGAAGGCGTCAGTATCAGCGATCCTATTGTACTACTACTAATAATGACAGCCGTCATGCTGTTAATCGGTACCTTCATGGACTCGCTACCAGCCATGGCGATCATGGCTCCTATCTTCTATCCATTGGCGATGTCGGCGGGAGTTAACCCGGTACAATTCGGTGTGATTGGGGTCATGGCGCTTGGAATGGGACTTGTTACCCCCCCCTATGGCCTGTGCCTCATGATTTCAGCAAAGATAGGTGGCATCCCATTATTGCAGGCTCTGGGAATGACTATGATTTATCTTGCAATTATGCTAGCTGTCATAGTGCTACTAATCTTCTTCCCGGATCTGATACTTGCCATACCGCGCCTTATTGCGCCAGACTTCGTCTAAAATTGGGCTTTCCAACAACAACTCTTGACCTTGCAACCAATCATTATCCGGACATCTTAAACACTCTTTGAGTAATGTCCGGAGTTGCCCGCCTCTCACTCTTTCGCTCCTTAACTTCTCCTATTTTCTATTTCATTTATACAGTGCGTCCACTCTATCGGCGGAATAAGAGTCGGATATGCAGAACTCTAACCCCACCCTGGAAAAGGTCCTTCTAACGAGGAATCTTGGTCGGCCACGAAAACGTTGCCGCTACAGCGTCGTAGATAAGAACTATGACAGTGACAAGTTGCGCCGTTACTGCGACCACGCACGAATCAAGCCGGGCACCGCTCAACCAAAGATGATGCGCCCCACCCGTTAAGGCCCCCCCGTGGTTTCAATAATTCTATGCACCGTCAACGAACAGCGTGGAGCGCTCATTCAGTTGGCTGAAAGAGTTCCGCCGTATTGCGACGCAATATGAGAAGTTGGCCCGTAGCTTTTATGTGAGGGTATGCCTAGCATACGTCGCTTCCTACGAGCCGACTTTGCGTATAGAACCTAGCATCAGAGGCGTTATTCGGTGAGATTATAGATGAGTTCATCAATTGTAGCGCTGAGGAAAGGATGCGAACGTGGCATTTATCTGGATCCATTGTCTAACTAAATACCCCACAGACCAACTCTGTGGGGTATTTTCTGATCATGATGTTTCCTCTTCGCTTTTACTCTTTACTGTCAATGGCCAACTAATATCGAAAGAAACTTTGTGTGACGCGTGCGTCACCTTATCTGCCAGCGTAGTTGTCACCTAAACGGATTGAGAGGTGATCAACGTGCGTTATTCCACAGAGCGTAAGGAAGCCATCCTCAAGAAGATGGCGCCGCCTATGAGCATGACCATCCCGGAATT
>NZ_JADPPY010000049.1:0-18014 GCF_018340035.1 Cobetia sp. MC34
GAGCTGGGCCGCTTCCAAGCGAAATTCCGGGCTAAACGTTCTCTTCTTCGTCATCATCTGCACCTGATTGTCTCTGTGAGCCATCATACACTCAAAGTCAGGTGGCCAGATTCACTGTGCCACTACAACTCTTGGTCAGAGGCTGAGTTGTCGCTTCGCTCAATTGATTGAGGGGTATCGCGAGGGCGTCCGGTAGGCGAAGAGGCAGGGGTGGGCTTTGTGACGGTGCATGAATGACAGGAACGTAGAGTGTGTTGCTATCGGGGACCCACTGCAGTGATTGATTCCGCGACACCGTCGCAGTGCAGAGCAGTGCCTCCTGCTCGACACCCGTCACACGGAGCTGACTGAGACGTTCGGGGGCAATACCTGTTGCGAGCACAAGCTGCACCAGCAGTCTGGCATCAGGCGGGAAAGGTAATGTCAGTATTCTTCGGATCTGCCCTTGAGTGGTGGCGAAATTCGACAGACTTCCCAGGCTCTGTGCGATAGAGGTTTGCTGGCGTTTGCGCGCGATCACCCTGCAATCTTGCGGTGTCAACAGGGTATCTCCCTTGTGATGAAAGGGCGCTTCCACTTCTTCTTGTGGCTGAGAGATCTTGTCTGGTTCGAGACTGGTGTCAACGTCCTCGTTGTCGTCCGAGAGTCGTGCGGTAACGAGTGTCTCAGATAGTTCAGGACTGGAGGCAACCGATGAAAAGTCGCGCTTGAATGAGTCGTGAAAAAAGACGGAGCGTTGTGGGAGCCGCTTCGCGTAGGGCGCGCGACGAGTTCCGATGGGCAGGTAACCGGAGAGCAATTCCTGGGCCTGCTGCAATTGGTCATACAGTCTTGGGTTGCCGTTTTTCAGCCACGGGATATGTTTACAGGCGCTGAGTAACGAGAGATTGGCAGAACGATGCCACGCGATCGGGTGCTGCCAAAGTGGCAGCATGTACTTCAATGCGACATGTAGGGTCGATAAATGCTGGTAATAGAGATTGCAATCGACAGAAGGCCCCGAGTGATAGCCGGCCATGTCGCGCAAGGCAAGACGAATCAATCGGCGATTGTGCTCGATGGGGGATGGCTCGCCATTGCTTGGCAAGAGTTCGAAAGCGTGTGTTGAGGTCGTGCCATGGCGCGCGAGCTGTATTGCCTGGTTTGCGATATTGGCTCGCACCATGGAGGGAGCGAATTTATCGGGAAAGGTCAGCTGGCTATGCAGTGGGTGGCTCTGACGAATCGCCTGTAATGGTCCCGGCGCAAGAGGGAGTATCCTCAGGAGTTTGTTGATGAGGTCGAGCAACTCAGGATCATTGTCATCCGCTGCCTGAATATGAGCGGATATCCAGAGATCCGCCTGACTACATGGGGGAAGATTACAGTGAAGAAACGGCCATAAGCGCGTTTCCTCCGAAGCCGACAATACCACGTCATCTAGTTGTTCTTCCCACTGATGAAGGATGGTTTCGGGGAGCCATGTCTTGCTTTCGGGAGTATCATCCATCATGAGGAGGACTCCCTTCCTCGTCCAATAGATCGCCAAACAGGTCGTCAACCCTTTGTGCTACATGGGACCTGCGAGTGGGTGAGGTGGCTGGCCTCGTGGTGTCTGGGGCGGAGCCCGATGCTGATTGGTACCGAGCGGATGGAATCGGCTTGGGCGCTGGGGGAGTGAGGGGCACTGATGTTGGCGCCGCTTTTTGTGCCTCGTTGTCCTTGCTTGTCTCGGGGGAGAGTGGCTCTGAGGCTCCGCGATCATCGTCGAGACTCCGCTGGCCTTTGGGGCTGTGGGCACGTTGCAGTGTGCTCTTCGCCCAGCGGCCCTGGGTCAGGATCATGAGACTCTTGATATCCAGGGTGGGTTTCGATAACCCGAACACGATACGGGCCAACTTCTCTTCCAGCCCAGGCTTCTCATTGAGCTGCTTGATGAATGCACGGGCTTCCATCACGTGTGAGGTGTTGAAAAGCTCCTGAGGTAGCACCTCTGACAGATAGCGCAACACCTCCAGCTCCTCGTAGGTGAGACCTTCACGGTCCACCTCAAACACCTTGAGGGAACGGAAGTTCTCGAGAGATGACTCTCTGAGTTGTCGCAGGAGCATGCCATGGGTGAGCAGCTCGGTGTGGCCCTGGGCACCGACAAGCACGATGGGGAGGTGGCTGAGCAGCAGGCCCTTGTATGAAGGGGCCTTGCCTTTGCGTGGAGGCGGAAGGGAGATGAGATCGCCAAGAGAGCGTCGTGAAAGATTCCGTATCTTGCCTGAGATGGAAAACTCAGCCTCAGGCAGGGGCGTGTAGGTATCGGTCATGAGCTCTCCCTTGCGTCTTATTAATTATCTCATCCTTATAGTAGGATAAATATCATCTCATCGACCCCGCTGGAAGTGCTGCCGTCCTTGGCAGCGCCTTTCAGGGTGCGAGCTATCAAAAGATGTCATTGCCCGGGTCATGCATGTCATCCGCCAGTCGAATGTAGCGTTCGAAAGTCTTCTGATCACGATGCCCGCTGATGCGCTTTATCTGTTGATCGCTTTTCCCACGAAGATGCGCTTCGGTAATGAAGCCGGCACGAAAGCTGTGGGTGGTGAACTTTTCTGCACTGAGGTTGGCGCGCTGTAACGCCTTCTTGAGTAGATTGCCGAACGTGACGGGGTGCATTCTGCCGGCCCCCACTCGATCTGCCTGATCGATGGAGCGATATAGTGCACCTCGACGAATGCCACTCCAGGCAAGCCAAGCCTCCAGTAACGTCACTGGGCAGCAACGCCCGCCGGCTGGATTGCGGGGGAGCGTCTTCTGTTCGATCCGTCCGCTTTGATTGGTTTTGCTGTGGCGCAACGTGATCACGATACCGGCATCACGCCATTCGATATCCTCTCGGTAGAGCGCGACGACCTCACTTGCGCGAAACGCCCCGTAGAAGCACAGGCAGAACATGCTGGCATCACGTAGATCTCGGGGAGCATCTAGGTCCAGAGCTTGCAACAGCTGTTGCAAATGATGGAGCCGCAAAGCGGGGGCCTGGCGCTGTCGTCCATCACTCTTGCGATGAATCCCCTTCAATACCCCTTTCACTTCCAGGCTCAGCGTGGGCGAGGGCAACTGCATATAGACATGCCAGGTACCCAGCGAGCTGGCGTGACGAGAAATCGTGGCAGGCTTGCGTCCTTTGGCATGCATCTCCGCCAGATAGTTGGCGACCTGATGGGAAGTGGCGGGGAGTGAGTAGCCGGCTTTCAAGAAGCCCCGGATATCTGATCGAAATGCCAGGATGGTGTTCTTTGCCATGCTGTCAGCCAGTAGCCGTCTCGCGGCGCGTGACAATTGCATGTTGCCTGTCAGCTCATGGCTCTGCTCTTTCCCGAGCCATGGCGTGACTTCGCTCGGTAAGCGTCCCGGTTCCTTTTCAAGCGACATGCTCACCTCCTGATGGTGTCAATCCATCGAAGTCAGAGGGTGTTATCCAGCACGGGGCGTTTTCACGCCTGGATGAATACCGGTATGGCAACGGGATGGTCATGAAGCACCTCGGTTGATCAGTAGTGTGGGGCGTCGACGCTGTGACGCCTGTGACTTGCGCTGTTGTTCGCAAGTCCCACCTACGCTATCGGGCTTCGTGCTTCAGGGAAGGCGATCTGCAACGGCCTGACGGCCGCACTCCTGCAGTCTGTATGTCAGAAGTCGCTGTCCTCATAGAGAGGGGAAGGGCTGTTAAAAAGGGGTTGATTTCGCAGAGACATCATGTGGACGGAAAGTCTGTCGAATGCGATATGCACCAGTACG
This sequence comes from Cobetia sp. MC34, assembly GCF_018340035.1. Lineage (NCBI taxonomy): Bacteria > Pseudomonadati > Pseudomonadota > Gammaproteobacteria > Oceanospirillales > Halomonadaceae > Cobetia > Cobetia sp. MC34. The sequence continues at coordinate 3,772 of NZ_JADPPY010000049.1, forward strand.
CAACAATATAAAACCAGTCTAAGAAGCACTGTGAAACAGAGGCTTATATGAGGTGTTTGTAGAAAGCTCACCATGTTGGTGCGCTTTCTACATGAAGGAGATTTTGTTGCTCTGTTTCGGTGCACTTAAGGTATGTGTGCATCTCTCCAGACAACGCGTTACGAGGGTGATTCCCCTATACGGGTGCGCTTGATCACGGGCTGGCACATCGATTGCACTACTTCAATCGGGACAACAAGTACAACAAGACACGAGGGAATGTCGTGAACAAGAAAATCGCTGCCGCAATGCTATCCGCCTGTGTCGGTTTCTCGCTGGCCAATGTCGCCCAGGCAGAAGAGGGGCCGATCAAGGTCGGCATCCTGCACTCACTGTCCGGCACCATGGCGATCAGTGAATCGACACTGAAAGACACCATGTTGATGCTGATCGAGAAGCAGAACGAGCAGGGCGGGCTGCTGGGACGCAAGCTAGAGCCTGTCGTGGTCGACCCGGCCTCCAACTGGCCGCTGTTCGCCGAGAAGGCGCGTGAGCTGCTGGCGCAGGACAAGGTCGACGTGATCTTCGGCAACTGGACGTCCGTCTCGCGCAAGTCGGTGCTGCCGGTGGTCGAGGAGCTCAACGGCCTGCTGTTCTATCCGGTGCAGTATGAGGGCGAGGAGTCCTCGGAGAACGTCTTCTACACCGGAGCGGCGCCCAATCAGCAGGCGATTCCGGCAGTGGATTACTTGATGAACGATGTGGGCGTGGAGCGCTGGGTGCTGGCGGGCACGGACTATGTCTATCCGCGTACCACCAACAAGATCCTGGCCGCCTACCTCAAGTCGAAGGGCGTGGCGGACGCGGATGTGATGGTCAATTACACCCCCTTCGGCCATTCCAACTGGCAGTCCATCGTCTCGGATATCAAGTCCTTCGGCAGTGCCGGCAAGAAGACGGCCGTGGTGTCCACCATCAATGGCGATGCCAATGTGCCGTTCTATCGTGAGCTGGCCAACCAGGGCATCAATGCCGAGGACATCCCGGTGGTGGCCTTCTCGGTGGGCGAGCAGGAGCTCTCGGGCATCGATACCGCGCCGCTGGTCGGCCACCTGGCCGCCTGGAACTACTTCATGAGCGTGGACAGCGACACCAACTACGACTTCATCGATGAGTGGATTGATTACACCGGCAAGGAAGATGCGGTCACCAACGACCCGATGGAAGCCCACTACATCGGCTTCAATATGTGGATGGAAGCCGCGCGCAAGGCCGGCAGTGTCGAGGTCGATGCGGTCAAGGACGCCATCATCGGTGTCTCGGTGCCCAACCTGACCGGCGGCTACGCCACCATGATGCCCAACCATCACATCACCAAGCCGGTGCTTATCGGCGAGATCCAGGACAACGGCCAGTTCTCCGTCGTCTGGCAGACCCCGTCCACCGTGGCAGGCGATGCCTGGTCTGACTATCTGGAAGGTTCCAAGGACCTGATCAGTGACTGGCGCAAGCCGATGGAATGCGGCAACTACAATGTCGTGACCCATTCCTGTGGGGCTCAACAGAGCGTTGCGACGCAATGATACGTAGCACGTTCTGAGAGCGAGGCGGCGTGCAGGGGAGCCTGCATGCCGCCTCGTTGAGTGTCAGCTCCGAGGCCGCGATGCCCGCGGAGACTGACGACGCCTTTGCGCGTTCACCATGGATGGCCTTCTTGATGTCTATCTCCGTTGCAATAATGTTCCGCGGGTGCTGGCAGTGGATGCTGTTGGTCTGTCTGCTGTCATTCCCCCTGTTTGCCGCTGCCCAGTCCGAGTCTGCGACTGGCCAGTCTGCGCGCCTGTCTGATGGCGCTGCTCAATCCCTGTTGACCCGGCTCGCCGAGGCACGCAACCCGGCCAAGCCAGCCGTGATCGATGAGATCGCGATGAGCGGCGATGCACGTGCACGTGGCTGGCTGGAAGCCTTTTCTGCCAGCAAGCTGGCTCGCCTCAAGGACGCCGAGCGCTTCTTGATCATCGACAACAATCGCGGCCGCGAATGGGCCGTTTCCGACGCCCTGTCGGGAGAGTCGGCCGGCAAGGTCTCGCGCCGCGACTTGAAGACACTGCGCAGCAACAACTCGCTGCGTGGGCATATCGATGGCGTGCTGTCGATGATCGACCTGTCTTCGCCGGATGCCGAGGTCAGACTCGCGGCGGCGCGCGGCCTGCGCGGCAGTGTCGATGAAGCCATGGCCGAGCGGTTGCCGAGCCTGATCGAGCAGGAAGGCGATGACGCTATCCGCGCCACGCTCGAGGAAGGGCTCGCCATCCAGCAGCTGGAAGCCAATGGCGACCCCGCAGCGCTGGACACACTGTCCGGCAGCCTGAACGCCGCCGCGATCGCTGCCATCAATGGCGCCGTGGCGAGTGATGATCCGCAGCTGGCCCAAGCCGCCAAGGTGGCGCTGGCCGGTATCGAGCAGAACCTTCAGCTCAACAGCGGGCTCGAGACGCTCTACTTCGGCCTCTCGCTGGGCTCGGTACTGGTGCTGGCCGCCATCGGGCTTGCCATCACCTTCGGTGTCATGGGCGTGATCAACATGGCGCATGGCGAACTGATCATGCTGGGCGCCTACACCACCTGGGGCATGCAGCAGCTGCTGCCGGGGCAGCCGGGGCTGGCGCTGTTGCTGTCGATTCCGGCGGGCTTTCTGGTCGCGGCGGCGGTGGGAATCGTCATCGAGCGCAGCGTCATCCAGCACCTCAAGGGGCGTCCGCTGGAGACCTTGCTGGCCACCTTCGGCATCAGTCTGATCCTGCAGCAACTGGTGCGTACCACCATCTCGCCCTTGAATCGCATCGTGGTCACGCCGGAGTGGATGAGTGGCTCGCTGATGATCAACGAGGCGCTGTCATTGACGCTCAATCGCCTCTACATCATCGGCTTCGCACTGTTCGTGTTCGCCGGTCTGATGCTGATCATGCGCCGCACCCGTCTCGGCCTCGAGGTGCGGGCGGTGACCCAGAACCGTGCCATGGCGCGCTCGATGGGCATCAAGGCAACCCGTGTCGACATCATGACCTTCGCGCTGGGCTCCGGTGTGGCCGGCCTGGCCGGTGTCGCGCTCTCTCAGATCACCAACGTCGGGCCGAACCTGGGCCAGAACTACATCATCGATTCCTTCATGGTCGTGGTGTTCGGCGGGGTCGGCAATCTGTGGGGCACGCTGGTGGCCGGCATGTCGCTGGGGCTGCTCAATCAGTTCCTCGAGCCCTGGGCGGGTGCGGTTCTCGCCAAGATCGTGGTGCTGGTCTTCATCATCCTGTTCATTCAAAAGCGCCCGCGGGGACTCTTCCCGCAAAAGGGCCGCGCCGCGGAGGGTTGATCCATGCCTGATTCACGTTCCTGGCTGGCTCGCCCCTTTACGGAGCGCTCCACCCAGATATTCCTCGCGGTGCTGACGCTGTCGGTGCTCGCCATCACGCTGCTGCATGTGCTGCTGCCCGAGGGGCATCCGCTGCATGTCAGCACCTTCACCGTCACCCTGCTGGGCAAATACCTGTGCTACGCGCTGCTGGCGGTGGCGGTGGATCTCGTCTGGGGCTACCTGGGCATTCTCAGCCTGGGTCACGGCGCCTTCTTCGCGCTGGGCGGTTACGCCATGGGCATGTATCTGATGCGCGAGATCGGTGACCGCGGCGTCTATGGCAATCCGGAGCTGCCGGACTTCATGGTCTTCCTCAACTGGCAGGAGCTGCCGTGGTTCTGGCAGGGCTTCGACATGCCCGGCTTCGCCTTCCTGATGGTGCTGCTGGCGCCGGGGCTGCTGGCGCTGGTGTTCGGCTTCCTGGCCTTCCGCTCCCGCGTCACCGGCGTCTATCTCTCGATCATCACCCAGGCGCTGACCTTCGCCTTGATGCTGGCGTTCTTCCGCAACGAGATGGGCTTCGGAGGTAACAACGGCCTGACCGACTTCAAGGACATTCTCGGCTTCGATCTGCGCACGGATGCGGTGCGCATCGCGCTGTTCATCGCCAGTGGTGTGGCGCTGGGGATCGGCTATCTGCTGTGTCGTGGCATCGTCGGCTCCAAGCTGGGGCGGCTGAGCATCGCCTGCCGCGACGCCGAGGCGCGCACGCGCTTCCTGGGCTACCGCGTCGAACGTGTCCAGCTGTTCATCTTCGTGGTCTCGGCGATGCTGGCCGGGGTCGCGGGAGCGCTGTACGTGCCGCAGGTCGGCATCATCAATCCCGGCGAGTTCTCGCCGCTGTTCTCCATCGAGGTGGTGGTGTGGGTGGCGCTGGGTGGCCGCGCGACGCTCTACGGCGCCGTGCTGGGCGCGCTGATCGTCAACTACGCCAAGACGGTGTTCACCGGCATCATGCCGGACGCTTGGCTGTTCGCCCTCGGCGGCCTGTTCGTGCTGGTCACCGTGCTGCTGCCCAAGGGCATCGCTGGCCTCTTCGCCCAGCGTGGCTGGGGCAGCCGCTCGCAGTCGTCCGCGGCCAAGACCGAACCGCCGTCCGAATCGGCATCCGGTTCCCGTCCCATCGAGGAGGCCACCGCATGAGCCTGTTGAAAGAGATGGCCACGCGTGACCGCGTGTTCGACTTCCTGACCCCGCGCATCTCGCCGGTGGACGTGACCCACGGGCCGATCCTCTATCTGGAGGATGTCAGTGTCAGCTTCGATGGCTTCAAGGCGATCAATGACCTCAACCTGACCATCGACGATGGCGAGCTGCGCTGCATCATCGGCCCCAACGGCGCGGGCAAGACCACGATGATGGACATCATCACCGGCAAGACGCGCCCCGACAGTGGCTCGGTGTGGTTCGGCAGCCGTCACGATCTTCTGCGCATGAGCGAGCCCGAGATCGCCACCCTCGGCATCGGGCGCAAGTTCCAGAAGCCCACCGTCTTCGAGGCGCTCAGCGTGTTCGAGAATCTCGAACTGGCCATGGCCACCGACAAGCGCATCTTTCCGACGCTGGCCGCGCGCATGAGCGGTGAGACCCGCGCCAGGATCGAGGAGGTGCTCGAGACGATTCACCTCAAGGAGTGGCATGCGCGCGAGGCGGGCATCCTGTCCCACGGCCAGAAGCAGTGGCTGGAGATCGGCATGCTGCTGATGCAGAAGCCGCGGCTGCTGCTGGTCGACGAGCCGGTGGCCGGCATGACCGAGCAGGAGATGGAGCGCACCGCGGAGCTGCTGACCAGCCTGGCGGGACGCCAGTCGGTGGTGGTGGTCGAGCACGACATGGGCTTCGTGCGCTCCATCGCGCGCAAGGTCACGGTATTGCATCAGGGCGCGGTGTTGGCGGAAGGCAGCATGGATGCGGTATCGAGCGACCCGAAAGTCGTCGAGGTCTACCTGGGAGAGAGTGACGGATGACGCAAGCGCTGAACACCAAGGCACCGATGCCGAGCGGCGAGTCGCCGCTGCTGACCATCGACACGCTCAACCAGTTCTATGGGGAAAGCCACACGCTGTGGGACCTGACGCTGGAGATTCCCATTGGACAATGCACCTGCGTGATGGGCCGCAACGGCGTCGGCAAGACCACGCTGATGAAATGCATCATGGGCGAGGAGAGCGTCCGTGACGGCAAGCTTCTGTACCGCGCCGATGGCGATGCCAGTGGCAGCGACTCCGGTCGCGATGCCAGCAGCAATGAGCCGCTTGATCTGACGCGGCGCAAGCTCGAGGAGCGCGCGCGGCTGGGTGTCGGCTACGTCCCCCAGGGGCGGCAGATCTTCCCGATGATGACGGTGGAAGAGAATCTGCGCACCGGGCTTGCCGTGCGCCGCGATGGCATGCGCAAGATTCCCGATCGCATCTATGAGCTGTTTCCCGTGCTCAAGGAGATGCGTCATCGCCGCGGGGGCGACCTCTCAGGCGGCCAGCAGCAACAGCTCGCCATCGGCCGCGCGCTGGTGATCGAACCGCGCCTGTTGATTCTCGATGAGCCCGGTGAGGGCATCCAGCCCAATATCGTCGCCCAGATCGGCGAGGTCATCCGTCGCCTGATCAATGAAGACGGCCTGACGGTGCTGCTGGTCGAGCAGAAGCTGCCCTTCGCGCGCAAGTACGCTGATCGCTTCGTGATCATGGATCGCGGCCGCCGGGTGGCCGAAGGCGAGATCGCGGCGCTGTCCGATGAACTGATCAAGCAGCACCTGACCGTATGACGATCCGATGCGTGATTCCCGCTGACGGCGCGACGGATGCCGTGCGCAGTGAGGCCAATGCCTCCGGCCACCGCTTCGATGACCAGCGCCAGTGGCAGGCCGCGCTGGCGCTGCGGTTCGAGGCTGACTCCCGAGACACCAGTGATAGCGGGCGCGCCATCACCCGCCTGACGCGCAGACGCCATCATGGCCCGCTGCGCGTGCAGCGGCCGTTCTACCCCGAAGGCCGCCACGGCTGCTGCCACGTCTATCTGCTGCATCCCCCCGGTGGGCTGGTCAGCGGCGATGCGCTGCAGATCGAGGCCGAGGTGGAGGAGGGCGCGCATGTGCTGTTGACCACGCCGGCGGCGGCCAAGCTCTACAAGGCGGATCGCAATGGCGTGGCCTGGGGCCAGCATACGCATCTCAAGGTCGCCGACGGGGCCACCCTGGAATGGCTGCCTCAGGAGACGCTGGCCTTCAATGGCTCGCGCGGTGAGCAGACCACTACCCTCGAGCTTGCCGGCTCTGCGCGCTGTCTGGGCTGGGAAGTGCTGGCACTGGGGCGCCCGGTCGGTGAGCTGCCCTTCGTCAGCGGCCATCTCGAACAACGCTTTCGCCTGACCCGCGACGGCAAGCCAGTGTGGATCGAGCGCCAGTCGCTGGACCCGCTGCATCCGCGCTTCACCGGGCGCTGGGGGCAGGGCGGTTGCAGTGTGCAGGCCACGCTGTGGGCGGTCGGGCTCGAGGATGAAGCGGCGGCCATCGAGACCCTGCGTGAGGCATTGCCTGCCTCCCCGCGCTGGGCGGTGACCCGCCGCGAAGGCGTGTTGCTGCTGCGCTATCTGGGCCATGAACGCAACGAGGCCTGGGCGCTGTGCCAGCAGGCATGGCAGCTACTGCGCCCCCTGATGACGGGGCTTGAGGCACAGGTGCCACGTATCTGGCTGACCTGATCTCGAAAGCCCACTGAATGACAACCACAAGAGCCACGACATGGAACTGACGCCAAGAGACAAGGACAAGCTGTTGCTGTTCACCGCAGCGCTGCTGGCGGAACGCCGCAAGGCCAAGGGCCTCAAGCTCAACTACCCGGAATCCATCGCCTTGATCAGCGCCGAGATTCTGGAAGGCGCCCGCGAAGGCTTGAGCGTGGCCGAGCTGATGGGGCGCGGCGCGGAGGTGCTGACCCGTGACGACGTGATGGAAGGCATCGCCGAGATGATTCCCGAAGTGCAGGTCGAGGCGACCTTCCCGGACGGCACCAAGCTGGTGACCGTTCACAACCCCATCGTGTGAGGCGAGCAATCATGATTCCCGGTGAATATCTGGTGGCGGACGGCGAGATCTCTCTCTGCGAGGACCGCCTGCGCACCACGCTCTCGGTCGGCAATACCGGCGACCGACCGATCCAGATCGGCTCGCACTATCACTTTGCCGAGGCCAATCCGGCGCTGGTGTTTGATCGTGAGGCAGCCCTCGGGCAGCGCCTGGACATCGCCGCCGGCACGGCGATTCGCTTCGAGCCGGGGCAGACGCGTGACGTCACGCTGATCCCCTTCGCCGGCAGCCGTCATATCTATGGCTTCCGTGGCGAGGTGATGGGGCAACTCAAGGATGACGGCAGTGTCCAGCGCTGAGCGAGCGACGCTCCTTCCGGCAGACGTCAGGCAATGGCGCTGACAGGCATTCAGTTCGGCGCTCACTTGGCGACTGCAGTTCAGAAATTGCGGCTTAGCAACTGCAGCTCAGAAGCGTTGGCTTAGAAGCTGTGGCTCAGGGATCAAGAGGCAACCCATGAAGATAACGCGACAGGCCTATGCCGACATGTACGGCCCGACCACCGGGGACCGCGTGCGTCTGGGCGATACGGCGCTGTGGATCGAGGTGGAGAAGGATTTCACCCACTACGGGGAAGAAGTGAAGTTCGGCGGTGGCAAGGTGATCCGCGATGGCATGGGTCAGAGCCAGCGCGCCGATGAGAGCGTGATGGATACCGTGATCACCAATGCGCTGATTCTGGACTGGTGGGGCATCGTCAAGGCGGATGTCGGCCTCAAGGCCGGGCGCATCGCGGCCATCGGTAAGGCGGGCAACCCCGACACCCAGCCCGATGTGGATATCGTGATCGGCCCGGGCACCGAGATCATCGCCGGTGAGGGCAAGATTCTCACCGCTGGTGGAGTCGATCCGCACATCCACTTCATCTGCCCTCAGCAGGTGGAAGAGGCGCTGATGAGCGGCATCACCACCATGCTCGGCGGCGGCACCGGGCCTGCCACCGGCACCAATGCCACTACCTGTACGCCGGGGCCGTGGCATATCGGCAAGATGCTGCAGGCGGTGGACAGCCTGCCGATGAACATCGGCTTTCTCGGCAAGGGCAATGCCTCGCTGCCACAGGGGCTGGAGCAGCAGATCGAGGCCGGCGTGATCGGCCTCAAGCTTCATGAGGACTGGGGCACGTCGCCGGCCTCCATCGACAACTGTCTGACCGTCGCCGATGCCTATGACGTGCAGGTGGCGATCCATACCGACACCCTGAACGAGTCGGGCTTCGTCGAGGACACCCTGGCGGCCTTCAAGGACCGCTGCATCCACACCTTCCACACCGAAGGTGCCGGTGGCGGCCATGCCCCGGACATCATCACCGCCTGCTCGCGGCCCAACGTGTTGCCGTCCTCCACCAACCCGACGCGCCCCTACACCATCAACACGGTGGACGAGCACCTCGACATGCTGATGGTCTGCCACCACCTGGACCCGAGCATCCCCGAGGACGTCGCCTTCGCCGATTCGCGCATTCGCCGCGAGACCATCGCCGCCGAGGACATCCTGCACGATCTGGGTGTCATCTCGATGATGTCTTCGGATTCCCAGGCGATGGGCCGTGTGGGCGAGGTGATCTGTCGTACCTGGCAGACAGCGCACAAGATGCGCGAACAGCGCGGCCTGCTGGCAGAGGACAGCGAGCGCGGCACCGACAACTTCCGTGCGCGCCGCTATATCGCCAAGTACACCATCAACTCGGCCATCACCCACGGCATCGCCCACGAGGTCGGCTCAATTGAAGTCGGCAAGCTGGCGGACCTGGTGCTGTGGTCACCGGCGTTCTTCGGCGTCAAACCGGCGTGCATCCTCAAGGGCGGCATGATCGCCGCCGCACCCATGGGCGACCCGAATGCCTCGATTCCCACGCCGCAGCCGGTGCATTACCGCCCGATGTTCGGTGCCTTCGGCAAGGCAGCCAGCGCCACGCGCCTGACATTCGTCTCCCAGGCGGCGCTCAAGGCTGGTGTCGGGGAGGCGCTCGGGCTCGACAGCCCGCTGTCCGCCTGCCGCGACGTGCGTCAGGTGCGCAAGTGCGACATGAAACTCAATGACGCCTGCCCGGAGCTCAAGGTCGACCCCGAGACCTACGAAGTCTTCGCCGACGGTGAGCTGCTGACCTGTGAGCCTGCCAGCGAGCTGCCGCTGGCCCAGCGCTATCACCTGTTCTGAAGGCCTGTTTCAAGTGCCTGTTCTGATTCCCTATTCGAGATTGACGCCATGATGGAACTGATACATCGCCTGCCAGACGCCAGTGGTTCAGGCGACCCAGCGAGCGCTCACACCGATGCCGAGCTTCTCGACACCCTGACCCTGCCGCTGGAACTGCGCATCCGCGGGCGCCTGCGAGCCACCACCGACGGCGGGCGCGAGGTCGGCCTGTTTCTGGATCGCGGCCCGGTACTGCGTGACGGCGATCGGCTGGCCTCGCGCGAGGGTGAGGTGATCCGCATCCGCGCCGCGGATGAGCCGGTAGTGACTGCCCACATCGCCGCCGGGCGCCCGATGGCCGCGCTCTGCTATCACCTGGGCAATCGCCATGTGCAGCTCGCCATCGGCATGCAGACGCCTGACGCTGATGCTGAAGGAAAGGGCGAAGCAGCGAGCGCAACCGGCTGGGTGCGCTTCCCGCCGGATCACGTGCTGGAAGAGCTGGCCGAGCGTCTGGGTGCGACCCTCATCCATCACGAGGCGCCCTTTGACCCTGAGCCGGGGGCCTATGCCCAGGCGGGGCAGGGGCATGCTCACTCACACGGTCATGGCCACGGCCACTCACATGCTCACGACCATGCGCATGCCCATGAGCACAGCCACGGCCATTCTCACAGCCACGCCCATGAGCACACGCATGAGCACTGATGCTATGGCGGGCCTGCCGGCGCAGGAGGATCTGGCGCTGCTGGGGCTGTTGCAGCTGGTGAGTCCGGCCTTGCCCATCGGCGCCTTTGCCTGGTCTCAGGGGCTGGAGAGTGCCTTCGAGCTTGGCTGGGTCACTCAGGAGCAGGAGCTTGGCGAGTGGATCGACGGCGTGCTGGAAGACGGGCTTGGCCGTTGCGAGCTGCCACTGTTGGTGCGTCTGCAGCAGGCGTGGGCCGAGGGGGATGCAGCGGCGCTCGACGAGTGGGATGGCTGGCTCAAGGCGACGCGTGAAACCGCCGAACTCAGCGATGAGGACGCGCGTCTCGGGGCGGCGCTGCTGCGCCTGCTCAGAAGTCTCGAGCTCGAACCGCCAGTCGCGCTGATGCCCCAGGCGCCCGGCTACGTCACGGTGTTCGCCTGGGTGGCGCATCAGCGTGGAGTGCCACCGCGTCAGACCTTGATCGGCTTTGCCTGGGCCTGGCTCGAGAATCAGCTGGCGGTGGCCTGCAAGGCCATGCCGCTGGGACATACCGCTGCCCAACGTCTGACCGAGCAGCTACGCCCCCGCGTGGTGGAGGTCGTCTCACAGGCGCTTGCGCGTCTGGATGATGAGCTTGGCCCGATATTGCCGGGACTGGCACTCGCCTCCGCACAGCACGAAACACAATATTCCCGTCTGTTCAGGAGTTGAGCCAAGGCCGCCTGTCTTGAGGCGGCGGCGCCTGAACCGACCGACATGAACGTCTGATATCTCACGAGAAAGGAAGCTGCCATGAAGCATTGTCTACGCGTAGGAGTGGGTGGGCCGGTGGGCTCCGGCAAGACGGCGCTGCTGCGCCAGCTGTGTCTGGCCCTGCGGGATCATTACGACATCGGGGTGGTCACCAATGACATCTACACCCGCGAAGATGCCGATTTCCTGCTGCGCCATGAAGCGCTGGACGCGGACCGCATCCTCGGGGTCGAGACCGGTGGCTGTCCGCATACCGCGATTCGCGAGGATGCCTCGATGAATCTGGCCGCCATCGATGATCTGCAGGCGCGACACCCGGACATGGAGCTGGTGCTGGTGGAATCCGGCGGCGACAACCTGTCCGCGACCTTCAGCCCCGAGCTTTCCGATCTCACCCTCTATGTGATCGATGTCTCTGCAGGCGACAAGATTCCGCGCAAGGGTGGGCCGGGCATCACCAAGTCGGATCTTCTGATCATCAACAAGATCGACATCGCCGAGCAGGTGCATGCCTCGCTCGAGGTGATGGATCGCGATTCGCGCAAGATGCGCGGCGAGCGTCCCTTCGTGTTCGCCAATCTGTATGACGGTGTCGGGCTGGAGGAGATCATCGCCTTCATTCTGGATCGCGGCATGCTGCCGGAGCGTCGCCCGCAAAAGCTGGCGGCACAGGCCTGATGGCGCCGCGTTTTCTGCCGCTGGCTTAGGATTCATTGTCTCCCGGCATTCGTCTCACCACGGGGGGCGGGGGGGATTCATCATCATCTTGTTCAGGAATGACACATGAAGCGTTCTCACTCCGCACTGCTGGCCACCTCTCTGTTGCTGGTGGCGACCTCGGCTTCTGCACACCCCGGTCATGATGCCCAGGGACTGATGGCCGGCCTGACGCATCCCTTCACCGGGCTGGATCACCTGCTGGCCATGCTGGCCATCGGCATCTGGAGTGCGCGTCAGTCGCGAGCCTTGACGCTTGCCACGCCGCTGTTGATGGTCGTCGGCATGCTGGCGGGGGCGGGCATCGCGCTGCTCAGCGGTGGGCAGGCGCTGCATGCGCTGATCGCCGAGCAGGGCATTCTGCTCTCGGTGCTGGCCTCCGGTGCGCTGGTGGCGCTGCTGCTGCGTCTGCCGACCCTGGCTGGCGCCGTGATGGTCGCCGGCTTCATGGCCTGCCACGGCTTCGCCCATGCGCTGGAAATGCCGGCGGCTGGCAGCGCCGCGGGCTACATGGCGGGCTTCGTGGTCGCGACGCTGGCTCTGGCGTTGCTGGGCCGTGCTATCGGCCAGCGCCTGATGGGGGTGCCTGCCATCGCCTCCCGTCTGGTGGGTGGGGCGGTGATGGCCTCTGCCGTCATGATGGCGGTCTGATCGTCATCTGAGAGTTGCACGCGGCCAAAAACGCACCGCTGATTGCACCACTTCACGCCCCGCTGGCAAGCCAGCGGGGCGTTTTTGTCTTCTGGAGGAAGGGGGTAAGGGATTGCTTTTCAGAAATGTTATAACGTATCATTTTGGGGTCGAGTGGATGATGGCACATTCCTCGACCTGCCGCGCAATCGTGCTTGCTGATGCAATCCCTCAGTCAAGGACTCCGACAAGGGCTCTGACAAGGGCTCTGTGAGACAAGCCCTCATGGGCGTCATGCAGCACGTGATTCGGCGTGATGCCCCCTCATGAATCCAAGGCAATGACTGATGACAACTCTGCAATCGACTTCCTCTCCTGACAGGCCCGATTCACTGCCTCCGGCTCTGCCAGTCACTGTGCTGTCCGGCTTTCTGGGCGCCGGCAAGACGACGCTGCTCAATCACATCCTTGCCAACCGCGAAGGGCGTCGAGTGGCGGTGATCGTCAATGACATGAGCGAGGTCAACATCGATGCCGCCATGGTGCGTGGCGCACCCGGTGCGGACAACGAGGTGACGCTCAATCGTGCCGAGGAGCAGCTGGTCGAGATGAGCAATGGCTGCATCTGCTGCACGCTGCGTGAAGACCTGCTCATCGAGGTGCGGCGACTGGCCGAGGAAGGGCGCTTCGATTGCCTGGTGATCGAATCCACCGGCATTTCCGAGCCGCTGCCGGTGGCGGAAACCTTCACCTTCGAGGACGAAGACGGCCAGTGCCTCTCCAGTGTCGCGCGTCTCGACACCATGGTCACTGTCGTGGATGGCGCCAACTTCCTCACCCAGTATCGCAAGGCGCAGTCACTGGCCGAAGCGGGGGAAAGCCTCGGCGAAGACGATGAGCGCAATGTCGCGGATCTGCTGGTCGATCAGATCGAATTCTGTGATGTGCTGTTGATCAGCAAGACGGACCTGCTCGATGCCTCACAGCTTGCCGAGCTGAGCGCGGTGCTGCGCTCGCTCAACCCGGAGGCCGAGATTCTGCCTATGACGAAGGGCGCCGTGCCGCTTTCCAAGGTGCTGGACACTGGCCGCTTCAGCTTCGATCGCGCGCAACAGGCATCGGGCTGGCTGAAGGAGATGCGCGGCGAGCACATGCCGGAGACCGAGGAATATGGCATCTCGAGCTTCTCCTACCATGCGCGCGTGCCGTTCCATCCCGAGAAATTCCACCAGTTGCTCCACGGTGACTGGTTCGGTGGCAAGCTGCTGCGCTCCAAGGGCTTCTTCTGGCTGGCCACGCGGCCGCAGTTTGCCGGGCAGTGGAACCAGGCCGGTGGCATCGCGCACTACGGGTTCGGCGGCATGTTCTGGAAGGCAGTACCTGAGGTCGAATGGCCAGAAGACCCCGAGTATCTGGCGTCGATCCGGGAAAAGTGGCAGGAGCCGTTCGGTGACATGCGCCAGGAGCTGGTATTCATCGGTCAGAACCTGGATGAAGCCCGTATCCGCCAGGCGCTGGACGAGTGTCTGCTCGATGACGCTACGCTGTTGGCGGGGAAGGAAGCCTGGCGTGATCTGCCAGACCCGTTCCCCGCCTGGGAATGAGCGGCGGCATCTGAGTTTCTGATCTGCTGACACTCGCCAAGACACCCCACTGATCCGCGATCAGTGGGGTGTTCTGTTTCTACGTTCCTTGCAGAGATGGCCTTCCCGTTAACCCGCCTTATTCACGAGTGCCCTGATCGGGCGGCTTGAAGTGGCTGGCCGTTGGGTTCTCGCACCAGGGGCGCTATCTACGCCGTAACGGCCCGCTGAATCATGCCCAAATGCTGCTCTTCTGTC
>NZ_JADPPY010000004.1:0-211884 GCF_018340035.1 Cobetia sp. MC34
CTGATGCTCTGCTTGGGCGAATGAGATCTGCTTCATCGGATGGCTCTATCAGGCGGTAGCGATATTGCTAGATTCTACCCCGTCGGTGGCGATCAGGCACCAACGGCAGGATTTGTGCAGTGTTTCCCTAAGAATTCTTAAGTCAATAATGCCTGATTCCCAAGTCGCTAGGGATAACATTATCGATGCTTTTTCTAGGTATTGGTTTGAATATGATAAGTTTGATAATACGATAAAGATCGAGCCACTACGATACTTGACTGGACAATACTCACGTTCAAGTTATGTTTCCTTGCGAGGGGAAATTTCTAACAAAAAAGCAAAAAATTTTCGCCTAGTATTTAAATATTATGGTTCTCAGTGGTTGTTTGCAAAAGACCTACAAGTTAATGTGGATGGCAAGAATTACAATCTAAATGGATTGCGTTTTTCTAGAGATCATACTGATAAGGTTTGGGAGGTCGCTTCTATTCCTCTTAAAGGAAAGGGGCTACAAATCGCCAAAGCTATATCACAAGGTGAAGATGTTGAGGTCAGGTTCAAGGGTAAGCAATATTATCATGACGTTAGGGTGAATAATGGAATGAAAAAAGATATCTCAGCAATGTTAAAATCTATTGAATACTTTTAAATTTATGAGTGGCATTACTTTATTTGTAGTGAAATTTGGGAGTTGAGCAATCTTATATTAGGTAAGTTTTATCTCTACGACCACTGGCTACGTTGATCCTTGGCGGCGGTAGGCCGATGCTGTGGGGGGTGTCCGGTTTTCCGGACGCTGGCTGCGTGATGGCGCAGCCCATAACAATCAGATCCGGCGGGTGTGGTGGCAGAGGGATACGGCTGCCCACGATGACCGGACACGCCAAGGGAGAGCGGTGATGGCTCAGCAGATGCCTGTGTCAGGCGCGGTGGGCGGGGAGAAGATGGCCGCCCCGCTGCGTGATGATCTACCTGCCACCTCGATTCATCTGGAGCGGGCACGCCGCGAGTTGCTGCGTGCCGCGATGGATGCGGTGGAGGAGTGGGTCGTGGTGGTGGATGCCCAGGGCGGTATCCAGTTTCTGAATGCGCCCTATGCAGAGTTTCTCGGCGTTGAGGCCAGCGAGGTGCTGGGGCGCGATGTCAGCGAGGTGATCGAGAACACCCGCATGCACGAGGTGCTGGAGAGCGGACGCGCGGAGCTTGCCCAGCTGCAGTTGATTCGTGGCCATCACATGATTGCCCACCGTTACCCCATCTTCCGCGATGGCGAACTGATCGGTGCCATCGGCTCGGTGCTCTATCACGACACCTGGGAATGGCGGCAGGTGAATGCCCAGGTTCAGGCGCTGGAAGCGGAGGTAGACTATTACCGTCAGGCGCTGGAAACCCCCACCGGCGCGCGCTGGCAGCTGAGTGACATCATCGGCGATTCGCCCGCCATGCGGGAACTTGCCTGCAAGGTGCGCAAGATCGCCCCCGGCGGTGCCTCGGTGTTGATCCGTGGCGAGTCCGGCACCGGCAAGGAGCTTTACGCCCATGCGCTGCACCGCAGCTCGGCGCGTGCCAAGGGCCCCTTCATCAAGCTCAACTGTGCGGCGATTCCCGAAGCGCTGCTGGAAGCGGAGCTGTTCGGCTATGAAGAAGGCGCCTTCACCGGCGCCAAGCGTGGCGGCAAGCCCGGCAAGTTCCAGCTCGCGGATGGCGGCACGCTGTTTCTCGATGAGGTTGGCGACATGCCGTTGGCGATGCAGGCCAAGCTGCTGCGCGTGCTGCAGGACCGCGAGGTCGAGGCGGTCGGTGCGACCCGTCTGGTCAGTGTCGATGTACGTGTCATCGCCGCGACTCACCGCCCGCTGGAAGCGCTGGTCGAGAGCGGCGAATTCCGCGAAGACCTCTTCTATCGCATCAACGTGGTGCCCTTGAAGGTGCCGCCGCTGCGCGAGCGCCGCGACGACCTGCCGACCCTGGCCACGCACCTGTTGTCACGTCTGGCGCGACGCAGTGGCCGCCGCCCGCCGATTCTCTCCAAAGCCGCCCTCGAACGCCTGTGCGCCCACCACTGGCCCGGCAACGTGCGCGAGCTGGAAAACGTGCTCGAAGCTGCCTTCTATCTGGGCGGCAGCCATATCCAACCGACCGACTTGCCGGATGCCATCGGCGCCCGGCATGGCGATGCGCGGCATGGCGATGCCCGGCACGGCGCTACCCATCAAAGCGACTTGTCCACACCCGCTTCAGCGGCCGAGTCGTCCACAACAGCCCGGGAGTTGCACACCACGCCGGCCACACTGCGTGAGGCGATGGCCCAGGCGGAGCGCCAATTGATCGAGGACGCGCTGCGCGCCGCCGAGGGCAATCGCACCCGCGCCGCCCGTCAGCTCGGCATCGCCAAGTCCTCGCTCTACGAGAAGCTCAATCGGCATGGCCTGTTGGCTGAAACGTCCTGATCGACCGGCATTTCACCTCCCCGCCACCAACGAGTGGCCAAAGCGTCCGGAATCTCGGTCAGTGACCGGAATTCCGGACGCTTTGCGTTTCTCGCCACCTCACAGCGTGCATAGCCGCATGGGGTCTGCATTCCTCTATCGGCATATTCGACTGGAGTCGTAGACAGAATTCATGTCAGCGCGCGACCTTGGTCGCAGCCTTGGCGGCCTGAGTGTCCGGCTTTCCGGACGCTGACGTGAGCCGATACTGTCGCTCAGGGCGCGGTGAGTCGCCTCGCGCGGGCCTTGCTCCCGTAGCTCTCTGAAATCATTGACGTTGTTGTGGCGTGGTCAGCCGCTTGCGTTGTCATCGGGTAAGTTGACGTAAGCGTCATCTTGCAACGTGACTCATGTCCAGCAAGCCTCAAGCCGTACGACCAGCGAGCACAACAACAAATCAGGGAGCCGCACCATGTCGCAACACGCCACGCCGTATCAATCGACGCCGACCCGCCGCCTGCGCCTCGGAGCTGCCATTGCGGCGGCCGTGGCCACCACCACCTTGATGGCCGCCGCGCCAGCCCAGGCGGAAGGGCCGAAACAGCTCGACGTCGCCAGTACCTTCTCGACCAAGAACTTCCTCGGTGCCGGTGCCGTGCGCCTGTCCGAGGAACTCAAGAGCGCGACCGGCGGCGAAGTCGGCCTGCGCGTGCACGAGCCGGGGGACCTGGTGCCGGCCTTCGAAGTCTTCAACTCCGTGTCTTCCGGTGCCATCCAGGCCGGTTGGGACTGGATGGGCTACTGGGCCGGCACGGTGCCGATCACCAACCTCTACGGCGCACTGCCGTTCGGCCCGAGCCCGGAAGCCTTCATGTCCTGGATGTGGGCCGGTGAGGGTACCGAGCTTGTGCAGGCCGCCTACGACCCCTACGGCGTGAAGGTGCTGCCGTGCTTCATCTCGCCGCAGGAAACCGGCGGCTGGTACAACAAGGAAATCAACTCGCCGGAGGACTTCAAGGGCCTGTCGATGCGCATCTCAGGCCTTGGCGCCAAGGTGCTCAACAAGCTGGGCGCCTCGACTCAGCTGGTGCCGGGCAGCGAGATCTACCTCGCGCTGGAGCGTGGCCGTGTCGATGCCACCGAGTTCTCGGTGCCGCAGGTCGATCAGGCGATGGGCTTCAATGAAGTCGCCAAGTACTACTACTTCCCGGGTTGGCACCAGAGCGCCAGCTGGTTCTCGCTGCTGATCAACCAGCAGGTGTGGGACAGCTACAGCGATGAGCGCAAGGCGCAGTTCCAGACTGCCTGCCGCGCGACCCTGCAGTGGGCGATGGCCGAAGCGCCGCCGGCTCAGGTGCGTGCGATCCATGAGCTCGAGGAGAAGGGTGTCGAGGTCAAGCGCTTCCCGGAGCCGGTGATGACCGCGCTGCAGGAAGCCTGGGGTGAAGTGCTGGCCGAAGAGAAGCAGACCAATCCTGACTTCGCCAAGGCCTACGATTCGCTGATGAAGCACGCCGCACTGATCGACGAATGGTACGAGCTGCAGGCCATGCCGCAGCCGATGGCCATGAAGCAGGCAGACAACGCTGACGAGGGTAGCGCCCAATGACCGACCCCCGCCTTGCGCCCTGGCGGGCACAGGGCGGGGCGGTGTGTGACGCCCTGGGTCGACCGCTGGTCGGCCTGGGGCTGTGGGTGGGTCGCCTGACCAGCTGGTTGGGTCTGGCGATCATCCTGGCCGTGCTCACCACCGTCACGCTCAACGCCCTGGGCATCAATGAAATCGCCAACTGGGGGTCGCCCGACGTGCTGCTGTTCGGCACCGCGATCACCATCAATTCCGTCACCGAGTTGCAGTGGCACCTGTTCGGTCTGCTGACGCTCTTCGGTGGCACCTACGCCCTGCACAGCGATACGCATGTGCGGGTCGACCTGTTCTATCAGCGCCTCTCGCCGCGCGGACGCGCCGTGGTCGATATCCTCGGCCATATCATCATGCTGATTCCCTTCTGCCTGCTGATCGCCTGGCTGTCCAAGCACTTCGTCACCATGTCCTACATGTCCGGCGAGAAGTCCAACTATGGCGGTCTGGTAGACCGTTACCTGATCAAGGCGATGCTGCCGACGGGGCTGGTGTTCCTCGCCCTCGGCGCGCTGGGGCAGATCTTCGAGAATCTGGCCTGCCTGTTCGACCCGGCGCGCACCCCCGAGCGCCTGAAAGACCACGAGATTGCCAGTCTGGCCGGCCTTGCGGATCAGCAGAATGCTGCGCAAGCGACCACCGACGCCACGGCACCCCAGAATCATGCAGACGGGAGCCATGACAATGCTCGCTGAATACGCCTTGCCCATCACCATGGTGGTGGCACTTCTGATCGGTATCTTCTCCGGCTACCCGGTGGCCTTTCTGCTCGGCGGGCTGGGCATCCTGTTCGCCTTCATCGGCGACATCCCGCTGCCGTTTCTCGGCACCGTCGGCTCGCGCATCTTCGGCGGCGTGATCGAGAACTGGCTGCTGATCGCGATTCCGCTGTTCGTGTTCATGGGGCTGATGCTGGAAAGCTCCGGCGTGGCGCGCAATCTGCTGATGACACTGCAGCGACTGTTCGGTCGCGTGCATGGCGGTCTGGCCGTCTCGGTGGCGCTGCTGGGCGTGGTGATGGCCGCCAGTACCGGCATCATCGGTGCCTCGGTGGTCATGCTGGGTCTGCTGGCGCTGCCGGTGATGCTGGGGCAGGGCTACAAGGCCGAGATGGCCTGCGGGGTCATCGCGGCCTCCGGCACCCTGGGCATCCTGATTCCGCCCTCGATCATGCTGGTGCTGATGGGCTCCATCCTGCAGATCTCGGTGGGGGCGCTGTTCAAGGCGGCGCTGATTCCGGGGCTGATGCTCGGCGCGCTCTACGTCGCCTATCTGCTGATCACCGCCAAGCTGCGCCCGGACTGGGCACCGCTGCCGGACCAGTCGCTGCTCGGCACCGACAAGACACCGTTGCCGCTGGCACTGCTGCGTGACCTGCTCGGCCCGATGGTGCTGATCGTCGCGGTGCTGGGGTCGATCATGACCGGTATCGCCACGCCCACCGAGGCTGCGGCCATCGGTGCGGGTGGCAGCTTGCTGCTGGCGCTGGTGATGGGCGGACTGTCCTTCTCCACCCTGCGCAACACGCTGCGCGATACCTCGCGGACCAGCGCGATGATCCTGTTCGTCGTCATCGGCGCGACCTGCTTCTCGGTGGTCTTCAAGCGCCTCGGCGGTGACTACCTGATCGAGGATGTCATCACCGGCACCGGCCTTGGCCCTTACGGCCTGCTGTTGCTGCTGATGGGGCTGATCTTCGTGCTCGGCTTCTTCCTCGAGTGGATCGAGATCAGCTTCGTGGTGCTGCCGCTGGTAGCGCCGGTGGTCGAGGCGCTGGACTTCGGGCTCGGGCTTTCCGGCCAGGGGCTGCTGGTGTGGTTCGCGATTCTGGTCGCCATCAACCTGCAGACGAGTTTCCTGACGCCACCCTTCGGCTATGCGTTGTTCTATCTCAAGGGCATCACCGCCGGGCAGGTGTCCATCGGCACCATCTATCGCTCGATTCTGCCCTTCGTCGGCCTGCAGCTGGCGGGTCTGATCCTGTGCATGCTGTTCCCGGCGCTGGTGCTGTGGCTGCCGGGTCTGATGCCCTGACCCACGCCACTTGGGACATCACAGGGAGGTGATGTCTGGGTAAGCAGAGAGCTGAGCAGAGGGTTGAGCAAAGAGCTGAGCAGCGCAGCGCGGCATGAGGCACGCAGGGGCGACCCTTCGGGGGTTCTATCAGGGAGAATGAGATGCTGCCACGACGCAGGGTATTGATCGCGGGGCAGGGGGAGTGGCTGGAGGCCATGGCGCGCACCTTCCTGGAAGATGGCGCCATCATCGCCCTGATGGGCACCGCGCCGGCGGACCTCGAACGCGTGCTGGATGCACTGGGCGGCGAGCAGTCGGATCGCTTCGGCCAGGTGGTCGGCGAGGGCTGCTTCGAGACATTGGTGGCGCGTCTCGGGCGCCTCGACGTACTGGTCTGCATGCCGCCTCAGGCCATGGCCGGGCAGTCGCTGGAAGCCTGTCTGGTCGCGCAGGTCGCCGGTCCTGGTGCCTTGCTCAAGGCGGCCTGTGCGCGCATGTTGCGCCACGGCGGGCGCCTGCTGGCGGTGGCACCACCGCTGCCTTCGCAGCTGTCCTCATCGCTGTCCTCGCAGCTGTCCTCTCAGGAGCATCACGGCACTGCCATGGCACAGGCGGCGCTGAGTGAGTTGATCCAGCGGCTGGCATCACGCGCGCCGGACAAGGTGCGCGCCAATCTGCTGTGCCCCGAGGGCAGCCGACCGGACGCCGTGGCGGAATGCGCGCGCTTTCTGGCCGGTGGCGCCGGGCGCTCCCTCAATGGTCAGGTGCTGCACCTGAGCGACTGATCTCCCGACAGACGTTTGACAACACAAGCGGCCGTGGCATTGCCACGGCCGCTTGTCGTCGTCTGCTGGTCTGACATATGGCCAATTTGATCAAATATACGTCCAATAATATCAATCCGCTCTGGCTGAAGTGATTAAGGTAGAAGGAGACTCAGCGTCGCACCAGCATCCGCGAGCAGGTACCTGACCAGTAAAACAACAGTGCCGCTCCCTCAGCCGTGGAGATCATCGAGTGCCCAGCAGCCCGCATTCCGTCAGCCTGAAAGACCATGGACAACAACTGCATCTGAGCCACGCCGAGGGCGATCTGACCCTCGAGGCGCTCTGGCTGCGTGAGCGGAGTCCCGATGAAACGACGCTCGACTCCCTCACCGGTCAGCGCCTGATCGAGGCGGCGGACCTGCCGCTGGACCTGAGCCTGACTCAGGCACAATTGGATGGCGACACGCTGTCGCTGGCCTTCAGTGACGGCCATGCGGCGAGCTTCTCGTTGGCGGCCCTGCTGGCGGAGTGTCAGCCGTGTGAGGCCTATCAGGGCATGACCTTCTGGCAGGGGAGTCTCGCCCAGCTGCCCGAGGCCGACTTCGCGGCGGCGCTGGAGGATGACGCGGCCTTGCTGGACATGCTGGAGCAGTTGCAGCGCTTCGGCTTCGTGCGGGTCAGCGGCGTGCCGGACACGGAGGACGGCATGCAGGAGCTGATCCACCGTATCGGGCCGCTGCGGCGCACCAACTGGGGCGGTATCGCCGACGTGAAATCCGTCGCCAATGCCTATGACCTCACGATGACCCAGCGCGGGCTGGAGCCGCATACCGACAATCCCTACCGCGACCCGATTCCGGGCTATATCTGGCTGCACTGTCTGCGCAACGCGGCCCAGGGCGGCGACAGCATGCTGGTGGATGGCTACAGCGCGGCGGAGCACCTGCGTCGTGAAGATCCCGAGGTCTTCGCCTGCCTGACAGAAGTCAGCCCCGGCTTCCGCTACCACGACGCCAGCACGCGCCTAGAAAGCGAAGGCCCGCTGATCGAGCTGGATAGCCGTGGTCAGGTCGCCCGGGTACGTTTCTCAAACCGCACCGAGCGGGTGCCGGCGCTGCCCGGCGCGACGCTGCGTCGCTACTACGCTGCCCGCCAGGCGTTCTATCGCCTGATCTCCGGTGATGACTTCACGCTGCACCTCAAGCTGGCACCGGGCCAGATGCTGATCATGGACAACTACCGGCTGTTCCATGGTCGCAGCGCCTTCCAGCTGGAGGGCGGCATCCGCCATATGCGCCAGGGCTACGTGGACCGCGACTCCACCGCCAGCCGCCGTCTGCTGCTGGCCGATCAGCTCGCCGGTCAGTTCGCCAATGAGGAGGCCAGCGCATGAGCGAGCAGGCCCGCTTCCGCAGTTTCGAGGAAAGCACGCATGCCGAGTGGGCGCTGATCGATGCGCGCTTCCGGGAATATCAGTCTGATGCCTGCCGGCGTGTGATCGAGCATCTTGGGCGTCTCAAGGGCGATCACCACGGATATCCGGTCGATCGCTACGAACACTGCCTGCAGACCGCTACCCGCGCGCTGCGCGCCGGCGCCGATGAGGAGATGGTGGTCTGCGCGCTGCTGCATGACATCGGCGATGACCTGGCACCAGCCAATCATGCCGAGATCGCCGCCGGTATCCTCGAGCCGTTCATCGACCCGCTGAACACCTGGATGATTCGTCATCACGAGCTGTTCCAGGGCTATCACTACCGCGAATTCTTCGGGCAGGACCGCCACGCCCGCGAGGCACATGCCGGGCACCCCGCCTATGAGCGCACCGTGCGCTTCTGTGATGAGTGGGACCAGATCAGCTTCGACCCCGAATACGACACCCTGCCGCTTGAGCATTTCATCCCGATGCTGGAGCGCGTGATGGCGCGCGCGCCCTTCGGCGGCTTGCCGGATCTGGTGCCGGAGCCAGAAATTGAGGCAGAAATGGAGCCAGAACTTGAGAAGGGCATGGCCAGGCAGGCCAGTGCTCGCTGAAGACGCACTCCTCTGGAGGGTAAAGCTCCAACGAATCAATTGCTTGCGGCGAATTCAGCGACGCAGCAGGGCGGAGAAGACACAAGCGCCGACAACGACCACGACAGCGCCGTGAGCGATGGACACGCACGACGACCGCCATATATGAAGCCTTTCAGCCCCGACAACAACAAGGCCCGGCGCGACCGGAACCGACAAGGAAAGACACGATGACCACCACCCCGTACCCCCTGACACCTACGACGCAGCACGGCGTCCGCCGTGGCCTGCTTGCCCTCGCGACGCTGCTGCTCAGCACGGCTAGCCTGGCAGCCTCGGCCCAGGACAAGGATGACGAGCTGACGCTGATCGTGCCGCCGTGGCCCGGCGTCACCGTCAAGAGCGAGATCGTCACCCAGATTCTCGCCCCGCTGGGTTACGACGTGGAGCGACAGGAAGTCAGCTCCACCGTCGGCTACAACACCCTGACCACCGGCGACAGCGACGCCTTCCTCGCTGGCTGGCTGCCTGCCCAGAAAGACAGTTATGACGCGGCCATGGCCGCCGGTGCGATCACCGATCTCGGCAACAACGTCACCGGCGCCCGCATGGGCTTCGCGGTGCCGGGCTATGTCTACGAGGCCGGCATCCACAGCGCCGCGGACCTTGCCGCCCACGCCGAGCAATTCGACGAGACCGTCTACTCCATCGAAAGCGGCTCTACCGTCAGCGACATGCTCAATGGCGCCATTGACAATGATGTCTATGGCCTGGGCGACTGGGATGCGATGGAGTCCTCGACGCCCGGCATGCTCAGCGAGGTGCGTGCCGCCCAGCGCGAGCAACGCTGGATCGCCTTCTACGGCTGGACACCGCACTGGATGGTGCCGGAATTCGACACCCATATCCTGGAGGATCCGGAGTCGGTGTTCGGCCCCGACAATGGCGCCAGTGACGTCAAGACCGTCGTGCGTGCCGCCTACGCCGAAGCCAATCCCAACCTCGCCCGCTTCCTCGATCAGCTGGTCTTCAGCTCCGAAGAGCAGAGCGGCTTCATCCTCGATTACAGCCTCAAGGAGCGTGACCTCGATGAGGTGGCGCACGACTGGCTGGCCGCCAATCCGGACCGGCTGGCGGAATTTCTCGCCGACGTGACCACGCGCGATGGCGAGGATGCCCTGGCCGCCGTGAAGGCCAGCTTGTGAGGCTGACCTAGCCTTGCTGCCGCCTTGACGGCATGGGCGGGCGCCGAGGGATGGCTCCCGCCCTCGGCCTCTTGCAGAGCGGGACCTGTCGCTCTGCGTACCGCTCTTCGCGCTCTGCTCTGGGCTCTGTTCTGCTTTCTGCGGGGTGCGCTTCTGGTCATTCGCATACTTTTCGGTATAGGCAATCCACGCCGACTGCACAGCATGATAGGTATCGTCTCTGATTCCATGGGGAATCTAATTGGCGCTTATTTGATGCGATATAGAATCACCTCTAGACCATTGGTGTAGCGACCTTGGAAGGGTGGTTAAAAACAATGCTAGTAATATCAGTAGGTTGTAAGGTGAATGGTGCTGGCATGGCGCTTGCTATCCACAGTGACAAGAGACGCGGTCAGCGGATTCATCTCGTCACACACCAAAGGATATCGCCATGACTATCGCCAGCTTCAAATCTGCCAATCGTCTGATCACCGGACAACAAGCCTCGACTCGTCTTGCTGAGGAGGTCATGCGACTGGGCATGCATTCGCCGATGTTGGTCACCGACCCTGGTGTACTGGGGTCCGGAACACTGGAGCCGATCAAGGCTCAATTGGATGACCTCAAGTCCAGGGGACACCTGACGGACTATCGCATCTTCAGTGATGTCAGCGCCGAACCTGAAGTGCATATCGTCGAGGACTGCATGAGCAGCTACCGCGAGGGGGGCTGCGATAGCCTGATCGCGGTAGGCGGTGGCAGTGCGATGGATATCGCCAAATGCGTGGCGGTGTATGCCACCCATGATGGTGATCTCGAGAGTCTGTTTGGCGAGAACAAGGCGCGTGTCCGCGGTGCGCCACTTATCGCCATGCCGACGACATCAGGCACCGGGTCCGAGGTGACCAACATCGGGATTCTGTCTGATACCGAAGCGAGGATGAAGAAAGGCATCGTCAATGATTACTTGCTGCCAGATGTCGCCATCGTTGCCCCGGAGCTGACGGTGAGCTGCCCCCGCCATGTCACTGCCGCCAGCGGTGTCGATGCGCTCGTCCACGCCATCGAAGCCTATCTTTCCAATTTCGCCACGCCGATCACCGATGCACTGGCCATCAAGGCCATGCGCCTGATCATCAAGGCCTTGCCCAAGGCCTATGCCAATCCTGCCGATCTCAAGGCGCGTGAAGACATGGCGACTGGCAGTCTGCTGGCCGGGATGGCGTTCGGTAATGCCGGTGTCGGGGCGGTGCACGCCTTGGCCTATCCGTTGGGAGGGCGCTACCACCTGCCACATGGCGTGACCAATGCGCTGCTGTTGCCCCACGTGATGCGCTGGAATGCATTGGCTTGTGTCGAGCGCTTCCGAGATATTGCGGAGGCCCTCGATACATCACATCGCAAGCTCAAGGATGAAGCGACTGCCGAACTGGTCGTCGAGCGACTACATAAGCTATGTCGTGATGTGGACATCCCCAGCGGCCTGCGCCATTTCGACATCCCCGAAGAGGACATCCCCTCACTTGCGGCAGATGCCTTCAAGGTCGAACGCCTGCTGCGCAACAATCCACGCCAGCTCAGCCAGGCCGATATCGAAAGTATCTATCGCGCGGCCTACTGAAGCGCTGAATCTCCTTTCTGAACACCATCTCCACCACAGGTGAAGATGCATAACGATAACAACAGGAACGCCATCATGAGCCACTGGAAAACCCGCCAGCCCGGTGAGGAAAGCCCCTACTTCGCGCTGGGGCCCTTCAAGATTCGTCTTCCCTTCCTGCACTACCGTTTCGAGCTGCCCGACTACCTGCAAGGGCTGTTGATGTGCGCGGTGGATCTCGCCGCCATCCCGTTGATGACGGAGCTCCTGGGCATGCCGTTCGAGGCCGCACTGGCCATCGTGATGCTCAATGGTCTGCTGTATCTGGTTCACCACCTGCTGGGCGACCCGGTCATTCCCGGCTGGATCACGCCGGCCATTCCACTGTTGATGGCCTATGTGGCGACCTTCCCGGAGGGGGAGACGCGGGTGCATGCCTTGATTGCCTTCCAGCTGATGCTCGGGATACTGGCCATCGTGCTCGGGCGAACGGGGCTGGCCAGCAAGGTGGTCAACATGATCCCCTCGGCGATCAAGGCTGGCATCATCATGGGCGCGGGGTTGGCCGCAATCAGCGTGGTCTTCAAGGAAGGCGGGCGTTTCGACACCTATCCCATCACCATCAGCATCGCAGTAGGTCTGGCTTTCTACATCATCTTCTCGCGTCATTTCGCCAAGCTGAAGACCACGAATCCGTTCTGGAGCAATCTCGGCAAGCTGGGCATCTTCCCGATCATCCTGCTGGCGATCGTCGTCGCTCCGCTGGTGGGCGAGGCCGCATGGCCTGATGTGCAGTGGGGCTTCAGCCAACCTGATTTCGTGACCATGTTCAGCCAGTACACTGTCTTCGGTGTCGGCTTGCCGCCGCTGTCGATGTTCCTGACGGCGCTGCCGACCGTGCTGGCTGCCTATATCGTGCTGTTCGGCGATGTTCTGCAGTCCAAGGCACTGGTCGAGGAGGCTGATGAGTCCCGCCCCGACGAGAAGATCGACTACGACGCCAACCGTGCACACATGATCTTCGGCGGGCGCAATACACTGATGAGTCTCTTCGGCCCGGACGTCACCATGTGTGGCCCGCTGTGGGCTGCCATGCAGGTGGTGGTGGTCGAACGCTACAAGGAAGGCAAGCAGGCGATGCATTCGCTGTTCGGTGGCTCGGGCTCATTCCGCTGGGGCACCAACACCGGTCTGCTGTTACTGCCCATCGTCAGTCTGGTCCAGCCCATCCTGGGGATAGCATTGGCACTGACGCTGTTGATCCAGGGCTATGTCAGCGTGCGCTTGGGCATTCTGGAAGCGCGTAGCCAGCGCGACCTGGGCATTGCCGGGGTGATCGCCGCCGTACTGGTCATCAAGGGGGCTGCCTGGGCCTTCGGGATCGGCATTGCGCTGTGTCTGCTGATCTACGGCAAGCGCTTCTTCTCCGGCGAGATCGATGAGACCTTCAGTCGTGATATCGGCAAGTCAGATATCGCGCCGGCCGACAGCAAGACAGCAAGCCTGTCCTCGACAGGTGCCGCTTCGACAGACTCCCCGACGTCCTCGCATTGACGTATCGTGACCCCATGTCCCCCCGCCGCCTGAGCGCGCGGGGGTTTCTGCCGGGGGAGTCGTCAATGCAGAACGTGGAGCAGGATCTCAGGCTTGAAGCAGCGCTGGCGTTGCTGGAGCGCCAGTCACTGGAGGCCGTCAAGGTCATCGATACACGTGGTGAGGTTATCGGTATCTTGACGCGTCAGGAGGTGGAGTCCGCCGCGGAACTCAAGGAACGCCTCGCGCTCTCCAATCAGCGGGGCAGCTCAACCGGGAAGAATGCCACGGAGGTTGGCGCGAATCCGGCGTCTGATCTGCTGGCTCAGGTGCCGACCCAGCGATTGCTGGATGCCCTGCATGACGGTGTCTATATCACCGATGGGCGTGGCGTGACCGTCGCCATCAATCAGGCCTATGAGCGTATTACCGGGCTCAAGCGCAGTGACGTGCTGGGGCATCACATGCAGGAGCTGGTGCGCCGGGGGTATATCTCCAAGTCGGTGTCATTGGAGGTCATCCGTGACGGCAAGCCCGTCACCCTCGTGCAGAGTCTGCGCGATGGCCGCAAGATATTGGTCAGCGGTCTCCCGATGCTGGCCCACGACGGCACCTTGAGCCATGTGGTCACCAGCGTGCGCGATATCACCGAGCTGCTGCGCGCCAAGCATGCACAGGAGCAGCTGCGTCAACTGCACTCTCTGCATGACACCTACAGCGTCAGCTCCGGGACGGATGAACAGTCGCTGGAGCTGGTGACCAGTGACGCTACTGCCGACTGTTTCGCGTTGGCGGAACGCGTGGCTGCCACTGATGTGAAGGTGTTGATTCAGGGCGAGACGGGAACGGGCAAGACGCTGCTGGCCCGCTATCTTCACGAGCACAGCACGCGTGCCGAGGGGGTATTCCTTGAGCTCAACTGTGCTGCCTTGCCGGAAGGGCTGCTGGAAGCCGAGTTGTTCGGCTATGCGCCTGGCGCCTTCACCGGTGCAAACGCACGTGGCAAGCAGGGGCTTCTGGACGTCGCCAATGGTGGCACGCTCTTCCTGGATGAGATCGGTGATCTGCCGCTTTCATTGCAGGCCAAATTGTTGAAGGTCGTCGAGGAGCAGCGTTTCATGCCTGTCGGCGGGACAGAGCTTCGGCGCACCAACGTCCGTCTGCTGATCGCCTCACATCATGATCTGGCTGCTCGGGTGAAGGAGGGACGTTTCCGGGAAGACCTCTACTATCGCCTGAGTGTCGTGCCCATCACGCTGCCACCGCTGCGTGAGCGGCGCAGCGAAGTGATCCCGCTGCTGCAGCATTACCTCCGCCATTTCTGTCAGCGTCATGCACTGGTCCGGCGCCTTGATCCTGAAGTGCTCGAACTGCTGGGCGGCCATGCATGGCCCGGTAATATCCGTGAGTTGATCAATCTGGTGGAGCGCCTCGTGGTGACCACCACCAACGAGGTGATCACGTCCGATGTCTTGCCGGCAGAGTATCTTG
The DNA here is from genome assembly GCF_018340035.1 of Cobetia sp. MC34. Taxonomy (NCBI): domain Bacteria; kingdom Pseudomonadati; phylum Pseudomonadota; class Gammaproteobacteria; order Oceanospirillales; family Halomonadaceae; genus Cobetia; species Cobetia sp. MC34. The sequence continues at coordinate 14,661 of NZ_JADPPY010000004.1, forward strand.
CGGCGCATGCCAGTTCCGGGTGGGATGACTCGATGATACTCGGCGCGATAACCGCCCCGGAGGATGGCACACAGGAGCGCACGCTGAAGGAACATATCGAAGCTCTGGAGCGGCGCTTGATCGAGCAAGCCCTGGAAAAGCACCGCACCACTCGCGCTGCGGCGGCATCGCTGGGGATCAACCAGTCGACGCTGGTCAAGAAGATGCAGAAGTTCACCCACACGCCCTGAAGCCGGCAGTGCTGCCCGGGCCTTTACTCATCCTCGACCCTCGCTTTTCACCTCTTCAATCCTCCCTCGATGATCGTGTGCCCGCTTTCCTTTCACAGCTTGTCCCTCAGGCTCCGAAGCCAGCAAGCTCTTCAACTTGCTCCGAAGCCAGCAAGCTCTCTAACTTGCCCCGAAGCCGGCAAGAAAGACGCGCACACAGCGTCTGACATGTGGGCGGAGTCGTTCGGGGCTTGCGGTGTCGGGTGGGCAGCCGAGCAGGGCGTCGACATGCAGCGGGTTGAGCAGCATGCCGGTGAGCAGGTTGGCGGCGGCCAGCGGTTCCTGGCCGAGGCCGGTGGACGGCAGGTGGCCCTGGGCGACCTGACGCGACAGGTAGCCTGCCAGGCGTTGTCGCGTCAGCTTGGGGCCGTTGTCGAGGAACAGCTTGCCGAGCTGCGGGTTGCGGCCGCTCTCGAAGGCGAGGCCACGGAACAGGCGGATCAGTTCGGGCGCGAGGGCCAGCGCCAGCATCGCCATGCCGAAGTCTTCCAGCGCTTCCTCGACACTGCGTGTCTCGTTGGCTTCGTGGTCCATCACCGACCACACCGTCTGCGCCTCCTGCTGCATCACGGCCAGAAACAGGCCGTCCTTGTTGCCGAAATTACGATACAGCGTTGCCAGTGATCCGCCGGCCTGCCGGGCGATCTCATTGATGCTGGTCGCGGCGAAGCCGTGTTCGAGGAAGTGTTCACGCGCGACTTCCAGTTGGCGTTTGCGGCGTGCTTCCCCGCGCGGTGAGGCGCGAGTCGTGGTGCTTCCCGAGTCAGGGGCGGTCTCTGATGAGGGCGAATCAGTCATGTGAGTGTCCTGTCTGTGATCCGGAAACCGCCTGAAGCAGGCAAGGTTGCGATATTGCGAACGAGAGACGCTGTCTGTCGAAACTGTCGGGGCTGCCTCAAGGAAGTGTAGTATTCATTACACTTTGTGGCGATGCAAGATGATAGCCGTGGCCTGAGCGCTCGCAAGCGCCGTGGCCGCCTCATCCGCAGCGTCAGACAGATTACACGCCTGTCACCGACAGGCAGCAAGAGAGAGTCGCCGAATGAACAAGGCAGGCAAGGGTGTCGTGGCACTCATCGTGGTGGCGGGCGTGATCGCTGGTGGAGTGATGGGGGTCGAATGGTGGCAGGTCGGGCGCTTCATGCAGGAGACCGACAACGCCTATGTGCGTACCGACAGCGTCGCGGTGCGCTCCGAGATCACCGCGCGGGTGACGCGCATGCTGGTGCATGACAACCAGCCGGTGAAGAAGGGGCAGTTGCTGGTGCAGCTGGATGACGAAGATGCCAGGGCCAATCTGGACCAGGCCAGTGCCGCGCTGGACAACGCCCGCACCGGGGGAGTCCAGGCCGAGCGTCAGCTGGATCTGCAAGGCGCGAAGATCGACGAGGCCAAGGCCGCGCTGGCCTCGGCCAGGGCCGAACGCGATCAGGCGGCGCTGCATCTCAAGCGCTCCAGAAGTCTGGAGAGCCGCAGCTACGCCTCGCGTCAGTCCTATGAAGATGACCAGGTGACCATGCGCACCGCCGAGGCGAGCGTTGCCCAGAAGCAGGCCGCGCTGGTGTCTGCCCGGCAGCAGCTTGAGGTCTACAAGGCGCAGCTGGAGTCGGCGCGTGCCCAGGTGGTGTCAGCAGCGGCGGATCTCGCCTACGCGCGCCACCAGCTGGAGAAGACCTCGATCTACGCGCCGCAAGATGGCGTGGTCGGTAATCGCAGTGTCGAGGTGGGCACCATGGCCAGCGCCTCGTTGACCTTGATGCAGCTGGTGCCGGTGAAGAGCGCCTATGTGGTGGCAAACTACAAGGAAACCCAGACCGAGCGCATGCGCGTCGGCCAGCCGGTCAGTCTCGAGGTGGATGCCTACCCGGACATCGAGTTTGAGGGCGTGGTGGATAGCCTGGCGCCGGCGACCGGCACCGAGTTCAGTCTGCTGCCGACCGACAACGCCACCGGCAACTTCAACAAGATCGTCCAGCGTGTGCCGGTGCGCATTCGCCTGACCGGCCCAGCGGATGCGCTGCCGCGTCTGCGCGCCGGTCTGTCGGTCATCCCCAGCGTCGATACACGAGAGCTTGCGGACACCGGCACCTATGCCGTCGATAGCCTCTCCAGGGACGTCCTCGCGCCCGATGCCGCGCAGGTCGCCAGCGCTGATCGCGGAGCGCAGTAAGCATGGTCGAGATGACCCAGTCCTCGGCTCAGCCCCCGAGCCAGCCTCCGACGGGCACCGCCAGTGACATGCCGACGCGCCGCCAGCAGATCGGCTTCGTGGCCGCGGTGTTCGGCATGTTCATGGCGATTCTGGATATCCAGATCGTGTCCAGCTCGCTCAACGAGCTGCAGGCGGGCCTGGCCGCCAGTCAGGACCAGATTTCCTGGGTACAGACCAGCTACCTGATCGCCGAGATCGTGATGATTCCGCTCTCCGGCATGCTGGCGCGCATCTTCTCGACGCGGCTGGTGCTGACCGTCTCGGCGCTGGGCTTCACGCTGGCGAGTCTGGGCTGTGCGCTCTCGACCTCGCTGGAAGCCCTGATCGTGCTGCGTGCGGTCCAGGGCTTCATGGGCGGGGCGATGATTCCGCTGACCCAGGCGGCCAGCTTCTCGATCTTCCCGCGCCGCATGATGGGCAGCATCCAGGCGGTGATCGGCCTGGTGGCGACCATGGCGCCCTCCATCGGGCCGTCCGTCGGCGGCTACATCACCGAATACATGAGCTGGCATTGGCTGTTTCTGGTCAACCTGGTGCCGGGCATCATCGTGGCGACACTGGTGTGGCGCAATCTGGAGATCGACAGCGGCGACCGCGGTCTGCTCAGTCGTCTGGATACGCTGGGCCTGGCGCTGATGGCGGTCTTTCTCGGCAGCCTCGAATTCGTGCTCGAGGAGGGGCCTGGCGATGACTGGTTCGCCAGTTCGCTGATCCTGTTCTGGAGTGTGGTGTGCGCGGTCGCGGCAGTCGGCTTCTTCTGGCGCGTGCTGACGACCAGCAACCCCATCGTCGACCTGCGGGTGTTCAGGGACCGCAACTTCGCGCTGGGGGCGATCATCGGCTTCTGGATCGGCGTGGTGCTCTACGGGCTGGTCTATCTGGTGCCGCTGTTTCTCGGTTCGATTTCCGGCTTCTCCAGCGTGCAGATCGGGCAGGTGATGTTCGTCAGCGGCGTGGTGATGTTCCTGATGGCGCCGGTGGCGGGCAAGCTCTCCGACCGCATCGACCTGCGCCTGATGCTATGCATCGGCCTGGTGCTGACCGGTCTCGGCACCGGCATGAACGTGCACCTGACCTCGGACTCGGGCTTCGATGACTTCTTCTGGCCGCAGGTGATCCGCGGCGCGGGCCAGATCATGGTGCTGCTGTCGGTCTCCCGGCTGGCGATGGGACGTCTGGCGCCCCATGAGATAGGCAACGGCAGTGGCCTGTTCAACGTGATGCGCAACCTGGGCGGCGCGGTGGGGCTGGCGCTGATCGACACCATCCGCGAGCTGCGTGAGGACTATCACTGGAACCAGATGATCGGGGCCATCGACCAGAGCCGCCAGGTGGTGATCGATCAGCTGGCAAGCTATCAGTCGACCTTCGCGGGGCTGGCTGATCCGTGGCAGGCCGGTGTGCAGATGATCGCCCAGCGCATCAGCATCCAGGCCGAGGTGCTGGCCTTCGACAATATCTTCCTGTGGCTGGGCGCGGTCTATGTGCTCGGCAGCGTGGCGGCCTTCCTGTTCCGTCGCCCGCAAGACCCGGCCAGCAAGGCGGATGCCAGCGAAAGTGCCGAACAGAGCCCAGCGCACTGATGGCGCCTTGAAGGCTCCTTGATCGTAGTTTGAGAAAACGCCGCATGTCGCTGAAAGACAAAGACCCGCCAATCGGCGGGTCTTTGTCTTTCAAGCCTTGGTGTGTCAGGTCTTGAGCCTCTGATCAGTCAGCCAGCATCCAGCCAGCAGGGCGTCACCAGCCCCAGAACATCAGATACCAGACGCCCAGTGCGGGCAGGCAGGCCAGCGCGACACTCGCGGTACCGATCAGCCGTGCAGCGTTGCCGGCGAGCAGGCCGCCGTTGCGCTGCTCACCGGTAATGCGCCAGGCCAGCCGCAGCCCCCACAGGCAGGCCAGTGCCAGCAGGGTGGCGCGCAGATCATTGGCCCAGGTGAGATTGATGCCATCACCGCGCAGCAGCGTCATGGTGGTGGCGGAGAGGCCGAGAAACACGCCCAGCCCGCCCAGCGGAATCAGGCTCAGCGAGAGGTGCCACAGACGTGACAGCGTCGCCTTGCCACCCATCAGCCAGTTACCCAGCAGCAGCGGCAGGCTGGTGAGTGCGCCCAGCAGGCCGCCACCGACCACGATCCACAGCGTGATCAGGCTGCCATCGAGCAGGTTGAAGACATCGTTGTGCTCGGGGTAGTTGGTCAGAATCCAGGTCGGCAGGGTGGTGGTCAGTGGCCACATCAGGTCGTGATCGATCAGCCAGAAGGCCAGCTGCTGCTTGAGGGTGACGAACCACGGGCTGGCGCTCCAGCTGAAGGCGCCGATGGCGATGCCGAGCAGGCCGAACACCAGCACCGAGTAGTGGGTAAAGCGCACCGGCTGCGGCGGCTCGACCAGCTCTACCCCCGGCGCACGCCACTCCAGCTGCATCGCGTCCTTGTAGCCGCTGCAGCGTCCGCAGACATGGCAGTCACCGGCGCTGTCGAGCTGCTTGAGCGGAATCAGCGGCGCGCAGTCAGGAGCGTGCATGCGCACGGCGTTGCCCTGACGGACAGCCTGGTTGTGGGCGTTCCAGCGGGCCTGGTCGGTACGGAAGTGGGTCGGTGACAGGCGCGCCAGCAGATTGAAGACGCCATTCACCGGACACAGCTGACGGCACCAGACGCGCGTGCCCTTGCCGTAGATCAGCCCGACGATGATCGCGGCCACCGTCGAGCCTCCCAGTACCACCAGTGCGCCCAGCGGGTACTGATAGACGCTGGCCAGCTGGCCATAGAGCGTGGTGCCGAGGAAGGCCACGAAGGGCCAGCCGCCCCAGCGCATCCAGCCGGGAATCGGGCGACCCAGGCCGATGCGGCTGGCGGCTTCGGTCAGGGTGCCTTCGGGGCAGAAGACACCGCACCACACCCGCCCCATCAGCACCATGCTGATCAGCACGAAGGGCCACCACAGCCCCCAGAACACGAACTCGGCGAACACCGTCAGATTGGTGAGGATATGCGCCTGGTAATCCGGCAGCGGCAACATGGCCGGCACCACCAGCAGAAAGGCATAGACGCCGACCACCAGCCATTGCACCAGCTGGATCAGACCACGCCGCTGCTGCATCGCCTGTCCGAAGCGCGCGATGCGCGTGGCCTGACGGCCAGGCGAGGTGCCGCCATCACTGGCGATGAGGTTGGCGATGTCGCCGTGGGGGCTGGAGCCGCAATTGGCCATGACTATCGTTTCTCCTGACTGGCAGATCGCGTGAACAAGACTCAGCTGCGCGCGCGGGCAGTGAGCTGACGGCGCTGCTCCACGCGCTCCTTCTTGCGCTGACGCTTCATGAGGCTTGCGACGATGACCCAGTAGCCGAGATAGCCGACCACCATCGTCGTGGCAGGCCAGGCACGATAGCCGGCAAAGGTCGCCAGCAGCCCGCCGAGGCCGCTGCCATCATCGAGCAGCCAGCTGGAATCCCACAGCGGGTCGAGGCCCGCCGGCAGATAGCCGAGGCCGATCAGCTGTTCGAGGCCCGACATCAGCAGTGACGCCGCCAGCAGCAACAGCAGGATTTCGGTCACGCGGAAGAATAGCTTCCACGAGAACAGGCGTGAACCGAGCTGCAGCGCCATGAAGGTCGCCACCGCGAGGGCGAAGCCGAGGCCTGCGGCGAGCGCGAAGCTGGCGATGCCGCCGGACTGCAGGCTGGCGGCGCCCATGCCATAGAGGAAGACGACGGTTTCCGCGCCTTCGCGTGCCACGGCGATGGCGACCAGCGTCGCCACGCCCCAGTAGCTGCCGGAGGAGACGGCGCTGGCCAGGCCGCTCTCGAGTTCTGCCTTGAGCGTGCGGCCCTTGGTGCGCATCCACAGCACCATCTGGGTGATCAACAGGCAGGCGGTCAGTACCAGTACGGCCTGGAAGACCTCCTGCGCGGTGCCGGTCAGCCAGGTGTTGGCGCCCATCAGCGCTGCCCCCATCAGGCCGGCCAGCACCAGACCGGCGACGACCCCGCCCCACAGGTAGCGCAGGCCCGCGCGGGTGCCGGACTGCACCAGCCAGGCGTGCATGATGCCGATGACGAGAATGGCTTCGACGCTTTCACGCCAGACGATAAACAGGATCTGATCAAACATGCGGACTCTCTTCTACTGACGTTCGGTGCGCGCCATCGATGACGGAAAAGGCGTCATTGGCACAGGGTGGCCGAGCTTATTCGGCGACGACCTTGCCACGCGCGTCCGGCAGGTGGAAATCATCGAAGAAGTCATAGCTGCCCGCGCGCAGCGGATGGATGACGACGAACGACTTAACGCCCGGTGCCAGCACCTTCTCCTTGCGCAGGGAGTTGCTCTCGAATTCGGCCGGCGTATTGCCCGCGTTGTGCAGCTGGATGACGAATTTCTCGCCGGCCTTCACCTCAAGGACCTCAGGGATGAGCTTGCCGTTGTCGAGGGTCAGGTCGTAGGACGGCATGTCGCTGGAGGCCGCCGGCCGAGGCAGCAGGGCCACGAGCAAAAGGGCCACGAGCAACATGGCGAGCGCGGGCAGCAGGGCGCTCACTCGACAGGGCAGGCGAGATGGCAAGTGAGAGGGCAAGAGGGAGGGCAAGAGAGAGGTCAGGCGCATGGGACACTTCGGACGATGAGGGAAAGCGCACACTGACACCAGCGCAAGGCGCTGGTGGTAGAGCGACCAATGGCCGCGAGTGCAGGTCAGCACAGGCGGCCATCGAAGGAGCAAGCGGCAATGGCCGCCTCACGGGATGCAGACATTCAGGGGCATGCAGAAAGGGCAGAGCAGCGCTCAGTAGCCGCCTTTCTTGCCGACGCCGGCATAGACGAAGTCGTAGTCGGTGGTGATGGTCTGCGGCCACTCGGCGACGCCGGTTTCCTTGTCGATATGACGCGGCATGTCCGGATGCTGGATCTCGAAGGTCAGGTGGTACTTGCCCGGGCCATCCAGTTTGACGTTCTTGCCGTAGTGGGTGCCGTCATTGGCGATCATCGGCACCAGCTCGCCTTCGATCGGCGCCTCGCCACCCTGCCTGGTCAGGGTGTAGTGAATGCCGAGATAGGGAATCCAGTCGCCCGGCGCGAAGCCGTTGTCGTTTTCCATCAGCGCGTGGATATCGGCTTCCAGGTGAATATCGGCCTGATTGGCAGGCAGCTTGCCGGCCGGGGCCATCACCACCGGCTGCAGGTAGACCGCAGCGATTTCCATGCCGCCTTCCTTGACCGGCGTGCCGATCGGGTATTCGAGTGCCGAGGCCTGACCCGCCACGAATGTTGCCGCCAGGCTCAGGGCGAGCAGGCAAGGCTTGAGCGCGCGGGGCAGAGCAGTGGTGAGGGAGTGACGCTGTGGCATCGGGGGGACTCGCAATGATGGGAAGTGGAGCTTCATTATCCCGATAAGCCTAAATATAACCATTCTCATCCCTGCGCCGCTTGCGTTGCTCATCTTGCAACGGGGCGTTGTATGAGTATGAGCTTCTTCTCAAGTAAGCACGAGATTCTTCACAAGTAACAGGGGCGGGTGGCAGGCCTGGCGGCAGCGCCGAGCAGGTCGCGGTTTTCTCACGACTACTTTACGGCTGCCTCACGACTTTCTCGCGCCATCTGGTCTGGCGCGCTGCCATGCGGCATGCTGCGCGACATGACGACTCCTCCTTCAGATTCTCCTTCTCGCATTGATCTGCCTGCCCTCGAGGCGTGGTGCCGAACGCTGCATCAACATCTGCTCGCGCGGCGTCAGCGTGCCTGCCTGTGGATCAGCGGCGATGACCCCACTGGCGCCGCGCAGGCGATCTGCGAGCGGTGGCCAGCGCGTGAGCCTGCTCCGCTGTGGCTGGGCACAGGTGAAGCCTTGTCGACGCCGGGCGCGATGCCCGTGCGTGCGCTGGCGTTGGCCAAGGCCGCCACTCAGCTGGGCGGTGAGCAGTCACTGGTCATCTTCGATGCAGCGCAGCCGGCGACTGGCTTCGACCCCGATGCCTTCGGCGCCGTGGCCGGCACCCTGAAGGCGGGGGGGCTGTTGGTGCTGATGACGCCTGCCGCCTGGGCCGCGGCAGACCCTGCGCCAGTGCCGGATGGCGATCACGCGCGTCTGGCTCACTGGCCCTTCGAGCGGCAGCAGCTGACGGCACGCTATCTGGCGCGGCTGGCGCGGCTGGCGCGGCGCCTCTCATCGCATGCCAGTGTGCTGCACTGGCCACAGGGTGGACACTTGCCTGCGCCATCGCTGGATGGCGGCGATCAAGCAGCGCGAGCAGACGCCATCGCCGACAGCGATTGCCTGACGCAGGACCAGGCCGCCAGCGTGGCTGCGCTGGAGGCACTGGCGCCTACGCGACCCGTGGTGATCAGTGCCGATCGCGGACGTGGCAAGAGTGGCGCGCTGGGCATCGCGGCGGCGCGCTGTCTGGCGGCGGGGGAGGATGTCTGGCTGACGGCGCCACGCCCTGCGGCGGTCAGCGCGATCTTCGAACGCCTGGCGGCCCTGCTGCCCCGGGGACAGCGCGAGGGCAATGTCTTTCGCTTGCCGGCTGGACAGGCGGAGGGCGACACGGCTTCCGGCAGCGAACTGCGCTTTCTGGCGCCGGATGCCATCGAGGCGGCTCGCCTCGCCTGCCACGATGAGGTGCTGCCGCGGCTGTTCGTCGATGAAGCCGCGGCCATCCCCACGCCATTGCTGAAAGGCTATCTGGCGCATTTCCCGCGCATCGCCTTCGCCACCACCGTGCATGGCTATGAAGGCACCGGTCGCGGCTTTCAGTTGCGGTTTCGCCATCACCTCGAGCGCCAGTGTCCCGGCTGGCAGGCGCTGGAGATGACGACGCCCGTGCGCTGGGCGTCCGGCGACCCGCTGGAAGCATTGACCGATGACCTGCTGCTGCTCTCGGCGCAGCCGCCTGAGCTGCCTGAGCCATGCGCGAAGAATGCTCAGCAGTGGCTGGAGGGCTGCGACATTGTCGTACTGGAGCGTGATGCATTGGCGCGTGATGAGGCGGCGTTGCGGCAGCTGTTCGGCCTGCTGGTGCAGGCGCATTACCGCACCACACCGGCGGACCTGCGCCAGCTGCTCGACACGCCGGGGCTCACGCTGATGGCGATTCGTCAGCGTGATGCCACGACAGGGCGTGATGCTTGGTTGGGGGTGGTGGCCGCCGTCGAGGAGGGCGGCTTCCCGACGCCTCTGGCGCATGACATCTGGTGCGGCAAGCGGCGTCCGCGCGGGCATCTGCTGGCACAGTCGCTGGCGGCGCATGCAGGCCACCAGGGCGCCGCCGAAGCCCGCTGGTGGCGGGTGCTGCGCATCGCGGTGCATCCCGCTTTATGGCGGCGTGGTCAGGGCGCGCGCTTGCTCAAGGCGCTGGAGCAGCAGGCGCTGGCGGCAGGCGTCACGCGGCTCGGCACCAGCTTCGGGGCCGAGGCCGATCTGGTCGCCTTCTGGCTGGCGCAGGGTTTCGTGCCGCTGCGCATGGGCCTCAAGCGCGATGCCGCCAGTGGCGAGCACGCAGTGATGATGGGCAAGGCTATCGGCGAAAGCGGGAGTGGCGAATCTGCGCCGCGCGGGCAGTTGGCGCAGGATGCCTTGCTCGGCGCGCTGCAGCAGGACTTCCAGCGCCTGCTGCCCAGCCTGCTCACGCATGAGCTGCACGGCTTGCCGCCCGGCTTGGCCGACAGGCTGAGGCAGCGGGGAAGTGAAACTGACCTGGCCATGCTGACGCCAGCCGCATGCGCGCAGCGACTGGACTGGTATCGCCGTGGTGGCGGGGGGCTGGCGCTGGTGCGGCCGTGGCTCGAGACAGTACTCGAATCCTGTGAGCCTGCACGACTCGATGAGGCGTCACGTCACGGATTGGTGCTGGCGCTGGGCGGACAGGATGCGCCTGCCTTCATCAGCTGGGCCGAGGGGCAGGGCATCGTGGGCCGCAAGGCGCGCGATCGCTGGTGCCGAGCGGCCACCGGGCGCTTGATCGAACAGAGCGAATGACAAGGCCGTCTGACAAGCTCATCTGACATGAGCATCGGTCAAGCCTGTCTGACAAGAGCAGAGCGGCCGGGCGTGGCTCAGAGGCCCGGAATGCCGATCGGGCCGGGCATGTCAGGAATCGGCGAGCAGCCACTCAGCATCAGCAGGCCAGCAGTGGCGGAGATGGCGGTCAGCAGCAGTAGTCGACGAGGCATAAAAGGCTCCGATGAAGGTGGGGAATGGCATGCAGCTGTCAGCAGGGTCGTGATTGTCATCCTTGCATATTCGAAGTCACTGATCGATAGGTGTCGACAACCACTAGCCACGCCCGTCCGCTGTTCCGTATGCTCATTGATGACAAGAACAGGAATCTTCGCCATGAATGAGCATATCGATACGTTGGACCCCGCCATCCTCTGGCGTCATTTCCGCACTCTGTGCAATATCCCGCGCCCGTCCGGGCATGAAGCCGCGCTGGTGGCCTATCTGATCGACTGGGCCGAAGCGCGTGGTCTCGCCCATGATCGCGACGCTTTCGGCAACCTGCGCCTGCGCAAGCCCGCCACCCCCGGCCACGAGAGCGCAGCGGGCATCGTGCTGCAGGGCCATCTCGACATGGTCGCCCAGGCGGCCAGCGACAGTGATCACGACTTCACGCGTGATTCCCTCGATACCTATCTGGAAGACGGCTGGCTCAAGGCGCGCGGCACCACTCTGGGGGCCGACAACGGTCTCGGCGTCGCGGCGGCGCTGGCCGTTCTCGAAGACGACAGCCTCGTGCACGGCCCGCTGGAAGCGCTGTTCACCCTCGAGGAGGAAACCTCGATGGGCGGCGCGCTGAATCTGGCCGAGAACTGGCTGGAAGGGCGCTACCTGCTCAATCTGGATTCGGAAGACCGCGGTCAGGTCTATATCGGCTGTGCCGGTGGCGCGGACATCAATGTCGCCCACGAGTTTGCCACTTCCTCTCTGAAGGATGCCGAAGCGGAGCTGGAGCTGACCATCGGCGGCCTGGTCGGTGGCCATTCCGGGCTCGATATCCATCGTGGGCGCGGCAATGCCAATCGCCTGATGTCACGCGCGCTGGTCGCGCTGGCCGAGTTCAAGCCGCGTCTGGTCAGCTGGTCTGGCGGTACGCTGCGCAATGCCTTGCCGCGTGAGGCCACGGTCGGCGTGGTGATCTATGACGAGCGCGTCGCCGCCGCGCGCCAGCGCCTCGCGGACTTCGAGGCCCAGATTCGCGATGAGCTGCGCGAGACGGACCCGGATGTCTCGCTCAGCGTGACCCGCGGCAACGCCGAGAACGCGCTGTCCGTCGAGGACACCCAGCGGCTGGTCGCGGTGCTGGATGCCGCGCCCTACGGGGTCGAGCGCATGAGCGCGGCGGTGGAAGGCGTGGTGGAAACCTCCAACAACCTCGGCGTGGTGCAGCTGCGCGAGGGGCGCTTCCATCTCTGCGCGCTGGTGCGTTCGCTGCGCGATGATGCCGTGACCATGATGGAGCAACGCATTCGTGGGCTCTTTGCGCTGATCGGCGCGACCACCACGGCCGAGAATGCCTATCCGGGCTGGCAGCCGGCGCCGGATGCGCAGCTGCTGGCGCGCTTCTGCAGCCTGCACGAGCGCGTCACCGGCCGTGCGCCGGAGATCAAGGTCATCCATGCCGGGCTCGAGTGCGGCATTCTGGGGGCCAAGTATCCCCAGCTCGAGATGATCTCCTTCGGACCGCTGATTCGCGGTGCCCACTCGCCCAGCGAGCGGGTCGAGGTCGAGTCGGTCGGTGAATTCTGGCAGGTGCTCAAGGGCCTGATCACGAAACTTGCCGAGCCTGCCAAGGCCGCTTGATCAACTCTCAGGCAAGACTCGTCACGTAGACGAACGACGCCCCCGCAGGTCAGCCTGCGGGGGCGTCGTCATCTCTGGGCATCAGGCGCTGGCGTGGCCTGATGAGAGTGCGCAAGCTCAGTTGATATTGATGCGGATCGCCGGAATGCCGATGCTCACGCCGTTATGGTAGCGGCGTATGCCATGCCGACCGGAGTCATGGTTCTGGTAGTAGTACGGGCGGTAGCGGTCGTGCTCAAGACGCCCATGCTGATGGTAGCGGCGCTTGGGGACGTGGCGGCGGATGTCATGACGAGAGTGCTGGCGCGAGTGATGGCGCTCCACGCGCGGCTCGTCGAACATCCTGAGGTGGCGGCGCTTGATCGCCTCGTGGCGACTGTGCGGCGTGCTGTGGCGCTCGCCGTGCTGGCCCTGCGCGCGATGGCGATCATCCGCGGCGACCAGCGTCGGCGTGGCGAGCATCAGCGTCAGTCCCAGAAGTAAGGAGGGCAGCAGGGAAGTCAGCGGAGAGTGAAGGGCTGTGGTCAAGGTAGAGATATGCATGGGGCGGTCTCCCGTATGGTCGGTCAGTCACCCAAGAGGATCCTTGTCGTCAGAATATCGTGTCGCAGCGCCTTTTACGAAAGGCGTTCGCTAATGTCTCCGTGCGTCGCTTGTCGTGTTGTTGTGGAGCTGAGTTGTCCAGATTGCGTTGCCTGTGGCGTAAGTGGTTGCTCGCAATGAGGTTCTGGGATGCACGGCTGCAGAGTGGCCAACGATCCTCGGAGATGAGGGGTTCAGCCAGTGCTGCGAGGACACTTCACTTCTGCCGCCAAGGCACCGGATTGCGCCCTTGAGGCAACGAAAACGCCCCTGCCGAAGTGGCAGGGGCGTCTGTCTGTTCAAGCTTCAGAGCTTGCGGCTATCTAGCTTGCGGCTCTCTGGCTTGCGGCCTCAGGCGTGCTGATGCTGGTGCTTGCCTTCGGCCAGTTCCTCAAGCAGCTTGGCGTTGAACGCATCAAGGTCTGCTGGCTTGCGGCTGGTGACCAGCGCGCTGTCACACACCACTTCGCTGTCCTGCCACTCGGCACCGGCGTTCTTCAGGTCCTGTGCGACGGAAGGGAAGGAGGTCATCTGACGGCCTTCGACGACGCCGGCATCGATCAGGATCCACGGCGCGTGACAGATGGCGGCGACCGGCTTGTGGGCCTGGAAGAAGCTGCGCACGAAGCTCAGTGCGCTCTCGTCCTGACGCAGGGTGTCCGGATTGAACAGGCCACCCGGTAGCACCAGGCCGTGATAGTCGTGTTCGCTGGCATCGCTGAGCGGGGTGTCGATCTGGTACTTCTCGCCCCAGTCGGTTTCGGCCCAGGCGCGAATGCCGTCTTTCTCCGGCGAGACGATGTCTACCTCGACGCCCGCCTCCTGCAGTGCGGCGCGTGGCACCGCGAGCTCGGATTCCTCGAAGCCATGGGTCGCGAGAATGGCCACGCGCTTACCTTGCAGTTGTTGACGTGTCTGCTGATCGGTCTGCTGTGTCATGCGAATCTCCTTTCCGTGCTTCGGCTCTTGCGAGCGTGCTGGGCAGAGAAGGGGAGAATTCTGCTCTCGGCGTGCGTCACTCACCGTGGTGAGCATCGCTCGATGATGGCAGGCAATTCCCGTCCTTTCGTGCCCTGACACTCAAGACATGGATGCGCGATACTGACTTTCAAGGGGGCAACCCCGCTGCGTTTTCACAGGCCATGGAGTGCCCGATGTCGCTGCTTTCTGAATCTTCCGCCGTGATGTGGTTGCTGGTCGGCGTGCTGTTGATGCTGTCGTTGGCCCTGGGGCTGGGCTGGCGACGAAGCCGCGAGCAGCTCCATGCGCTGCAGGAAAGCAGTGAGGAGGAGCAGCAGTCGATGCAGCAAGCGTGGCAGGCCTCGCTGGACGAGTCGCGTGAGCGCCAGCAACAGGCCGAGCAGCGGGCGGCCTTGATCGAGCAACGTGCCGCACTGGATGGGCAGCAGGCGGAGCAGCAGCAACGCTACCTGAGCCAGTCGCTGGAGGAGGCGCGCCAGGCGCGTGATGCGCTGACGGAGCAGCTCGCCACGCTGCGCGAATCGCTGCAGGGGCGCCTGGATGAACAGTCACGCGCCCTGAGTGAGCAGCAGACGCTGGCACGCAGCCTGACCCGCCAGCAGGAAGTGCTGGAGGCGCAGCTGCTGGAGCGTGAAGAGCGTCTCGAGACACTGAGCGAGCGCTACGCCGAGCTGCGCGAGACACATGCCTCGCTGGTGACGCGCCAGCGTCAGGAGGCCAGCCATCACGAGCAGCAGCTGGCATTGCTCAACGACTCGCGCGAGCGCCTGAGTCAGGAATTCGAGCAGCTGGCGGGCAAGGTGTTCGAGGAGCGCCAGCAACGCTTCACCGCCGCCAGTGGCGCCCAGCTCGAGCAGCTGCTCAAGCCGTTTCGTGAGCAGGTCGGCGACTTCCGTCAACGCCTCGAGCAGCTGCATGGCGAGGAGGTACGTGAGCGCACCAGCCTCAAGAGTCAGCTCGACCAGCTGGCGGGGCTCAATCGCCAGATCACCGAGGAGGCGGCCAACCTGTCGCGGGCGCTCAAGGGCGACAGCAAGATGCAGGGCAACTGGGGCGAGATGATTCTGGAGACCGTGCTGGAGCGCTCCGGTCTGCGTGATGGCATCGAGTTCAAGCGCGAGGTGTCGTTCACCGGCGAGGGCGGACGCCAGCGTCCGGATGCCATCGTCTACCTGCCGGACAACAAGCACCTGATCATCGATGCCAAGGTCTCGCTGACCGCCTACACCGAGTACGTCAACGCCGAGGACGACGTGACGCGAGCACGCGCGCTGCGTGCGCATCTGACCTCGGTGCGTGGCCATGTCACCGGGCTGGCGCGGCGCAACTATCCCGCCATCGAGGGGCTGGGCTCGCCGGACTTCGTGTTCCTGTTCCTGCCGATGGAGCCGGCCTTCGCGCTGGCCTTCGAACACGATGACAGCCTGTTCCAGGACGCCTTCACCCAGGGCGTGGTGATGGTGACGCCGACCACCTTGCTGGCCAGTCTGCGCACCGTGGCGAGTCTGTGGAGCCTGGAGCGTCAGAACGACAATGCGCGCGTGATCGGTGAACGCGCGGGAGCGCTGCTCGACAAGTTCCGTGGCCTCGCCGAATCCCTCGAGGAGCTGGGCACTCAGCTGGGACGCACGCGCGAGGCACATGATACCGCCATGAAGCGGCTGGCCAGCGGGCGCGGCAACCTGATCAGCCGTGCCGAGGAGCTGCTGGAACTCGGCGCGCGCATGAAGAAGCCACTGCCGGAAGCGCTGGTGCGCCAGTCGCGCGACACCCTGCATCAACCCGAGCAGGCGCTGGATCAGCATCCGGCATCCGCGCCGCCGACGCTTGATCGCCAGCCCGCGCCCGAACAGCCTGCCAGTGAAGAAGCGCCTGCCATTGAAGAAGCGGCGGCCAGTGAAGGCCAGGATGTCGCCGGAGCGCCGGGTGCCGAAGTACCGGATGCCGAGGCACCGGGTGCCGAAGCACTGGACACCGAGGCAGGGCAGGCGCCTGCGTCGCTCTCGCGTTGGGAGCTCATGGAGCGCAAGTGGCAGGGCGATAGCTGATCGGCCTCATCGCCTGCAGCACTCCAGGCAGCCGTTGCGACTGAGGTTACAACAGACGTTGCGACATGCCCTCAGACAGCAGATGACAGTCGACGCCAGCGGCCCCTATATGGGGCCGCTGGCGTTTGCATGGCGAGGTCAACGCAAGCGCGGGGTATCGTTTCCGCATGCGATGAGGGGAGTGCGGTCAGCGCGATATTGTCGAGTCGCGGCAAGAATTTCGATCTTTTCTGCATCCATCTCCCCAAGCCCCCCGTAAGTTGGATTGAGCCCGCAGCGCAGGGGCGAAAGTGATAGATAAATAACGTTTGGCTCATTAAAGAGCATTTTCTCAGGAGATGTGCCCATGTCTACCAAGACGAACAAGTCCGCCAAGACCGCTTTTGCCCTGGCCTCCGCACTCGGAACCGCTGTCGCTCTGTCTACCGCTGTCGTCTCCCTCCCGGCCCACGCGGCGGGCATGGAAAAGTGCTACGGCGTGTCGCTGGCCGGTGAGAATGACTGCGCCGCTGGCCCGGGCACTTCGTGTGCCGGGACTTCCACCGTCGATTATCAGGGCAATGCCTGGAAGCTGGTTCCGGAAGGCACCTGCACCTCCATCGAGACGCCGAATGGCACCGGCAGCCTGGAAGAGATCAAGTAAGCATCACGCCTCGGGGCTGGCTCGGGCTTTCCCGAGCGCCCCCCCCCGAACTTGACGTCCGGTGGCCTGGCGCCACGCCGCCACCGGATGTTCGCCGCCTCGAGAGGTCTTCATGCACCAGCCATCCCCTTCCTCCGGCAGTCCGGATTTCGGTACGGCCTATCCGTCCCTCGACGAGATGGCCGTCGGCATCAGCCTCAAGGCGCAGCATGTGCGTGAGCTGATGTCGTCGCGCCCGGCGCTGGGGTTTCTCGAGATTCATGCCGAGAACTACATGGGCGCCGGCGGGGCACCCCATGCCCGGCTGGATGCGCTGCAGGAGTACCCGCTCTCGATTCATGGTGTCGGCCTGTCGCTGGCATCGGAGCGCCCGCTGGATGCCATGCATCTGGCGCGCCTCAGAACGCTCTGCGAGCGTCATCCGCCCACCAGCGTATCAGAACACCTGGCCTGGGCCGGCCATAGCGGCCACTTCTACAACGACCTGCTGCCGGTACCGCTGACGGACGCGATGCTGGCACGGGTCAGCGATAACCTGATGCAGTTGCAGGACACCCTGGGCCGTCAGGTATTGATCGAGAATCCCGCCCACTATCTGCGTTTCGATGCGCGCGAGCTGGGGGCGGAACTGATTCCCGAGACGCATTTCCTCACTCGCCTGGTCGAGCGCAGTGGCTGCGGACTGTTGATCGACGTCAACAATGTCTTCGTCTCGGCGCACAACATCGGGATCGATCCTGCGGCCTGGCTGGAGTCCATTCCGGGCCACGCCGTCGGGGAGATCCATCTGGCGGGGCATGGCGAGGACTCGCGTGAAGGCCTGCTGATCGACAACCATGGCGCGCCGGTCTGCGATGAGGTCTGGGCGCTGTATGCCGACTTCATCAATCGCATCGGGCCGCGTCCGACGCTGATTGAGTGGGATACCCAGGTGCCGGCGCTGGAGGTATTGCTGGGGCAGACCACGCGCGCTCAGGCGTTGCTGCACAGCACACGGGCGCAGCAGCTGACGCGCTCCGGTATGGAGGGCGACCGATGACCTCTCTCGAGCGGCATGCCAGCGCTGAGCGCCAGCCCGACTGGCAGCGCGCCTTCATCGAGGCACTCACCCAGCCCGATGCCGCGCTTCTGGGTATCGAGGCAGGCCATCAGCAGCGCCTCGATGTCTATCGCAACAATGTCTGGGCCAGCCTGATCAGTGCGCAGGAAGAGGCGTATCCGGTGACCCGTCAGGTGGTGGGCGAGCGCTTCTTTGCGGCCCTGGCCCACGATCATTCCCGCCAGCATCTGCCGCGCTCACCGCTGATGATGGAGTACGGGGCCGGGCTTGCCGAGACCCTGCACGCGACCCTGACCACACTGGTCGAGACGCGTCAGGTGTCGGTCGCTCAGCTGCCGTTCTATGCGGTGGACCTGGCCCGCTTCGAGGCCGCTCGCCTGGTGGCCTATCACGCGGCGGACGCCGAAGCCCTGGTGCCGACTCAGCTGGCGGGACTGCCGCCTGAGGCGGTGATGGAACTCAGGTTCTCGGCGCACCCCGCGGCTTGTCTGCTGCACCTGGAGCATGCGGTGCTCGAGATCTGGCAGCGCCATCAGCATGCCGACGCGACGCTTGAAGGTCTGGCTACCGCGCGCCCGGAGCGGATCTTGATCACACGCCCGGCGCTGGAGGTGCAGGTCACGGTGCTGTGCGAGGCCGCTGCCTTGTTGCTCGAACTGCTGCTGGCAAGTGGTGTCTTTCGCGCGCCGACCTGATCCTGCCTGGTTCTTTTCTGCTTGGCTCTTTCTGTTTGACCCTTCGCGCCCTGGCGCACCCTTGAGGAGGCCTCATCATGAGCCTTGAATCATCAACGACGCCTGCGGTTCGTACCGGTGTGGCGGGGCAGGTCCTGAAAGTGTTCGTCTGGCTGGAAAACCTGCGCATGGATGCGCTGTTGATCCTGATGCGCATCATCGTCGGCGCGGTATTCTTCATGTCGGCGCAGACCAAGGTCGACGGCTTCTCGATCAAGGAGAGCACCTTCTTTCTGTTCGAGCATGAATACGCCCTGCCGCTGGTCTCGCCGATACTGGCCGCCTGGCTGGCGACCATCGCCGAGCACCTGTTCCCGCTGATGCTGTGGTTGGGGCTGGGGACGCGCTTCGCGGCGCTGGGGCTGGGGCTGGCCCTCATGACGCTGACCATCCAGCTGTTCGTCTATCCCCAGGCCTGGGTCACTCATGGTCTGTGGTTGTCCAGCCTGCTGGTGCTGGTATTGCAGGGCCCGGGACGGCTGTCGCTCGATCAGCTGATTCGCTCACGCATCGCCTGAGGCCGTCATTCGGCAGAGCCGTTCGGTGAGGCTCATATCAGTCGCGCACAACGCAAGACGGAGACCCTGGGGTCTCCGTCTTGCGTTGTAGTACCGCGATAGTGCCGCTATCTATCCGCTGGCTAGCGAGGCGCTCAGGCCGGCTCGTCGGCGAGTTGATGCTCGATCTCGGCACGTACCATCTCGACGCTGGCGGCATCAATGTAGCCGTTGGCATGCGCGTGGTGCGCCATGTCGAGGCTGTCGGTGCTCAACAGCATCACGCAGCCGAGCGCGGCCAGCTCCTCGCCGAGCCGGTCCAGCTCGGCCTTGCGCGAGTCCGAATCGCCTATCTGGCGAATGTAGATCGCGCAGATGCGGCCGGGATAACGGCGCACGACCTCGGCGTAGACTTCCGGGTCATGCTGGCCGCTGTCGCCGATGAGCAGGAACTGCATCTCGTCATACAGGCCGAGCATCTTCTCGATCAGCGCCTGCTTGTGGTCTTCGGAGCGTCTGGGCAGTGGGCGTTGCAGGGTCAGACCCCACTCGCGCAGGAACAGGATCGGCCCGACCGGAATGCGGTTGTGCTGGAAGAAGACCTCCAGCATCTCGTAGATGCTCCACGGGCCACGCGATACATAGAGCAGCGGGCGCTGTTGCTGGCCGTCATCACCCTCATGCAGCGCCTGATAGAGCGCGGCCACGCCGGGGAAGGCGGTGCGCCGCTCGGCGGACTCGATGAACAGGCGGTAAAGCATCTTGAGCTTGTTGGCGACACCGGTGTACATCACGGTGTCGTCGATATCGCTGATCACCCCGAGGCGTGTACTGATGGGCGGTAGATAGACCTGCGCCTCACCCTCCACCGGAGGCTGCTTCGGCGGACACGCGGTGATGCGGGCGGTATGCCATTGGCCCTGGTGCTCCAGCGGCTCATCGAGCGGCAGATGCACGCTGAAGTAGCCATCGCGGTCGGTGATGGCGGTGGTGCGGTTGTCCCCCAGCGCGACCTCTACCTCGACGCCGCTCTTGCCCCAGCGCAGCATGCGGCGACCGACATCCATCAGGTCGCGCCCGGCGCCGGGAGCCAGCTGACTGCGTGAGCCGGGCTGGCGGAAGATGCGCCCCATCAGAAAGGCTTCGCTGTGCGAGCCGTAGCCACGATAGGCGTGAATGACGTAGCCATCCTTGCTCTGGGCGTGGCGCATGGGCTTGGCAGCCACATGCAGCAGCTTGCGTAGCAGACGTGTCAGCGGCAGTGACATGCAACCCTCCTGGTCGGTATCTGGCGGGCCTTCATGGCCACATGACAACGCCGCCTTTCGAGTCCCGCGTGTGCAGGGTCGAAAGGCGGCGTTCACACTGCGCGAATGCCTCGCGGCCCAGTGTCAGTCAAGTACAGCGTCAGGCAGCAGCATCAAAGATCCGCGCTGCCATGCCCTGGCACTGCATTGGCTTGAGCGCTTACTCGCCCAGGTAGGCGGACAGCATCCACACGGTCTTTTCCTGCTCGCGGATGTAGTCACCGACCAGTGAAGCGGTACCTTCATCATCGGCGTCAGACGCGACGGACATGATCTCGCGCTGCAGTTCGATCAGGGACTTGTAACCGGTCAGCAGGCCCTTGACGCAAGCCGTGCCGTCGCTGACGTGGGTGTCTTCCTTGATGGTGGCGACGCGCGCGTAGTCACTGTAGGCGTGCAGCGGCTCGTGACCCAGGGTCAGGATACGCTCGGCGATCTCGTCGACCTTGGTCAGCAGGTCGGTGTAGGTTTCCTCGAACTTCACGTGCAGCTCGAAGAACTGGTTGCCCTTCACGTTCCAGTGGTAGCCACGGGCATTCATGTAGAAGGTCTGGTAGTTGGCCAGCAGGATGTTGAGGTGCTCGGCCAGCTGAGTGGCGCTGGCAGTGTGCAGGCCGATGGCATTGGTATCGTTGGACATGAAGACTCTCCTGAAAAATGTGAAGTGAACGGCATTGTGGGGAAAGTGGAGATGCAGGTGGCGAGCCGTGCTGCCAGTATGCCACCAGTGTAGAGGCTGGGCGGGATGCAGGGTAACGAATTCACTGTATCGCCCTCATCGGCCACCCCTATCGTCGCCGGCGCACCACCCTCAAGCCGTAGATGAATGCCTGGTAGGAGATGTGGTGCGCGCACGCGGTTTTCAAGGTCGCACACGGATATTGCAGCCAATGTCGTCGGCTCGGACATGCTGATTTCGGCCACATACGCAAAGGCCCCGCACGGGGCGGGGCCTTTGCGACAGCCATGTCATCAGCTGTCATCACTTTTGCAACGCTCAGGCGTCAGTTGCGCGCCATGTGCAGGAAGTGCATGTGCTTCTCGTACTGGTCCAGCACGTCGCCGATCACCTGCTCCTTGGTGTAACCCATGACGTCATAGGTCTGGCCACCTTCACGCAGGAAGACCTCGGCGCGGTAATGACGCTCCACATCGCTGGTGCCCTTGCGCTTGACGTTGCGCAGCGCGAAGGCCGGTGCTGCGTATTCGCGCACCCGCACACCGTAGACGAAGTCGACTTCCTCGCCGTGGCTGACCTGCAGATAGCTGCGGTCTTCCTCGTCATTGACGCGAGTATCCAGGCCCTGGGCCTCGAATTCCTTCGCGACATCCGCCAGTGCCGGCGTGACGGTGTTGATCAGGTACTGCTCGACGTTCTTCTGACGCGGCGTCTCGACCAGGGTCTGGACGCGCTTCTGCCAGCTGCGTGCGCCACCGGCGGTGTGGCCCGGCGTGTTGCTCAGGTGCTGCATGGAGCGTTGCTTGACGCCCTCGAGACGCAGTGCCTTGAGCAGACCATAGCAGACGAACATCAGGATGATCGCGAACGGCAGGGCAGAGGCCAGCGAAGCGGTCTGCAGCGCGCCCAGACCACCTGCCATCAGCAGCGCCACGGCGACGAAACCTTCGGAGAAGGCCCAGAAGACACGCTGCCAGACCGGAGATTCGTCACCTTCCTTGGAGGTCAGCATATCGATGACCAGCGAGCCGGAATCCGAGGAAGTGACGAAGAAGGTCACGACCAGCAGGGTGGCCAGCATGGAGGTGATGCTACCGAACGGGAACAGCTCCAGGAACTTGAACAGTGCCACGGATGCATCGGCGGAGACCGCTTCTGCCAGGTTGCCCGCGGTATCGGTCAGCAGCATGTGCAGGGCGCTGTCGCCGAAGAAGGTCAGCCACAGGAAGGTGAAGCCCATCGGTACGAACAGCACGCCGTAGACGAATTCACGGATGGTGCGGCCACGCGAGACGCGTGCGATGAACATGCCCACGAACGGGGACCACGCGATCCACCAGCCCCAGTAGAACAGGGTCCAGCCACCCAGCCACTTGGACGGGCCATCTTCGGGGATATAGGCGAACATGTTGAAGGTCTTGTCGACCACTTCGCTGAGGTAGCCACCGATGTTCTGGATCAGCGTCTGCAGCAGGAAGATGGTCGGGCCCACGCACAGCACGAACAGCATCAGCGCCAGTGCCAGGCCAAGGTTCAGCTCGGAGAGACGACGGATGCCGCCGTCCAGACCCATGACCACGGAAACGGTCGCCAGACAGGTGATGATGGCGATCAGGATGATCTGGGTGGTCAGGTCGTTGTCGATATCGAACAGATAATGCAGGCCGGAGCTGACCTGCAGCACGCCCAGACCCAGCGAGGTCGCGACCCCGAACATGGTGCCGAAGACGGCGAAGATATCGACGGCATGGCCGATCGGGCCATGGATGCGCTTGCCGATCAGCGGATACAGCGCAGAGCTGATGCGCAGCGGCAGGTTGTGGCGGAAGCTGAAGTAGGCCAGCGCCAGCGCCACCACGGCATAGACGCCCCAGGCGTGGATGCCCCAGTGGAAGAAGGTGGTCTTCATGGCTTCACGGGCGGCCTCGACGGTGCCGGCATCGCCGACCGGAGGCGCAGTGAAGTGGAAGACAGGCTCGGCGACGCCGTAGAACATCAGGCCGATGCCCATGCCCGCGGAGAACAGCATCGCGAACCAGGAGCCGTAGCTGAAATCAGGCTCGGAATGGTCTGGCCCCAGCTTGATGTCGCCATAGCTCGAGAAGGCGAGACCCAGCGTGAAGATCACGAACACGCCCATGGCCAGCAGGTAGAACCAGCCGACGGTGTCGATGATCCAGGTCTGGACATGACCGAAGGCGGTCTGCGCGGTATCCGGCATGGCGACCGTAAAGATCACGAACGCCAGAATCACCACGGCGGAGCCGAAGAAGACTGGCGGATTGATCTTGGCGACCGCGGGCTGGTCGGCATTTTCTGACATAAATTTCTCTCCCTGATTGCCTATTCGTCGATAATGGTAACTTATTGAACCTGTAGCGTCGTGAGTTGTCCGCGCGATATCGTTTCCATATGTAACCAGTGTTGCGCGCGCTGACCGGCGGTTTGCGCGCCGAGCGAGCGGTCCTGGCAGTGCTGGCGTTGCGTGATCATCGTGCGGGATGGCAATGGCGGTGCGGCCTTGTCGCCCATTGTCGGGGGCTGGATACGGTAGGCGCTGGCATGGCTGGGCGCTAAGATGAGGCTTGCTGCATCCAGGGTATTCCGCTGTCTCGATACCATAATTATGCAGAAATCCTACAAGACTTATGTGTCAGTCTAGTGCCTCTGGCGTGTCTCATGGTGTGAAAATCGTGATGCCGCGCCGGCTCAAGTGGCTGACCGGAGACGTTCGCATGCTCCATCGACTTCCCGAATTTCCCGCACGGCCGAGCGTGGCTGATACGTCAGCGCGCTCGCGCCTGCCGCGCATGACACTGCTCGCAGTGGGGCTGGTGCTGCTGAGCGGCTGCTCGGCCCTGTCCGGCAAGGACCCGCTGGCCGCGAATGACAGCGCTGGCCTGCCCGAAGCCTGCATCTTCCCGCGTGAGGGCGATGCCAATCAGTGGTTGCGTGCCGCGGCGCAGGTCGTCGAGGCCCGTGGCTACAAGATCCGCGAGAGCGAACAGGCGCTGGGCGTGGTGACGGGTGAGCGCAAGGTGGACCAGCCTGGCCTGGGCGCGATCGATGGGCCCTTCGGCTCGCGCATCGGCTTCTCGGTGGGCTATGGCGTCGCGGCGGGCAATGATTTCGGCGTGGGCGTCGGCAATGACACCTTCCGCGATGACCCGATCAGCTTCGAGCGCATCTCGCTGGTCGCGCCGGATGAGCGCGTGCGCGTGATCCGCGATGAGCAGGTCATCAATCAGGGCGGCTACGTCATCGATGCCCGTCCTCACAATGACAGCGACAGCTGCCGCCAGATCGAGCGTCAGCTGCAGGCCGCGCTGGCGGGTCGTGATCCACGGGAGGTTCGCTGATGAACATGCGCAAGGCATCTCCACGCTCGCTGTGGCAACGTCTGGGGCTCGCGACGCTGCTCGCCGGCCTGCTGGTACTGGGTGGCTGCATGAATCAGCCGACCCATGCGCCGGACTCGCGCACCGCAGTGATCGCCCCCAACAGCGGCACCCTGACTTCCCAGCAGGTCTTCGTCACCCTGCTGACGACGCTGGCGGAGCGTGGCTTCATCATCGAGCGCGCAGACCCGGACCTCGAGCGCCTCGATGCCAGCTACGCTGCCCGGCCGCCGCTGGCGCTGGAAGCCTGGGTGAGCGAGGTCAACGGCCAGATTCGTCTCAGCGTGAGCGGTGACAGCAATGGTGCCGATATCGCGCCGGGCCGCCTCGACAACCTGCTGGTGGAGGTCGCCGTGGCTCTGGATGCGCGCACCGTGCCGGTGATCGGCGCGCCGTGACCGCCCCGCGCATGCCAACCCCACGCATGACAACCCCACGAGGCGGCCCTCGGCGTCGCCTCTCTGGCCTTGTCCACCACTTTGCAGGTGGGCAGTGCCGGAGCCCGGGCGAGCCCGCGCTCGCGCGGTGTGATGGCCCATGACACTGAGTGCGCTGCGCCGTCGGCGTCTGGCCTGGTTGGCGCTCTCGGCCAGTCTGCTGGCCGGGCTGATGGCCTTGTTTGCTCTCTGGCACTGGGAGCTGGCGCGTGGTGAGCGTGATGCCCGCCAGCACGCCGCGACTCGCCTGAATTTCTACGCCAGCACGCTGAATGCCGAGTTGTCGCGCTTCCAATGGCTGCCGGAATTGCTGGCGCGCCAGGCCCGTGTGCGTATCGCCCTTGGCGAGCCGGGCGCCTCGTCTGCGGCAACGCCGCCTGTTATCCCCTCAGACGAACGCGACGCCGCCAGTGCCGCCGCTCCCCTCGGTTCGAACAGTGATCTCAATCAGCATCTGCGGCGTGTCGCGCGTGCCTCCGGCGCGGCGGCCATCTTCCTGACCGACCGCGACGGCATGACCGTGGCCGCGAGCAACTTCGATGAGCCAGACAGCTTCGTCGGCTATCGCTACGACTACCGCCCCTACTTCATCGATGCCCTGGCGCGCGGGCGCGGTGAATTCTTCGCCGTCGGCAATACCACCGGGCGCCCTGGCTATTTCGTCTCGGCGCCGGTGCTGGGGGCCGAGGGTCAGCCGCTGGGCGTCATGGTGGTCAAGGTCTCGCTGGAAGCGCTGGAGGATACCTGGCGCCAGGCGGGGGAGACGGTGCTGCTCGCCGATGCCAATCGCATCGTCCTGCTGGCCTCGCGGCGTAACTGGAAGTATCGCGCGCTGGAGGCGATCGAGCCGCAGGCACTGGACAGCATTCGGGCACAGCAGCAGTTTCGCGGGGCGCCGCTGACACCGCTGTCGCGGGAGCTGGAGGACGGCAGCCTGGTGCTGGGCGACAACCACGAACTGGCGGCGTCGGAGATCGCGCGGCTGCCGACGGCGGCGATGGGCCAGCGCTATCTGGATGAGTCGCTGGCCAGCGGGCCGCTGGGCTGGCAGCTGCATTTTCTGATGCCGCTGCGGCCACTCTATATCCAGGCGCGCAATGTGGTGCTGGTCGGGCTCGCCGTGATTCTGGGGCTGGCGATGATGGCGCTGTGGATGCGCGAGCGTCAGGCGCGCCTGGGGCTGATTCGGCGTGAAGCGGTGATGATGCGCGAGATCAACGAGCGTCTCGAGGAGCGGGTCGCCCAGCGCTCGCGCGAACTCGAGGCCACGCGTGACGAGCTGGTGCAGGCCGGCAAGCTGGCCGCGCTGGGCACTATGGCGGCCGGTATCGCCCATGAGCTCAATCAGCCGCTGGTCGGCATTCGCACCTACGCCGCCAGCGGCGGCAAACTGCTGGCGCGGGGCATCGCCTCCGCCGCTACGCGCCCCGAGCTGACCGCGCGTGCCGCCGAATCCGCCGCCAGCAACTTCACGCGCATCAGTGAGCTGTCCGAGCGTCTGGCCGACATGATTCGCCAGCTGCGCGTCTTCGTGCGTCCGGCCAGTCAGCAGGCGCCCGTCGCCCTGGCGCTGGCGCCGCGCATCGACTTCGCTCTGGAACTGCTCGCCGAGCGAGTCACCGCCCTCGACTTGACGGTGGAGCAGGACCGGCTGCCCCGAGACATCATCGTGATGGGCGAACAGGTGCGTCTCGAGCAGTTGCTGACCAACCTGATCCGCAATGCGCTCGATGCGCTGGAGGGGGAGCAGAAAGCGCAGCAGACCGATCAGCAGGCCGATCAGCAGAGCGATGCGCCGGACGACGAGCGCGCGGCCCCGCGACTGCGCCTCAGTTGGCAGGCCTGGCCGGCAGTGGCCAGCCTTGAGGGGCAGCCGGGCGGATGTCTGCGCATCGAGGACAACGGCCCCGGCATCGACCCTGCGCTGCGTGCCACGCTGTTTGATCCTTTCACCACCACGCGTGAGGTCGGCGAGGGCATGGGGATGGGGCTGTTTCTGAGTTATGGCCTGGCGCGTGATCTCGGTGGCCAGCTGCGTCTGGCCGATGGCGCTTCTGTGTCTGAACCGGCCGAGGGCTCCTCGCTGGCTGAGGGCTCCTCACTGGCTGAGGGCTCTGCGCTGGGCGGCGCCTGCTTCGAATTGTGGCTACGCACGCCGGCGTCGGAGGCAATGCATGCAGCCGACGGCATCGAACAACAAGGCAGCGGGCAGCAATCCGTGACATGACGGGGTATACGCACGAATGACAGGCTATACGCACGACAGCGATGGCTTCGAGGGCGCAGAGGAGTTTGCCGCCACGGGCCTGGATCCGGCAGAGCTGCGCCTGCAGCAGGACAGCGATCTGACCCGTGAAGCGCCGGTATGGCTGGTGGATGACGATCCGGCGGTGCGCGAATCCCTTGCTCAGTGGCTGGAGCTGGCCGAGATCCACCTGCGCTGCTTCTCGCGCGCCGAGGCGCTGCTGGAAGCCTTGGCCGCCGCCGAGCCGGTCAGCGTGGTGATCAGCGATATCCGCATGCCGGGCATGGATGGCCTGACGCTGCTGGCGCGGCTTGCGCTGCAGGCACCGGAGCTGCCGGTGCTGATGATGACCGGTCACGGCGATGTCGCCACGGCCGTTGCCGCGATGCAGGGCGGCGCGCGCGACTTCATCGAGAAGCCGTTTGACCCCGAAGCGCTGGAGCTCAAGCTGCGTCAGGCGCTGGCGGGGCGGCGCCTGAGTGATGAAAACCAACGCCTGCGCCGCCGCTTGAGCGTGCGCGGCCTCAGTGGTCTGCTGCGGGGCGAGAGCCGTCAGATTCGCCAGCTGCGTGAGCGACTGCTTGAATTGCGCGGGCACCCGGCGCGCGTCTGGATCAGCGGCGAGGCGGGCAGCGGGCGCAGCACTCTGGCGCTGGCACTGGCCGAGCATGCGCCACCTGCTGACGCGCCGCCCTCAACTGCCGCCATGCCGACGGCGGCGACGGCCTTGCTGGCGCGAGTGGAATGCGCGCCCCTGTCGCAAGCCAGGGCAGAGGGCGCGGAAGCACTGGCGAGCGCGATCGAGGATGCGCTCGCGGCATGTCCTGCGGCTAATACCTTGCTGCTGCATGAGGTGGACCACCTGAGTGGCGCGCAATGGCAGTGGCTGGAAGGCTGGATCGCCACGCGTGAGGACGGCGCCCGTCAGGCGCCACGGCTGGTGTGCAGCGCGCAGTGCAGCGGGGGCGACGTGATGGCAAGTGGGCCGCTGACGCGCACCTTGGGGCATGCACTGGCCGAGATCGAACTGACGACACCCGCCCTGCGCGAGCGGCGCGAGGACATCCCGTTGCTGATGGCCCATTTCAGCCGTCAGGCCGCCGAGGTGCATGAGGTGGAGGCGCAACCCTTCGCCAGCGGTGAGCTGGCCGCATTGATGGCGGCGGACTGGCCGGGAAATCTGTGGCAGCTGCGCCAGGCCGCCAGTCGCCGTGTGGTGCTGGGGGAATTGCCCACCGCGCGGCAGTCATCCGCACCGGGCAGTGCCTCAGCGGAGGAGGGCGCAGGCGAGACCGGCAATGGCGCGAGCGATGAGGCGCTGGCGAGCAGCGAGGAGCATGGGCTGGCGGCACAGGTGGCGATGTTCGAGTCGACCTTGATTCGCGCCGCCTTGACCCGCGCACGCGGCAACATCGCTCAGGTTCTGGAGGAGCTGGCACTGCCGCGGCGTACGCTCAATCTCAAGATGCACAAATACGGGCTGCGCCGTGAAGACTTTCGTCATGGCCATGATGATTAGGCGAACTGACCGTCACCGCTGCCTGTCGAAGGTATCCTAGGGCTGCGTCGGGATGCCGCCCGTTTTGTCATGAAGTAACATCCTGCCAATCCCTTCCTGTCGTCCCCGTGACGTTCTGCCGGAGTTTCCCGATGTCTGTTGCTGTTCATCGCCTGGTGGCGGCGCTGTCGTCCGCGCTGGCGCGTTTCCCGTCTCGTCACAGCCTGCGCCCCGTAGCCTGGCTGACGCCGTTGCTGATGCTGGGCACCCTGGTGGCCAGTCAGCCCGCCGCCGCGCATCCGCACGGCTGGGTCGATCTGCGGGTGACGCTGCGCCTCGATGACCAGGGGCGGGCCGTCGCGATGCGCCAGTATTGGCTGCTCGACCCCTTCTACAGCCTGACGCTGCGTCAGGAGCTGGCCGCGCTCGAGGACGATACCAGCATGGAGCAGCGCCTCGATGTGCTGGGCAGCGAGATTCTGGCCAATCTGTCGCAGTTCGATTACTACACCCATGTCACGCTGGACGGCGAACCCGTGGCGCTTGGCAAGGCGACGCGCCAGACCACCTGGCTCAAGGGCGAGCGTGTCGCCTTCCAGATGGAGCTGCCGCTGGCCGAGCCGGTGGCGATGGCTGGCCATACCCTCAGTTATCGTATCTACGACCCCACCTATTACATCGAGATTCTGCATGACCCGGATGCCATCGCCGTGCAGCAAGGGCTGGTGGTGAGCGGGCTGGAAGGGCAGGACTCGGCGCTGAGCTGCACGCCGGGCATCACGCCGGCCGACCCGGACCCGTCCAAGGTCGCCGAGGCCTCGATGCTGGATATCAACGCTACCGCACCGATGGATATCGGCCAGTACTTCGCCGAGGTCGGCAGTGTCAGCTGTGAGGTGGCTGATGAGCAGTGAGCCGAAGGACACCAGCGGGCTTGGCGATATCAAGAGCCTCAAGGGCATGCGTGATGGCCTGCTGAAGCCGGCCTCGTCGCGGGGGCGGCGCCTGGCCGGCTGGCTGGCGGTCGGCTGCGGGCTGCTCGTGCTGGGCATGGCGCTCTGGCCAGGCCTGGTGCAGGGCTGGGGCGAGGCGCTGGGGTGGATCTTCGCCGAGCAATCGCGTTTCCAGCGCTCGCTGGGGCGCGCCATGAGTGAGCTTGCCGCGCATCCCGGCACGCCCTGGGCGCTGATCGGGCTGTCCTTCGCCTATGGCGTGCTGCATGCCGCGGGCCCCGGGCATGGCAAGGTCGTCATCAGTACGCTGCTGGTCAGCCAGCCCATCGTTCGGCGCCGTGCACTGTGGCTGTCGTTGCTGGCGGCCTTGCTGCAGGGCGTCAGTGCGCTGGTGCTGGTCGGCCTCGGGGCGGGGCTGCTCGACTGGGCGGGGCGCGATGTGCTCGGACAGGTCGAGAAGGTCACTCTGCTCAGTCATCTCGGGGTGCTGGTGCTGGGGCTGTTGCTACTGTGGCGCGCCGCTCGCACGCTATGGCGTGTTGTCAGGGCACAGCCTGTCTCTAGCGTGGGAGCGCCGCAGGCGCCAGCGATGCAGGGGCTGGCGTTCGAGCCGTCGCCTGGCCGCGACCACTCACATTCTCACTCTCACTCTCACTCTCACTCTCACTCTCACTCTCACTCTCACTCTCACTCTCACTCTCACTCTCACTCTCACTCTCACTCTCACTCTCACTCTCACTCTCACTCTCACTCTCACTCTCACTCTCATTCTCACGGCCACGCTCATTCACACGGGCATGACTGTGGTTGCGGCCATGCGCATGGCGTGACGGCGGAGCAGGCCAGTGGCGACTGGCGCACCATGGGCATGGCGGTGCTGGCGATCGGCCTGCGGCCGTGTTCCGGCGCGATTCTGGTCTTGCTGGCCGCGCTGGCGCTGAACATGGTCGGCAGTGGGGTACTGGCGGTGCTGGCGATGTCATTGGGCACCGCGCTGACGGTGGGTAGCGTGGCGATGGCCACCTTGATCATGAAGGCCAGCGGACGGCTGGCGGCGGCCGGCTCGCGCCTGGGTGGGCCGCACTCAAACGGCCGCGCGCGTCGTCAGTGGCCGTGGGCGGCGCTGGTCGGGCTGCTCGGCGGCATCATCATCACGGTCTTTGGCGCTTTGCTGGTCGCCAGCAGTCTCAAGGCGCTGGACTCTCCCACCGGTCGCGGTGCTTCGCCGTTTGATCGCTCGGCGCCGGGCACCTCCCTCCAGAGCCCTCTGGGCCCGAGGTCTTCAGGGCAGAGCTCAGGCGGCGAGTGAGGTCTGCGGCGTCGCCCTAACTACCTGCTACACACTACCTGCAAGTTACAAGAACGGGGCCCATTGGGCCCCGTTCTTGTAGATGACAGTGTCTGTGAAAGTGCAGGTGACGGCATCGGTGACAGCTGATTCGCCGCAGCTGGCAGGAGGCTGAGTCAGTAGGAGTAGCTCGGCAGCTCGGCGATCTTCATGCGCAGGGTGTCGACCAGCACCGTCAGCGCTTCGCTGTCGTGGGGCTCTGCCGTGCCGACGCCCCACACCGGCCCTGGCCAGGCTGCATCATCGCTGCGGCGGGCGATCACGTGCATGTGCAGCTGTGGCACCATGTTGCCCAGTGCGCCGATATTGAGCTTCTCGCCGCCGCTTACCGTCATCAGCAGCTCGCCCAGTTGGGTGGTTTCCTGCCACAGCTGCTGCTGGGCGCTGCTGTCCAGTTCGTAGATCTCGCGGATGGCATCGCGGCGCGGAATCAGTACCAGCCACGGATAGCGCGCATCGTTCATCAGACGCACGGTGCACAGCGGCAGGTCGGCCACGAAGTGGGTGTCGGCGTCCAGCTGCGGGTGAA
This sequence comes from Cobetia sp. MC34, assembly GCF_018340035.1. Classification (NCBI taxonomy): domain Bacteria; kingdom Pseudomonadati; phylum Pseudomonadota; class Gammaproteobacteria; order Oceanospirillales; family Halomonadaceae; genus Cobetia; species Cobetia sp. MC34. The sequence continues at coordinate 45,882 of NZ_JADPPY010000004.1, forward strand.
GGCTGAAGGGGGTCATCGTCTCTCCTTGATCGGATGGAGCAGGGCGGGCGTGAGTCGAGGGCAAAGGGTAACCCGAATCGTGGCGGACTCCTTGGCGTGAACGCCCGCGAATGCCCTCAGTGTGACCAGATCGGCAGAATCCTGCCACTTTGCGGATTGCCCGTGCGTGCTGTGGGGGCTGCGCAATGCCCCCATCGCCAAATACCGCGCCGCGCGGACAGTTGCTAACCTTCTTCCTACGCTGAAGCAGAGGCTCGCAACGAACGCCCCACGCAAAAGAGGGCTACCTTGCGCATTGTCGGTCGCGACATGGCCAGCACCGCCCAGGGCCAGAGCCTGCTCAGCCGCAATGTCCGTCTGCCTACCCACATTACAAGAATGCTCAACCTGCGCCCGGCAGGTTCGCCAAGGAGTCACTCCATGCAAAAGCGCCAGTTCCTCAAGGCCGGTCTCGGTCTCGCCATCGCAGCCTCTCTTGGTCTCAGTGCCGTGGCTCAGGCGGAAGGCAAGTACATCATGGGTACCGCCACCACCGGTGGCACCTTCTACCCGGTCGGCGTGGCACTCTCCACGCTGATCAAGGTCAAGCTCGAGCCGACCGCCGGCATCTCCGTGTCCGCGATCTCCTCTGCCGGTTCCGGCGAGAACCTCAAGCTGATGGAAGAGGACCAGGCCCAGTTCGGCATCATCCAGGGCCTCTACGGCGCCTGGGCATGGAATGGCACCCCGCCGGTCAACAAGGCGCACAAGAACCTGCGCAGCATCTCGATGCTGTGGCAGAACGTCGAGCACTTCGTGGCCCGCAATGATGAGGTCAAGTCCGGCACCATCGAGGACATGACCAACTTCTACGGCAAGAGCTTCTCCATCGGCAAGAAGAACTCCGGTACCGAAGGCTCGGGTCGCTTCATCCTCGAGCAGCTGGGCATCGATGCCGACAAGATGGATCTGGCCTACATGGGCTATGGCCCGAGTGCCGATGCGATGCAGAATGGCAACATCGACGGCATGAACATTCCGGCCGGCGCACCGGCCTCCGCCGTGACCCGTGCCTACGCCAACCTGGGAGGCGAGATCACCACGCTGGACTTCACCGAAGAGCAGCTGGCCAAGGTCAACTCGCAGTTCGAGCTGTGGACCCCGTATGAAATCGCCGCTGGCACCTACCCGGGGCAGGACGAGGCGATCAACACCATCGCCCAGCCGAACATCCTGGTGGTGCGTGACGATGTCTCCGAAGAAGACGTCTATCAGATCACCAAGACCATGTACGAGAACCTGCCGTTCCTGAACAACATCCACCCGGCCACCAAGGCCATGGCCATCGACAAGGCCATCGCGGGCCTGCCGCTGCCGCTGCACCCGGGTGCAGCACGTTACTTCAAGGAGCAGGGCATCGAGATTCCGGCGCGCCTGATCGCCGAGTGATCCACACCTGATGTTCCCGCTGCCCTCATCGCTCGCCTCTGGCGGCGGTGAGGGCAGCGCAGTTTCCCAGACCAATAAACCACCGCCGGTCCGGCGCCATGTCACTGCCCCGCGTGGGTAAAGTGGCAAGCGCAGGACCAGAGCAGTGCCCACGAATGATTGCTGTAGAAGCCCGTATTCTCCTCGCAAGCCCGGGCGCATGGTGACGCAAGTCGCCGCTGCGCCATCGCTGTCTGATCCCGTTTTGAGGCAACGCCATGCATGATTCCCGCTCGCCAGAGCCCTCTCGTCCCACTGATAGCGAAGCGCAGGAGCCGGATCTCTCCGGTGTGCGCGACGAATCCGCCGAAGCTGCGCCGTGGCGCATGGAGCTGCCCTGGCTGGGGCGTGCCGTCTTCGTGATCTCCATCGTCATCTGTCTGGCGCACCTGTACTTCAACACCGTCTCGACCCTGTCGGAGCTGTGGGTGAGCGCCTTGCACTACGGCCTGTTCGGTCTGCTGTGCGCGCTGACCATTCCGATGCTGACGCCGGCCAGTGATGGTGCCAAGCGCTGGGTGCTGGGCGTGGATGTCATGCTGGGGTTGGCCGCGCTGGGTTGCGGCCTCTATCTGATCGGCTTCGAGGATGCGCTCTATGACCGCGGCGTGGTGTTCTCCACCGCGGACTGGGTGGTCTCCATCGTCGCGGTCGGTCTGATCCTCGAGTTCGCGCGCCGCACCACCGGCTGGTTCATCCCGGTGCTGTGTCTGATCGCGCTGACCTACGTGGCCTGGTGGGGCAAGTATGTCGGTGGCGTGTTCAACTTCCCGGGCCTGACCTGGGAGACGGTGCTGTTCAGAAGCTTCATCGGCGGGGAAGGGATGCTGGGCTCCATCGCCCGCATTTCCTGGTCCTACGTGTTCATGTTCATCCTGTTCGGGGCCTTTCTGGTCAAGTCCGGCGCGGGTGACTTCATCATCGATCTGGCGCGCTGTGCGGCAGGTCGCTTCAAGGGTGGCCCGGGCTTCGTGGCGGTGTTCGCCTCCGGCCTGATGGGCTCGGTGTCCGGCTCGAGTGTCGCCAACACCGTCTCCACCGGTGTGATCACGATTCCGCTGATGCGCCGTGCCGGCTTCCCGGCGCGCTTCGCGGCAGGCGTCGAGGCCGCCGCCTCGACCGGTGGCCAGCTGATGCCGCCGGTAATGGGCGCGGGCGCCTTCATCATGGCCTCCTACACCCAGGTGCCGTACCTGACCATCGTCGGCGTGGCCGCCTTGCCGGCGCTGCTCTACTTCCTGTCGGTGGCCATGTTCGTGCGCATCGAGGCCAAGCGCTCCGACGCCACGGCGCTGGACGACCCGCAGGGCCCGCGTCTCAAGGACGTGCTCAAGGATGGCTGGCACTATCTGGCACCGCTGTTCGTGCTGGTCGGTGCGCTGATCTACGGCTTCACGCCGACCTACGCCGCCGGCATCGCGATCCTGTCCGTCATCGCGGCCTCGTGGCTGTCGAAGAATCCGATGAAGCTCGGTGACATCATCGAGGCGATGCTGGCCGGGGTGCGCAACATGACCACCACGGCGATCCTGCTGATCACCGTCGGCCTGATCGTCAACGTCGTCTCCACCACCGGTATCGGCAACACCTTCTCGCTGATGATCACCGACTGGGCGGGTGGCAGCCTGCTGATCACCATCATCCTGATCGCGCTGGCGTCATTGATTCTGGGCATGGGCCTGCCGGTGACGGCGTCCTATATCGTGCTGGGCACGCTGTCCGCCCCGGCGCTCTACAACCTGATCGCCCATTCCCAGCTGGTGGATCTGCTGGCGGCGGGCAACCTGCCGGAGCAGGCCAAGGCCATCTTCATGCTGGCAGCACCGGACAAGCTGGACCTGCTGGGCGCGCCGATGAGCATGGACGCCGCCCGCGAACTGCTGGCGCTGGTGCCGGATACCTTCCAGAGCCAACTGTATGAGCAGGCGCTGTCGCCGCACGTGCTGACCATGGCACTGGTGAGTGCGCACATGATCATCTTCTGGCTGTCCCAAGATTCCAATGTCACGCCGCCGGTCTGCCTGACCGCCTTCGCGGCAGCCGCGATCGCCCGTACACCGCCGATGAAGACCGGCCTGATGGCCTGGAAGATCGCCAAGGGACTCTACATCGTGCCGCTGCTGTTCGCCTGGAGCCCGCTGATCTCCGGTGACATCGGCGAGATGCTGACGGTGTTCGTGTTCGCGCTGTTCGGGATCTACGCCATCGTCGCGGGCCTGGAAGGCTATCTGGAGCACGAGCTGCCCTGGTGGCTGCGTCTGGCGATGTTCCCGCTCGGTGCACTGATGCTGTGGCCGCATGGTCAGCTGACCTACGACCTCGCGGGTCTGGTCATCTTCCTGGGCGTGCTGACCTACAGCGTGCGTCAGAGTGGCCGGCAGGAAGCGCTGGCGCACTGAGCCAGGCGTGTCGGATGAGCGCCAGACGCGTCAGCCGATGTGGCTGAAGCAGGCGTGACGCGACGCGATATGCTATGAACGATGCCCGGCATCACTTTCCCCCGCTCAGTCACGCGAGGGTGGTGTGTCGGGCATCGCGCGCTCTGGGGCCTGTCCGCCTTGGGCGTCTTCACTCAACGGGATGGCGGGACAAGGAATGTCGACATGATGTCGGATGTTGCAGGGCTGACCAGCGGCCTTGATCTGATCAGCGTAGTGGCGCTGATCGCACTGGGTGGCGTGGCCGGTTTCATCAATGTGCTGTCGGCGGGTGGCTCGATGCTGACGCTGCCATTGCTGATGTTTCTCGGCCTGCCGCCTGCGCAGGCCAATGCCACCAACCGCGTGGCGATCGCGTTGCAGAGTGCGACCGCGACCAGCACCTTCCTCAAGGCGGGCGCGCACAACATGGGGGTGGCCTGGCGACTGGCCGTGCCTGCCGTGGCAGGCGCCATGCTGGGCGCCTGGCTGGCGACCCGCATCAGTGCCGAGGCCTTCGAGAGCGTCCTGATCGTGGTGATGGTGGTGTGCTCGATCATGATGCTGTTGCCGACGCCGCGCATCGACACCCGTGAGCTGACGCCGGAGCGCATCACGCCCGTGGTGTTGCTGGCGATGTTCGGCATCGGCATTTATGGTGGCTTCATCCAGGTCGGTGTCGGCGTGCTGTTCATCGTGGTGCTCTACCGGCTGCTCAAGATCGACCTGACCCAGGTCAACGTCTTCAAGGTCTTCATCGTGTTGATGTATACCCTGCCGGCGCTGGCGGTGTTCGTGTTCGATGGTCAGGTGCGCTGGGCCTACGGTCTGGTGCTGGCGGTCGGCAACATGAGCGGCGCCTTCCTCGGTGCACGGGTCAACATGAGTCCCGCGGGCGCGCGGTGGGTCAAGTGGCTGACGGTCGCGGTCATCTTCATCATCGTGCTCAAGCTGGCGCTGACCTGATGCTGACCTTATGCAAGACACGGAGTAAGCTCGCGGTAATCTGAGCGAAATGCCAGTCTGTCCCGTCGACACACCGGCACGCCGCTCACCCCCTATTCATGATGGCGCCGAGCCCGGCTATGGCGTCTCTTCCTTCATCGTTCAGGAGTCTTTCCTCATGCAAGCCATGGTCATCGAGCAGTACGGCGGTCCCGAAGTGTTCGTCGAGCGCGAACTGGAGACCCCGACACCGGCGCGGGGGCAGGTGCGTATCAAGGTGACGGCTTCCAGCATCAACCCCATCGAGACCAAGCTGCGCAGCGGGCTGGTCAAGTCGCATCCGGAATTCCCGGCCATTCTCAATGGCGATGTCTCCGGGGTGATCGATGCCGTCGGCGAAGGCGTGTCGGACTTCTCCGTCGGGGATGAAGTGCTGGGCTGTGCCGGTGGCGTGAAGGGCTGGCAGGGTGCTCTGGCCGATTACATGATCGCCGACACCCGTGTGATCGTGAAGCGCCCGAGCCTGGCGGCGCTGACGCTGGAGGAGTGCGCGGCCTTGCCGCTGGTGTTCCTGACGGCCTGGACGGCGCTGGTCTCGCGCGGTCAGATCAAGGAGGGCGAGCACGTGCTGATCCACGCCGGCACCGGCGGCGTCGGCCATGTCGCGGTACAGATCGCCAAGTATCTCGGCGCGCATGTCACCACCACCGTGTCCAGCGAAGCCAAGGCGGACCTGGCACGCCAGCTGGGCGCCGACGAGATCATCAACTACCGCGAGGAAGCGGTCGCGGACTACGTGACGCGCTTGACCTCCGGGCGTGGCTTCGATCTGGTCTTCGACACCGTCGGTGGCGACAATCTGGATCGCTCCATCGAGGCCACCGCGACCTCCGGTCGTCTGTGCTCCATCAATACCCGCTCGACCCACGACCTGACCCAGCTGCACTCCAAGAACCTGTCGCTGCACGTCATCTTCCGCTCGGTACCGCTGCTGACCGGTATCGGCATGGACGACCAGCCGGAACTGCTCAACGCCCTGAGCGAGATGCTGGAGGCCGGCGCGGTACGTCCGCTGCTCGACGAGCACCAGTTCAGCTTCCGTGACGTCGCCAAGGCGCATGAGTTGCTGGAGTCCGGCGAGGCGCTGGGCAAGATTCTGCTGGTAAATCGTTGAGTATTGGCACCTTCGGTCAGTGAGGGTGTCTTACCTTCATTGGCCGTTGATCAGGAAGAGAAGTGATGAGAATGACGCGTTTGATGGTGGCTGCCCTGTTGGTGGCCAGTGTGAGTCTGGCCGGCTGCAATACCGTGGCCGGTTTCGGCAAGGACCTGGAGCATCTGGGCGGTTCGATCGACAACGCCGCCAGCTGATTGCCCGAGAGAGAGGAATGCCCATGCGACGATTCATGATGATGACTGGCACCGCGCTGCTGTTCGGCCTGCTGTTGGGTGGCTGTAATACCGTGGAAGGTTTCGGGGAAGATCTCGAACACCTTGGGGGTTCCATCGAGGAATCGGCCAGTTGATGGCACTGTCCATGGCATGGGCGGCGAGTGAACAAAACATGAATCTCACCCCTTGAAAGCCCATGGGGCGGCCCAAGGTATGAGGGTAGAGGCGCAGGCACTGGCGTCTTTACGAGATTTCTCGATATTCACTACCGCAAGGAGCATGACCATGTCCCGCACCATTGCACTCATCTTCGCCTCTTTCTTCACTCTGGCCGCGCTTTCCGGCTGCAACACCGTTGACGGTGCCGGCCAGGATGTCGAGCATGCTGGCGAAGCTGTCCAGGACGCCGCTCAATAAGCGACGCCCCGGATAGTGGTGATATCCAACGCCCGGCCATCGCGCCGGGCGTTTTCGTGTCTGATCGCCAGACATGCAGGCGTGCTGACTGACGGGCCGCCTTGCGTCATCATAGCGCTGACGGCATGCGCCCCCAGCGTGCGTCACTCCCGCCACCGCGAGCCAAGGGCCCGACATGGATCATCGACAGTTGAGTTTTCTGGTCGCGCTGGCCAGTGAGCGCCATTTCGGTCGCGCCGCACGGGTCTGTCATGTCACCCAGCCGACGCTGTCGGCGCGCCTCAAGCAGCTCGAGGAGGAGCTGGGCACGGCGCTGATACTGCGCGGCCACCGCTTCGAGGGCTTCACGCCGGAAGGGGAGCGCGTGCTGACCCACGCACGGCGCATTCTCGCCGAGCTGGATGAGCTGAAGGGAGACCTGTCGCCGGACGCGGTGCTGACCGGCCGCCTGTCATTGGGCGTGGTGCCGTCGGCGCTGGCGGCGGTCGGCGAGTTTCTGCCGCGGCTGCGGGAGGCCTTTCCGCAGCTCTCGCTGCGCCTGCGCGAGCTGTCGACCTCATCGCTGGCCCAGGGGCTCGAGGATGGCGAGCTGGATCTCGCGGTCGGCTACCCCGCGGCGCCGGCCATGAGCGGCTTTGCCTGTCGGCCGCTCTATCAGGAGCATTCGGCGCTGATCGCCAGTCAGACGCATTTCCGCCTGCCCGACGCGCCGCAGTGGGAGTGCCTGCGTGACTATCCGCTGGTGTTGCTGACGCCGGAGATGCAGCAGCGGCGACGCCTCAATCAGCAGTTCGAGCTGCTGGGGCTGCAGCCCTCGCCCTTGTTGGAGGCCAATTCGATTTCCGGCCTCGGCGTGATGCTGGAGGCTGGCCTGGGAGTCAGCGTGCTGGCGGAGAACCTGGCCGATTCGCGGCTTGGTGAAGGGCTGATCGCGCGTCGGCTGCCCGGCGAGGGCGAGACGGTCGGGCTGTTGTGGCGCAGTGGTCAGCAGCGTAGCCGACGGCTGAATGCCGTACTGGAACTGCTGCGTTCGTTGCCTCACTCGGCGGGTGTGGCCGATTGAGTGAGCCTGCAACGCAGAACACCCCGTCGAGACGGGGTGTTCGGGTAGCGAAAGCGACGTTGGCCGCTATCAGCTCTTCTCGCTGGACTTCTTGCTGGCCTCCAGCGCGGCACGACGGGCGGCTTCACGCTGCTGCTGCTTGGCATCGCGCCGTGCCTGCATCTGGGCGACGGCATCCATGCCCAGATGAGCTTCGCCACGTTCTCTGGCGAGGCGGATCTGGTTCTCGCGCTCGGCGAAGCGCGCCTTCTGGGCATCGCTCAGCTTGTCGTAGCAGCGCGGGCAGCTGACGCCTTTCTGGTAGCGCTCGCTCTGCTTGTCTTCCTCGGTGATCGGCAGGCGGCAGGCATGGCACTGGTCGTACTGGCCGGGGCGCAGCTGGTGGTCGACGGTGACGCGCTCATCGAACACGAAGCACTCGCCCTGCCACAGCGTCTCTTCCTCGGGCACTTCTTCCAGATACTTCAGGATGCCACCCTTGAGGTGATAGACCTCATCGAAGCCCTGCTCCTTGAGATAGGCCGTGGACTTCTCGCAGCGGATGCCGCCGGTGCAGAACATCGCCACTTTGCGGTGCTGCTGCGGGTCCAGCTCACGCGAGACGTAGTCCGGGAAATCACGGAAGGCAGTGGTGTTCGGGTTGACGGCACCGGCGAAGGTCCCCACTTCCACTTCATAGTCATTGCGCGTGTCGATCAGCAGCACCTCAGGATCGGAGATCAGCGCATTCCAGTCCTTCGGCTCCACATAGGTCCCGACGGTGTGACGCGGGTCGATGCCCTCGACGCCCATGGTGACGATCTCGCGCTTGAGCTTGACCTTGGCGCGCAGGAAGGGCGCCTGCTCGGCCAGTGACTGCTTGGTGTCGAGCTCGGCCAGACGCGGGTCGCTGGTCAGCCAGGCGAGCAGCGCATCGATGCCCGCGCGTGAGCCGGACACGGTGCCGTTGATGCCTTCGCGGGCCAGCAGCAGGGTGCCGCGGATGGCGTGCTCGTTCATCACCGCCAGCAGCGGGTCGCGCAGCGCCTCGAAGTCCTCGAGGGTGACGAACTTGTAGAGCGCACAGACCACATGCTGCGGCGCCAGCGGGCTGGGGCGGGTGGAGGCAGATGTGCTAGTCAGCTGCGGGGCGCTGGCCTGATCAGATGCGGCAGTCAGGTCGGGAGTGTCGGTCATGCGAAGGGTCCTCATGCGGGCCGGAACGTAAATCCGGAGCAGGATGATCGAGAGATGAGAGCGGCCGGCGGACGGGTGATAGCGCGACAGCAGGAGCACCCTCAAGGGTCGGCGACGCATTTTACGCGACTCGCGCGCGAATTTCTCGCCCACCACGATGGCCCGCATGCCTGTCACCGGCAGGACGCCATCTTCATTGGCGGTGTCTATCAATTGGCGACTCGGCTCAATTGGTCGCCCTCACGGCATGCCGGTAGGATATTCCCATATTGCGCAGAGGTCGGGTGAGGGTTGCGCGCACCGTTCTCGCCACGCATCTGCGCCACGGAGAGCCGTAATGAAAGATTCGCTCTATCAACAAGCGCCAGGCGCTGCAGGCTATGCGGATGCCCGCGAGGTGCCGCTGCGCGAGCTGGATGGCCCATCGGAGCTACCGGTGAGCCTGGCGCTCAATGACACCGCGATGGGCACCTTGCTGGCCAGCCCAGAGGCCCTTGAGCCGCTGGCGCTGGGGCATGCCTTCACCGCGGGCTGGATCACGCGGCGTGACGAGGTCTCGGCGATCCATCTCTCGCGGCTGCGTCATGGGCTGGCGGTGCGTCTCGAGGTCAGTGACTCGCTGGCGCGCAAGGCTGAGCGTCATCAGCGGCGTGAGAGCAGTGTCTCGAGTTGCGGCGCCTGTGGCGTGCAGGACGAAGCGGAGTTGATGGCGGGACTCATGCGTCTGCCGCCACGGACAGCGCTGGCGCCCGATGCGCTGATGCGTGGGCTGGAACGCCTGGAGCGCGCCACGCGCCGCGGCATGCATCTGGCGCTGGGGTTGGACGCCGAAGGCGGTCTGATCTCGCAGGGCGCCGATATCGGTCGCCACAATGCGCTGGACCGCGTGATCGGCATGAGTCTCGACAGCGGTGTGTGGCCCGAGGCGTTGCTGGTGTCGAGCCGCTGCAGCCTGGAGCTGGTGCAGAAAACCATCCGTGCGCGAATTCCGACCCTGATCACCCTCGCGGTGCCCTCGCGACTCGCCGTCGAGACCGCCCGCGCCTGCGACCTCAATCTGATCTGTGCCCACCGCGGGCGTCGACTCGAATTGCTCAGCGGTCACGCTGATCGCCCCCGTTCATCCTAGCCAGTGGATCCTGACATGACCGACATTGCTGCCCCCGAGATCGAGACGCCTGCGTCTGCCAGCCTGCCCCGCGAGGATGTGCAACAGACGCGTCATCCGCGCATTGCCGCCTATTCCGGGCCGGCGGGTGGCTGGGGCGCGCTCAAGAGCGTCGGTCAGCATGTCAGTCACTCCAGGGCACCGTGGAAGAGCGTGCGCTCCCTGCTCAAGGCCAATCAGGACAAGGGCTTCGACTGCCCCGGCTGTGCCTGGGGGGACCCGGAACACGGCTCCTCCTTCGAATTCTGCGAGAACGGCGCCAAGGCGGTGGCCTGGGAAGTGACCGCCAAGCGGGTCACGCCGCGCTTCTTCGCTCAGCACACCGTCACGGAGCTGCTGGGCTGGGACGACTTCATGCTCGAGGATCAGGGACGTCTGACCGAACCGATGCGCTACGACGCGGCCAGTGATCGCTATATGCCGATCAGCTGGGACGCGGCCTTCGAGCTCGTCGCCGAGCACCTCAGCGCGCTGACGTCGCCGGATGAGGCGCTGTTCTATACCTCGGGGCGTGCCAGCAACGAGGCGGCCTATCTCTACCAGCTGTTCGTGCGTCTGTTCGGCACCAACAACTTCCCCGACTGCTCCAACATGTGCCACGAGGCCAGCGGTGTCGGCATGAAGGCGAGCCTCGGCGTCGGCAAGGGCACGGTGCTGCTGGAGGACTTCGAGCACGCCGATGCCATCTTCGTGTTCGGTCAGAACCCCGGCACCAATCACCCGCGCATGCTGGGCGATCTGCGGCGTGCCTCACGGCGTGGCGCGCGCATCGTCAGTTTCAATCCGCTGCGTGAGCGGGGGCTGGAGCGCTTTGCCGATCCGCAGTCGCCGCTGGAGATGATGACCCTCTCCAGCCAACCCATCAGCCATCGCTATTACCAGCCGCGCATGGGCGGCGACATGGCGGCGGTGCGCGGCATGGCCAAGGCGCTGTTCGCGATGGAGGCGCGGGGCGAATTCACGCGCGCCGCCAGCTTCATCGAGGCGCATACCCGGGGCGTCGAGGCCTGGCAGGCGCTGGTCGAGGCGACCGAGTGGGCAACCCTCGAGGACCAGTCCGGCCTGACGCGCGCTCAGCTCGAGGAGGCGGCCGCCATCTTCGCGGGCGCCGGCAACGTCATCTGCACCTGGGCGATGGGCATCACCCAGCATCTGCATGCCGTCGAGAGTGTGCGCGAGATCGTCAATCTGCTGTTGCTCGGCGGGCATTTCGGCCGTCCCGGTGCCGGGGCCTGTCCGGTGCGTGGCCATTCCAACGTCCAGGGCGATCGCACCATGGGCATCGACGAGAAGGCGCCCACCTGGCTGATCGATGCGCTGGAAGCGCGCTACGGCGTCAGCATGCCGCGTGCGCAGGGCTACAACACCGTGGAGAGCCTGGCGGCGCTGGAGCAGGGCAAGGCGAAGACCTTCATCGCGCTGGGCGGCAACTTCACGCGTGCCACGCCGGACAGCGAGCGGACCGAGGCCGCGATGCGCAACCTCGAGCTCAACGTACAGATCAGCACCAAGCTCAATCGCAGTCATCTGGTGATGGGCAAGCAGACCGATGCGCTGATTCTGCCGTGTCTCGGTCGCAGCGAGATCGATCGCTCCTCACAGGTAGCTTCCCAGCACATCAGCGTCGAGGACTCGATGTCGATGGTGCACTCCAGTGCCGGCATCAAGGCACCGGCCAGCCCTGAATTGCGCTCCGAGCCCGGCATCATCGCGGCGATCGCGCGTGCCACCCTGGCGCGCGTGCTGCCGGCGCGAGGTATCAGTGATCCGGTCGATTGGCAGGCCCTGAGCGAGAACTATGATCTGATCCGTGACGAGATCGCGGCGGTCATTCCCGGCTTCGCGGACTTCAATGCACGGCTGGCACACAAGCGCGGCTTCCACCTCGCCAATCCGGTACGCGAGCTTGCCTTCCCGACCTCCAGCGGCCTGGCCGAGTTCTCGCACATGCCGCTGCCGGAGTCGGTGATGCATCAACAGCTGGCGCGGCGTGACGGCTGGCTGACGCTGCAGACCATGCGCAGCCACGATCAGTACAACACCACCGTCTACGGCTACAACGACCGCTATCGTGGCGTGTCGGGTCAGCGGCGGGTGATCTTCATCAATGCTGACGACCTGGCGCGGCTGGGGCTGGCCGACGGTGATTGGGTCGACATGCTCGGCGAGCCGCGTCCGGACGGCAGCGAGCGACGTGCGCCGCAGTTCCGTCTGGTCGAGTACGACATCCCGGCCGGTTGCATCGGGGCCTATTATCCGGAAACCAACGTGCTGGTCGCATTGGAAAGCCACGGCGCTGATACCGGCACGCCATCCTCCAAGGCGGTGCCCGTACGTCTGGAGCGCAGTTCACGCATCGCCTGACGGCGCGAGATGCCAGCAGCAGGATCATGCATCACCACACTGCCGTGCCGCGAGGAGACTCGTCGCGCGGCAGTCGTGTGTCTAGAATATTCCCGTGCGCCGAGCCAGCTACGCTCGGCGCACGCCTTTTCCGTCCTCAGTGCTACCTCAGCCACCGTTCAAGAGAGTGATCCATGCAATATCTGCACACCATGCTGCGTATCCGTGATGTCGACGCTTCACTGCATTTCTTCCGTGACCTGCTCGGCATGGTCGAGATCTCGCGCAAGGATTCCGAGAAGGGCCGCTTCACGCTGATCTTCCTGGCAGCCCCGCAGGATGCCGAACGTGCCCGCGAGATGCAGGCGCCGATGCTGGAACTGACCCATAACTGGGACCCGGAAGAATACGAAGGTGGGCGCAACTTCGGCCATCTGGCCTATCGCGTCGAGGATATCTACGCCACCTGTCAGCATCTGATGGACAACGGCGTGACCATCAATCGCCCGCCGCGTGACGGCCACATGGCATTCGTGAAGAGCCCGGATGGGATTTCGCTGGAGCTGCTGCAGGCCGGTGACGCCCTTGCGCCGCAGGAACCCTGGGCCTCCATGAGCAACACGGGCAGCTGGTAAGCAAGCAAGGCCGCAGGTTGACGTGTGCGTAAGCGTCGCATCCAGGCAACGCAATAGCCGAATCATGACTGGTGCATCGCCCAGCAGGGCTTATGATGTAATGAAGTTCATAAGCCCCGTAGCATGATGTGTGACATGTCGTGCTCGGCCTTTGTGGAGTGCCATCGCGGCAGGCCGCTAAACCTTCTTCCTTTCTCTTGCTGCCCGCCTGCCGCGATGTTGCACCTTCTGGAGTCGCGTGAGGGACCGCCACGCGGACACTGCCTAGCTGGCAAGGATTGCCTGATGCCGAGAGTCATAAGCGCCTGGCTACGTCATGAGCCACGATTGCTCGCCGTGGAGCATCGTCGTTTCTACCATGCCTATCTTTGGGTCTATCTGATGCTGATGGGCCTCTTCGTGGTGTGGGTTCCCTTCTTCACTCTCTTCAACGAGTCGCGGCTGGCATTCGCCAGCGGCATCATGGCGCTCGTGTCCGTGCTGGGCGTGATGCTGCACCGGGCGCATCAGCTTACGCTGGGCCTGGCCCTGATGATGAGCGCCTTGACGCTGATGGCCTGGCTCTCGGTTTTCTGTTTCGGGCTCTCGGCGGGCTATGAGTACTATTTCTTCATCGTGATGGCCGGTATTCACCTGGCCCCGCTGGCGGCGCGTGTTCGAGTGGTGACGACACTGATGCTGTTCATGGCGGCTGTCTCGGCACTGATGGTCTCGCCAGTCCTGCATGAGGGCGGCGTCCTGTCGGCCTGGGTGCTGCAATCGACCAATCTGTTCGCGGTCTTCCTGATGATGGTCACCTTCCTGTGGCGCATGCTGGCGCTTACCGAACACTTCGAGCGCCAGTATCTGAAGGATGCCAGTCGTGATGAGTTGACCGAATTGCTCAATCGCCGCCAGATATTGCGCCACGCCGAGGACTGGTGGCGTGACGGAGTGCCCTGTGCGGTCTTGATGCTGGATGCGGACAACTTCAAGCGCGTCAATGACCTGCATGGCCATGCCGTCGGAGATGAAGTGCTGCGTCATCTGGGTCGCCTGCTGACGGCCACACTGCGTCAGGGCGATCGCGCCGGGCGTGTCGGTGGCGAGGAGTTCCTGGTGCTGTTGCCGCGTATCGGGCGCACCGAGGCCATTTCCGTGGCGGGACGCATGCCCTCCCTGCTGGCCAAGTCTCCTCCGGTCTTCGCCGGCACGCCGGTGCCGGTCACGGTTTCCATCGGCGTTGCCATCAGTCATGAGGTCGATTCGCTGGATGAGCTGATGCAGCTGGCCGACAGGCGGCTGTATCACGCCAAGCATAATGGGCGTGATCAGGTGGTGGCCGGTGGGGAACATGAGATGACAGGCCTTGCCACGGCCGATGCCAGCCCTCCGCCCCCCGGCAATGACGGCGGCGGACTTGGCAAGGCAGAGGCCGTGGAGGAGGGCGCTCGCGACAAGGAGGATGACCGCCAGGAAAAGCAGCGCCACAAGGATTCCAGCCCTTTCTCGCGGACACCCCTCGTCGGCTGACCTGAGTTCAGGTTCTTGAGTGCAGGTTCACGAATGCTGCTTCAGGAGCGCTGCTTCAATCGGGCCAACGCGTTCTCCATGCCACGGGCAACGGTGGTCGCCAGTGGTGTGCACAGCACCCAGGGCAACGCGATCAGTGCAATGCTGAGCGAGCCCAGATAGACATCGCTGAACCAGTGAGCGCCGACCATGATCCGCGGAGCGCTCAGCAGTACCACGAACGCCAGACTGCACAGGGCGATGCGGCGCGGTGCGAATGCCAGCATGAAACTCGCGAATACCATCAGCATCAGGCCGTGATCCCCCGGGAAGCTGTTCGACGCCGAATCCTTGGTCTTGAAGGACACCAGCTCGGAGAGATGCTGTGCGTGGTTGAAGAAGCGCGTCGGGCTGGCATGGCCATAGCTGATGGCGCGCAGCACGAACAGCGAGAGCAGACCCGCCGTCAGCAGCATGGTGATGCCGATGCTGGTCCAGCGGCGATAGCGGGCAGGCTGCTGATCATTGAGCATCGCCCAGCAGAACAATACCCCCATCATGGCGAAGGCCACGGCGTCGAAGGCGCGCGTGTTCAGAATGCCGAGCAGCGTGTCCCAGTGCGGATTGAGCGGTGTGATGAACTGGTTGAAGTCCCAGAAGACATCGCTGTCGAGGGTGGGCCAGAAATCCAGCGCCGGTATCCACCAGCACGCCAGCAGCGCCACTCCCAGCGCATTCAGGAGCACCAGTCGTCGCAGGTTGAATCCCGTCTGCGACCTGTGCGAGCGGGGTGGGGGCGAGGGTTGCACGTGCGGGGCCTGCTGCGAACCACTGACTCGCTGTGAAGACGCAGTATCAGCGGCGTGCAAGGAAGGACTGTCGGGGGCGGCGGGAGTCATGTCGTGTCAGCTCTGCGGGGCTCATGTCGGGACAGGCGCACTCAGGTCGGTAGCTCGCTGGCCCGGTGGCCAGAGGACTCGAGACAGGCGACGCTGAGTGGCGATCTGGTCGAAATTCTAGAGCAGACTCCGCTTTGAAAACACTGTTTTCAAAGTCGGCGGGGTGGACAGATGGTTGCGTCCATCGCGCTGTTGGCAAGCCGGCGGTAGTCCGGCAGGTGACACTCATGCGCATGGCGTGAGGGCCTGTCGTTCATGACAGCCGTGCGCATGATCGCTACCCTTGCTGTCATGTCCGTTCCTTACCCACCGTTCTTTCCGTCTGCCGGGTGACTGCCGTTGCCGGCAATGCCACTGGCGGGCGCCACAGGAGTCATCCATGTCCGTTACCGTGCGTCGTCTATCGCGTTATACCTCCGTGGGGTTCGCTATCTCCTTGCTGGCTGGCTGCGCGGCCATGACACAGCATCCGCAGGGCAGTGCCTCATCGGGAGCCGCTGCTCCTGCTCTGGTGGGCACCCAATGGAGTTTCTCCGCCACGGATGCCAGTGAAGAGGCCGCCAACTTCCTGCTGCAGCCTCCCAGCCAGCAGCAGCTGGCAGACGAGGAGGATGACCGTCTGCGTCTGGTCGGCAGCAATGGTTGCAACCGCCTGATGGGGCCGGTGGTGCTGGATGAGTCGCGTCAGACGCTGGATATCGGTCCGCTGGCCTCGACCATGAAGATGTGCCCCAACCCCGAGCAGTCCAACGCCTTCAATCGCATGCTCGAGGATGTGGCCAGTTACCAGATCAGCGGCAGCGGGGAGAGCGCTCGGCTGCGCGTGATGGATGATACCGGCTATCTGCTGGCGACCTTCATGCCGCTGGAAGGCCCCGCCGAGTAATTGCTCGGCGCGCTTGTGAGGGCGCTTCGTGAGCGGGCTGCCAGAAACGAGAAAGCCCCCTGCACCGTTCGGTGCAGGGGGCTTTTGCTTGCGTACAGAGCGAGCGTGACTTACAGCGCTTCGATCTTGACGCGCTGGCTTTCCAGCAGCGCAAGTTCCGCCTGGGCGTCGGCCAGCTTGGCGCGCTCCTTCTCGACCACATCAGCCGGTGCACGACCGACGAACTTCTCGTTGCCGAGCTTGTTCTCGAGGCCGGTGATGACCTTCTGCTGCTTCTCGTGCTCCTTGTCGATGCGCTTGAGCTCGGCTTCCTTGTCGATCAGGCCTGCCATCGGCACCAGCACTTCCAGCTCACCGACGCGCTGGATGGCGGACATCGGGGCTTCGTCGCCTGCCGCCAGGAAGGTGATGCTTTCCAGACGTGCCAGCTTGGAGAGGAACAGGCGGTTGGCTTCCAGGCGCTCGGCATCGCCAGCCGCGCCGTTCTGCAGGAAGACTTCCAGCGGCTTGGCCGGTGACAGGTTGAGCTCGCCGCGCACGTTGCGGATGGCGATGATGATGCCTTTCAGCCACTCGATATCGCGGATGGCCTGCTCATCGATCCGGTCGGCTTCGGCCTGCGGCCATGCCTGGCTCATGATGCTCTCGCCTTCCACCGGCTTGCCGGCGTGCGGTGCGATACGTTGCCAGATCTCCTCGGAGATGAACGGCATCATCGGGTGGATCAGGCGCAGGATGGTCTCGAGGGCGCGCACCAGGGTGCGACGCGTGCCGCGCTTGGCTTCGATGCTGGCGTTGTCGTCCCACAGAACCGGCTTGGACAGCTCCAGATACCAGTCGCAGTACTCGTTCCAGATGAACTCGTAGAGCGCCTGGGAGGCGTGGTCGAAGCGGAACTCTTCCAGCGCGCGGGTGACCTGCTGCTCGGTCTGCTGCAGGCGCGCGATGATCCAGCGATCGGCCAGCGACAGTTCGACGGCTTCGCCGTTGACGCCGCAATCCTGGTCCTCGGCATTCATCAGCACGTAGCGCGCCGCATTCCACAGCTTGTTGCAGAAGTTGCGATAGCCATCGAGACGGCCCATGTCGAACTTCACGTCACGCCCGGTGGAGGCGAGTGACAGCAGGGTATAGCGCAGCGCATCGGTACCGTGAGGCTCGATGCCTTCCGGGAATTCGTTGCGCGTGGCCTTGGCGATCGCCTTGGCCTTCTTCGGCTGCATCATGTTGCCGGTACGCTTCTCGACCAGCTCCTCGATGCCGATGCCGTCGATCAGGTCGATGGGATCGAGCACGTTGCCCTTGGACTTGGACATCTTCTGACCGAGGCTGTCACGCACCAGACCATGCACGTAGACCTTGCGGAACGGCACTTCACCCTTGAACTTCAGGGTGAACATGATCATCCGCGCCACCCAGAAGAAGATGATGTCGAAGCCGGTGACCAGCACGTCGGTGGAGTGGAAGGTCTTGAGTTCTTCCGTGTCCGCCGGCCAGCCGAGGGTGCCGAAGGTCCACAGCGCGGAGCTGAACCAGGTGTCGAGGACGTCTTCGTCCTGACGCAGTTCGACGCCGGCACCCAGGTTGTTCTCTGCGCGGACTTCCTCTTCATTGCGGCCGACGTAGACGTTGCCGTCGTTGTCGTACCAGGCCGGAATGCGGTGGCCCCACCACAGCTGACGCGAGATGCACCAGTCCTGCAGGTCGCGCATCCACGCGAAGTACATGTTCTCGTAGTTCTTGGGCACGAACTCGATGTCGCCGTTCTCGACCGCTTCGATGGCCGGACGCGCCAGCTCCTCGACGGCCACGAACCACTGGTCCGTCAGCAGCGGCTCGATGACATCGCCGGAGCGGTCACCGTGCGGCAGGGTGTTGTTGACGGCCTCGACCTGCTCCAGCAGGCCCAGCGCGTCCATGTCGGCGACCAGCTTCTCGCGCGCGACGAAGCGATCCAGACCGGCGTAGGCGGCCGGCAGGCTGGCGTCTTCCTGGGGCTGCGGACGGCCCTGGAGGTCATAGATCTCGGCGCGCTCCAGGATGGTGGCATCCTGGCTCATCACGTTGATCAGCAGATGGCCCTGACGCTTGCCGACTTCGTAGTCATTGAAGTCGTGGGCCGGGGTGATCTTGACGCAACCGGAGCCCTTTTCCATGTCGGCGTGTTCATCGGCGACGATGGGGATGCGACGGCCGACCAGCGGCAGCTCGATGAACTTGCCGACCAGGCTTGCGTAGCGCTCATCCTTGGGATTGACGGCCACGCCGGTGTCACCCAGCAGGGTTTCCGGGCGCGTGGTGGCGACGATGACGTAGTCCTTGCCATCGGCGGTCTTGATGCCATCGGCCAGCGGGTAGCGGAAGTGCCAGAAGCTGCCCTGCTGATCGCGGTTCTCGACTTCGAGATCGGAAATCGCGGTGTGCAGGGTCGGGTCCCAGTTGACCAGACGCTTGCCGCGGTAGATCAGGTCTTCCTTGTGCAGGCGTACGAAGACTTCCTGCACCGCCTTGTAGAAGCCGTCATCCATGGTGAAGCGCTCGCGCTTCCAGTCGATGCTGGTGCCCATGCGACGCAGCTGGCGGGTGATGTTGCCGCCGGACTCTTCCTTCCACTCCCAGATCTTGTCGGTGAAGGCTTCGCGGCCGAGATCATGGCGGGTCTTGCCTTCTTCGGCGGCGACCTTGCGCTCGACCAGCATCTGGGTGGCGATACCGGCATGATCGGTGCCTACCTGCCACAGGGTGTTGCGACCCTGCATGCGGCGCCAGCGGACCAGGGTGTCCATGATGGAATCCTGGAAGGCGTGGCCCATGTGCAGGGAGCCGGTGACGTTGGGCGGCGGGATGACAAGTGAGAAGCTCTCGCCCTGGCCTGACGGCGCAAAGCGGTTGTCGGATTCCCAGCGCTCGTACCAGCGCGTCTCGATGGCGTTCGGTTGGTAGGTCTTGTCCATGGGTCTGCATTGATCCGGTTGGGCGGGGCGTCCCGCGCCGGCTCAAGGAGCGGTCAGCGCAGGCAGAAAATGGGCTCGATTATAGCGCCGCTGATGACGGGCGTCATTCGGTCTTGGCGGGCAGGCCCTCGTGGCGTCTGGCAGACGCTGTTTTCACAAAGCAGGCAACATCCACGCACTGATGCCGTATCCTGTTGCGACCTCATGAGCCGAGGCTTGCCGCCTCGCACACTTCCCATTCTCTCACGCTCGCGGAGCCGCAATGTCCAAGCCTCGCCCCACGGACGGTGCCCCTCGTCCGACACGTCGTTGGGTCTGGCATGAACTGCTGCGTCATGCGCTGGTGCCATTGCTGGTGCTCGAGGTGGCGCTGCTGGGCTGCTATCTGGTGTTGCACTGGCTGGTCTCTGGGCAGCAGGACTCCACGCGCAGTGAGCTGGTGAATACCCAGCTCGAGCAGCTGACCCATTACGAGGCAGAACACATCAGCCTGCTGGCGGACGACTGGCGCAGCGATGCCCGCCAGCTGGCGCGCAGCACTCTGCGTCACATGGACACCCCCGTGACGTCCCGCCAGCGCGAGCAGGAGTTAAAGCGCCACATGAGCGCGGGCGACGGCACCCTGTACGTCGCCGAGAATGATGGTGGCGCCGGCTCCTATTACTCCTCGCTGGTGCCCAGCTATCTGCAGGACCACGACAAGGTGGTGCGCCTCTCGACAATGGATGCCCAGGTGTCGGACATGCTCGCCACGCAACCCGAGCTGCGACAGATCTGGTTCTCTGGCTACGACGGCTACTTCCGCATGTTGCCGTGGACCGATACCCGCAACATCTTCACGCCCGGCGTCGACCTCACCAGCTACGGCTTCTACTACCTGGCGGATGATCGCAACAACCCGAGTCGTGGCGCCGTCATCACGCCGCCCTACCAGGACCCGGTCGGCAGCGGTTGGCTGGTCTCGACGCTGATGCCGGTCCATCGCGGCGACTTCCTCGAAGGCGTGGTCGGCATCGACGTCACCCTCGATTCTCTGGTCGAGCGGCTCGAGAATGCCGAGCTGCCCTGGGGCGCCTATCTGATTCTGGTGAGTGACGATGTCGTCATGGCCATGCCGCGTGTCGGCGAGCAGGATTTCGGCCCCCAGCCCGACCCTGAAGTGGTGCCGATGCCGCTGCTGCACGATCGCTTCCTCGATACGGCGCATGATGTCGAGAACTCCCCGGCCATGGCGCACCTGCTGCGCAGCATCTCGGATGAGGCGCAGGGCGTGCGCAGCGTTGCCTTGCTCGCCGGTGAGCGGCTGGTCGGCTGGCAATCGGTGCCGGGCACCGACTGGCGGTTGCTGGCGGTGGTGGATGCGCAGCAGGTCAACAGCGGCATCGATATCTGGAATGAGCGCTTCAATCAGCTGGGCTACGTGATGTTGGTGGGGCTGATCCTGTTCTTCTTCGCCCTGCTGGTAGTGATGCGGTGGCGGGCCGAAGCCATGGCGGCCACCCTGTCCGAATCACTGGCACGCCTCAGCGACATGGCGCTGCGCATCGGTCGCGGTCAGCCCGTGGTGCGCGAGCGCTTCCAGTTGCAGGAGCTGGACCAGGCCGGTGAGGCATTGCGCGAAGCGGCCCAGCGCCGTGATCAGATCGAGCTTGAGCGCGCCGAAGGTGCGCGGCACGTCGAGATGGTGATGGCGGCCTCCGGCGATGCCACCTGGCGCTATGACTTCGATCAGGACGATCTCTACCTGCACGAGAATTTCTTCCTGATGCTGGGGCTGCCGGTACGCGCCAGCATGCATCTGGCGGACCTTGACGCCATGACGCACCCGGAAGACCTCGTCGGCCTGCTCGAGGCGCGCTGGCGGGTCATGCACGGGGAAAGCTGGGCCGAGGCGCGCGACGTGCGCTATCGGCATGCGCGTGGTCACTGGGTCTGGGTGCAGATTCGCGGCCAGATCACCCGGCGTGATCATGAGGGCCGGCCACAGCGCGCCACCGGGCTGGCGCTGGACATCCAGCGCCACAAGCAGTCACTCAAGCTGCTGGAGGCGGCCCGCGACAGTGCCACCGAGGCCAGCCAGTCCAAGTCGCGTTTCTTCTCGAGTTTCAGTCACGAGATTCGCACCCCGCTCAACGCCATCATGGGCTTCACGGATCTGCTCTGCGAGGAAGCCGACCTGACCCGCGAGCAGCGCCGCTACGTGGATGAGGCCAGTCATGCGGCGGCACAGCTGTCGGCGCTGATCGAGGACGTGCTGCAGATGTCGAGTCTGGAAGCCGGTGATCTGCCGCTGGATTGCCAGCCCCTCTCGGTGGGCCAGAAGCTGATACGACTGGCGGGGCAATATCAGCCGCGCCTGGAGAGTGCCAACCTGACGCTATCGCTGGCGCTGGAAGGCGAGTCACTGTGGCTGAATGCCGACCAGCGGCGACTGGATCAGATTCTCGGCAACCTGATGGGCAATGCCATCAAGTACAACCGCGAGGGGGGCTGGATTCGTCTGGCCATCGGCCAGGAGCGCAATGCCAGCGGAGTGGAGATGGGCTGGGTGGAAATCACCGATGGCGGCTTCGGCTTTGATTCCGCGCAGGCGGTCCAGCTGTTCCAGCCGTTCTCGCGTCTGGGGCGTGAAGATTCAGGCATCGAGGGCACCGGGCTCGGGCTGGCGCTGTCGCGGGAGCTCGCCCGCCGCATGGGCGGTGACATCACGGCGCGGGGCGAGCTGGGCGAGGGCGCCAGCTTCCGGGTCTGGTTGCCGCTGGCGGATGTCAGCGCCCATGAGCGCGTCGTCCAGGCGGCGTGGTCGGCGGAGAAGGTGCTGCCGGTGCCCTGTCGCTGGCTGGTGATCAGCACGCGGGCGCAGGACCGTCTGCGCCTCGAGGTGATCGGCAGTCACGTCGCCAATCTGGAGATCATCATCGCCAGCAGTGCGGCCCAGGCGTTGCGCCTGGTGCGAGATGTCAGCCCGTGTCTGGTCATCTTCGGCGATGTGCCGGACATGAACGTGGCGGCGCTGTTCGCCGAGATCCAGCGCATGCCGCGCGAACTGCCGTTGTGGGCCGTGCGTATCGGGGAGCGTGACGCCAGCGAGGCCGCAGGCGGCCTGCCCGAGGCCTTCTTCGACAGTGGTGAAAGTCCGCCGAGCATGGACGATATCGAGCGCTGGATGACGCATCTGATGGTCAACTTCCAGCGTGCCTGCGATACGGACCGCTGACGCATGGCGTGTCGCTCAGCTGACGCCCTTGAGCTGATGCGAGCGCACGGCATAACCGCGTGACTTGTAGGTGCGCCAGCATTCGCGCTTGGTCACCAGCACATCCTGATGCTGGTTGATGATCTCGGCGACTCGCTCGAAGCGTGAGAACCACTCGGGGATCTCGGGGTGCAGGTTGAGCAGTGCCTCGATACCCGGCGCCGGGGCGTCCTGCCAGCCGATGGTGACCGGCGGGCGCGGCACGTCATCGGCGTGTTCGGCCTCGCGGGCGGCCATGTCGAGATCGATATCCAGCGCATGGGGCACGAAGCTTTCCGGGCGGAACTGCCACAGATGCTCATCGAACTGACGTGCCATCGCCTCGTCCTCGACATGCACATGCAGGCGAAAGCCCTTGGCGTGGATGGTCTCGGCCAGCCGGCAGGCGAATTCCAGCCGGGCTTCCAGCGTGGTGTCGGGCAGGATGTAGAAGTCGATCTGGGTCATGGGCACCGCTCGGGCAAGGAATTCTCGAGCGCTCAGGATACCGCACTCGCCGCGCGGCTTCGATGCAGCCTGCCTCCCGTGATGTCTTTCCGCAGCCAGATATCCGTGCGCCAGAAACCCCAAGGCCCGCCTCTTTCGAGGCGGGCCTTGGGGTTTTGGTCATCCTTCAAGCCACAGGGGCGGGCTCGAGGACTTGTTTCCGTGCACTCATGTCGGTGCACTTATTTCAGCGCACTCATGCCAGACGTGTCATCCAGCCACGCGTGTCTTCGGCGCGACCGTATTGCAGATCTAGCAGCTGGCTGCGCAGACGCATGGCGACATCACCGGCGTTGGCGGTCAGGTCGAGGCGACCTTCTTCACTGACCAGCTCGCCCACCGGGGTGATGACGGCGGCGGTACCGCAGGCGAACACCTCGGTGATCTCGCCGGAGGCGATGCCTTCACGCCACTCGTCGATGCTGATCGGGCGCTCTTCCGGCGTCAGGCCCAGATCGGTCGCCATGGTCAGGATGGAGTCACGGGTGACGCCTTCCAGAATGGTGCCGGTCAGGCGCGGCGTGACCAGACGGCCGTCCTTGAAGACGAAGAACAGGTTCATGCCGCCCAGTTCCTCGACCCACTTGTTCTCGGCGGCGTCCAGGAACACGACCTGGTCACAGCCATTGGCGGAGGCTTCGCTCTGCGCGGCCAGTGAGCCCGCGTAGTTGCCGCCACACTTGGCGAAACCGGTACCGCCGGCGGCCGCACGGTTGTAGTGCGAGGACAGCCAGATGGAGACCGGCTTGATGCCGCCCTTGAAGTAGGCCGCCACCGGTGAGGCGATCACGTAGTAATCGACTTCACGCGACGGACGCACGCCGAGGAAGGCTTCACTGGCGATCATGAACGGGCGCAGATAGAGGCTGCATTCGTCACTGACGCTGGCCGGAGTCGGCACCCAGGCGCTGTCCTGCGCGAGCAGGGCCTTGAGCGAGCCGACGAAGTCCTCGTCGGACAGCTCCGGCAGTGCCAGACGGCGGGCGGAGTTGCGGAAACGTGCGGCGTTCTTCTCGGGGCGGAAGGTCCACACCGAGCCGTCTTCATGACGGTAGGCCTTGATGCCTTCGAAGATTTCCTGGGCGTAGTGCAGTACCGAGGCGGCGGGGTCGAGGCTCAGCGGGCCGTAGGGGCGGACTTCATGGCCGTGCCAGCCGCCGTCGGCGGTCCAGCGTACATGGGCCATGTGATCGCTGAAGTGACGGCCGAAGCCGGGATTGGCCAGAATGGTGTCACGAACGGCAGCATCCGCCGGTTGCGTGGACGCGCGGACGTCGAAGCCTTTGGTCACGTGGGTGTCTCCGTAGCAGCGAGACCCCCGACGCGGAACGCCGGGGGTCGAATCATTTTTATAGGACCTCTCGGGTCAGCGGTGCCGAGTGGCGTCGCGACCCGCGTGTCTCAACGCTAGCACGCTATCGAGAGCATGCGAAGCCTCAGACGGTCTCTTCCTGCGGGGCGCTGAGTTCCGCTTCGCGATCCAGCAGGTATTGGGTCAGAAGGCCCACCGGACGGCCGCTGGCGCCTTTCTGCTTGCCGGACATCCAGGCGGTGCCGGCGATGTCCAGATGCGCCCACGGGAAGGTGTCCGCGAAGCGGGACAGGAAGCAACCTGCGGTGATCATGCCGGCTTCGCGACCGCCGATGTTGGCGATGTCGGCGAAGTTGGAATCCAGCTGCGTCTGATACTCGTCCCACAGCGGCATGTGCCAGGCACGGTCCCAGGCTTCTTCGCCGGCGTCGAGCAGGTCGAGCGCCAGGTCATCATCGTTGGAGATCAGGCCGGTGGCGTGATTGCCCAGCGCGATGACGCAGGCGCCGGTCAGGGTGGCGATGTCGACGACACTGGCCGGCTCGAAGCGCTCGGCGTAGGTCAGCGCATCACACAGCACCAGACGGCCTTCGGCGTCGGTGTTGAGGACTTCGACGGTCAGACCCTTCAGGGTCTTGATGATGTCGCCCGGCTTGGTGGCGCGGCCGTCCGGCATGTTCTCGGCGCTGGCCACGATGGCCACCACGTTGAGCTTGGGCTTGAGTTCCAGCACGGTGCGCATGGTGCCGAACACGCTGGCCGCGCCGCCCATGTCGTACTTCATCTCGTCCATGCCGGCGCCCGGCTTGAGCGAGATGCCGCCGGTATCGAAGGTGATGCCCTTGCCGACCAGCACGTGCGGGGCTTCGTTCTCGTCTTCCGCGCCGCGGTATTCCATCATGATCAGGCGGCTCGGCTCTTCACTGCCGCGGCCGACCGACAGCAGGGACAGGGCGCCGAGCTCCTCGAGCTCTTCCTCGCCGAGCACGGTCACTTTCAGGGCGCCATCCGAGGCGGCACCCAGTTGCTCGGCACGCTCGCCCAGGTAGCGCGGCGTGCAGATGTTGCCCGGCAGATTGCCCAGCGTGCGCGCTTCATTGACGCCCATGCCGATGGCGGCACCGACGCGCAGGCCGGCTTCCAGTTCGGCCTGACGCTGCTTGTCGGCACTAACCACGCTCAGGCGGGTCAGAGAGACGGGCTCGCCCGGCTTGCTCTTCATCTCGGTGAAGCGATAGGCAGTGCGCAGTGCGCTCTCGGCGATCATGCGCGCCATCCAGTCAGCCTCACGCAGCTCGAGATTCAGCTCGAGACCAGCGAAGGCCGCGTCTTCGATGGGCAGCTTGAGCAGGGCGGTCATGGCGGCATCGAGGCCACGCTTGTAACGGCTTTCGTCGAGCTTTTCCTCACTGCCGAAACCGGCCAGCAGCAGGCGCTGAGCGCCGAGGCCCGGAGCGAAGGGCACCAGCAGGGTATTGCCGAGCTCGGGCTTGAAGTCGCCGCGCTCGATCAGCTGGGAAATCAGCTTCTCGCTGGCATCGTCGAGTCGTGCCGCAGCACCGGTGAGGTCGCCCTCGATGACGGGTACCACGATGCAGGCGGTTTCAAGCTGGGCCGGATTGGCAGTGACTACAGGAAATTCCATGGCAACTCCACGCGCGCGAGTGAGGGTACGAAGATGAACAGTACAAGGATGAAGGATGTCGTCAGGCCAGGCGTGCCCGGCTCGCGGCGACATCGGGGTCATGGTCTGGATGGGGGCGCAGACCGCTCATGACAAGCTGAGCTGGCATGCACGAGTGAGGGCAGTCCATCATGTCAGGCTGTCCACGTGCAATGCCTGCAGCCGCGACAAGGCAGCATCCTTTCTGGATAATGCTGCTGCATGAGGGGGAGCCGCTCCCGTCCAGTCTTCAGGCCCGTGCCGCCAGTGTACGCAAAGGCTGCGCACCATGCATGAGGGGGATGATGCCTTCATGTGATCACGACCATTCCTCCACCGGCTATCATCGATCTGGTCAACACGCTCGCTTGCGAGCGGGAAACAGGAGTTCCACTTGATCATCTTCCGCTACCTGACACGCGAGATACTCACCACCATGGCCGCCGTGGCCGGGGTGCTGATGCTTGTCATCATGGGCAGCCGATTCATCCGCTATTTCAGTGATGCGGCGGAGGGGGATTTCCCGGCGTCGATTCTCGGCAGCCTGATGCTCTATCACCTGCCGGGTTTCTTCGAACTGCTGCTGCCGCTGTCCTTCTTCCTCGCCGTGTTGCTGGCCTTCGGTCAGCTGTACATGAACAGCGAGATCACCGTGCTGGTCGCCTGTGGCGTCGGTCCGGAGCGCCTGCTGCGTGTCACCTTGCTGCCGGCGTTGTTGATCACGGCGCTGGTCGCGGCCTGCAGCCTCTATCTGACGCCTGCCGGCGCGCTCAAGAATGAGCTGTTGCTCGAGCAGCAGAAGCAGAAGACCGACTTCTCGATTCTCGGCGCGGGGCGCTTCCAGGAGATCGGCAATCGCACCGTCTATGCCGAGAGCATGAGCGATGACAACAGCGAGCTGGAAAACGTCTTCATCGCCGAGGCAGGTGACAGCAATGCCGCCAGCACGCCCGACAGCGAACCGAGCCAGTCGGTGGTGCGCGCCGAGCGTGCCTTCCAGGAAGTCAGCCCCGAGACCGGCAGTCGCTATCTGGTGTTGAGCGACGGTACGCGCTACGGGGTGGAGCCGGGCAAGGCGATCGCCCAGCGACTGGGCTTTGATCGCTACGGCGTGCGCATCACCGAGGGCCAGGACGCCGCGGCCCTCAAGGAAGACATCGAGCTTGCGACCACGGCGCAGCTCTGGGCTTCCGATCTTCCGGAGGCCAAGGCCCAGCTGCAGTGGCGCATCTCGCTGCCGTTGATGGTGCCGATCCTGATGCTGATCGGTCTGCCGCTGGCACGCGTCAATCCGCGTCAGGGGCGTTTTGCACGCCTGCTGCCGGCCATCTTCGTGCACATCACCTATCTCAGCCTGTTGATCGCGGCGCAGAATGCCGTCGCATCCGAGAAGTACCCGGCCGCCATCGGCCTGTGGCCCATTCACGGCGTCTATCTGGCGCTCGGCATCTGGCTGAGCTGGCGCGACAACCGCGGAGGTGGCCGCTGATGCTGCTTGATCGTCTCGACCGTTACATCGCCCGCAATGTGCTGGTGGCCATGCTGGTGGTGCAGGTACTGATTCTCGGGCTCGACCTGATGATCACCTACATCAATGACCTGGGGGACGTGAAAGGCGACTACGGCGCCTTTGAAGTGCTCCTCTATCTGCTGATGCGTCTGCCGTCGCGCTTCTACGAATTCGTGCCGGTCGGCGTACTGCTGGGCGCCCTGATCGGGCTGGGCAGCATGGCCTCGAGCAATGAGCTGACCATCATGCGCGCGGCCGGTCGTTCACTGACGCGCATTCTGTGGGGCGTGATGAAGCCGCTGGGGCTGGTCATCGCCATCACCATGGCGGTCGGAGAATATGTCGCCCCCGTCACCGAACTGCAGGCCGACGCCTGGCGTGCCGAGAAGCAGCAGGGCGCAGGCGCCGTCTACGCGGAAGGTGGCGGCTGGCAGCGCGAGGGCAACGACTACTACCGTTTCGGCTCGATTCGCAGCGATGATGTGGTGCTCAACGTCACCCGCTATCGCTTCGATGACGAGCGCCATCTGACCCAGGCGCTCTACGCCAGGCGCGCCGTCTGGGAGAGCGATGGCTGGACGCTGGAGGCGGTGCAGACCACCACCTTCGAGTCTCAGGATGGCGAGCCGAGCGCCACCACGGTGGCTCAGCAGGAGACCCGCGAGTGGGACACCCAGCTGACGCCGGACCTGCTCAAGCTGGTCATCAGCGACCCCAAGCAGCAGTCAGCCTCCGATCTGTGGCGCTATTCCCGCTACCTGCAGGACCAGGGGCTGTCGGCCAACCAGCCACTGCTCTACTTCTGGCAGAAGATTCTGCAGCCGCTGACACTGGCGGCGCTGGTACTGGTGGCCGCCTCCTTTGTCTTTGGGCCTTTGCGCACGGTGGCGGCGGGGACACGGGTCTTCTACGGCATCGTGGTCGGCTTGCTGTTCAAGTATCTGCAGGACCTGCTCGCCCCGGCCTCGGTGGTGTTCGGCTTCGCGCCCATCTGGGCGGTGCTGGCACCGATGCTGGCCTGTTACGTGATCGGCCTGCTGCTGATCCGGCGCAGTGGCTAGGGGCGCCCCGCACTCTCGCCGCCGTCTCGACCCGCAGGGAGCGCGCCCTGCGGGCCTGATGCGGCGTCTGGGCGGCGTGGTCTATGACGCCTTCCTCGTGATGGCGTTGTTGATCGTGCTGGGCTTCATCGGCGTCGCCGTCAACGGCGGTGAGGCCAATCAGTCGCCGCTGTTCCGCAGTCTGTTGCTGGTGGCGATGTTCGCCTTCTTCGGCGGCTGCTGGAGCCGCAGTGGCATGACGCTGGGCATGCAGGCCTGGCGGCTGCGCATCGAGACGCCACAGGGTCATGTCCCGACGCTGCAGCAGTGCCTGATACGCTTCGTGGTTGCCGGGCTGTCACTGGGTGCCTGCGGGCTGGGGTACGTCTGGCAGCTGTGGGACCCTGAACAGCGCAGCTGGCAGGACATCGCCTCCGACACCCGCGTGGTGGTGCTGCCCAAGCCGCGGCGCGAGTGAGGCATCGTCAGAGAGCCTCTGGCGCATGCGCCATGCAGGAAAGCAGTGAGCTCATCCAGAAGTTATCTCAGCCAGACGTGATCTCAATCAGATAAAAAAACGCCCCGCCAGTCATCGACTGGCGGGGCGTTGTGTTTTCCACGAGTGCAGGGCGTGATCAGACGCCCAGCAGGCCATCCAGACGCGTGATGATGCGCTCCACGCTGGCGCGTGACACCACCAGGCTGTCTTCCTGTGCCGCCGTCTCGGGCAGCTCGCGCGGCAGGTCGATCACCGCGGTGCCCATGCCTTCCAGGCGCACGCCTTCACGGTAGCGCACGAAGGACAGCTGACCGATCGGACGCTGGCCATCGTGATCGAGGCGCGCCAGACGCGTGAAGGCGCTGACGGTATCGAGCACCGGCGCGCTGGTCAGCGGCAGGTGCGTCAGGCGCCATGCCAGCCAGCCATCGATGTCGACGGCTTCATCGCGCAGGGTGGCGAACCAGTGGCGCGCCTGATCCAGGCGGTAGCGAGCACGGCCCTGCTTGTCGAGCCACAGCACGTCGGCGCTGGCCTGACGCGGGCTTTCCAGCTCGCCCGGCAGGTACAGCCAGGATTCGGACAGGCGCTGCAGGGCGCCCGGCAGCGGCTCATCCAGGGTGCGCTCATTGAGGGAGTCCAGCGCCGCGCTCAGGTCTCCCTGTTCCGCGCTCTCGCCGGTGTTGGAGTAACCGACGTTGTAGCGCCAGACACGATCGGAAATTTCCTGGGTGACCACGTGGTCATGGGGCAGAGCGATATGGCTCATCAGTTCACGCGCGTTGCAATGCTCATCCACCAGGCCTTCACGGCGGGCTTCACGATAGAGATTGCGCAGCAGTGGGGTCAGCGGCAGACGGTGGTGGTCACCGAAGCAGCTGCCGGCGTCGCGGACGGCGTCCAGATCAAGTGGCAGGTGGGACGTGGCGTGATGATCGGCGGTGGCGAGTTGTACTGACATGATATCGGGCTCCTTGCGGATTGGCGTTCGGAAATCGGCAGATAGGGCAACAGCAGACGGATTCAGGCCGGTCACGGCTTCAGCATGGCGCCCATCATCGGCATGCCGATGCGGGTCATGGCCATGAGGAGGCGTAGCGACGGAATCTCTTGCAGTGTCCTGTTCATGTTCTTTCCTGATTGCCTGGCGGGGCGTGGCAGTCATTTGCCTTCATCGTGACGCGGCGCTTCCCGTGAGCGAGGAGCTGGGCTGCGTTCAGCTGGGCTGCGTTCGAGTGACCCGCCTGAGTGATCGGCTAGCGATGACTCATTATGTTTTGGTGCGATTGTTTTTCGAATTGCATAAAAAATCGTTATACATACTAGCGGTCTCGTGTGAAATCGCAACCCTACCTTTCTGTCAGCCACGAGCCATCATTCTTTATACGGCGCTGGCTTTCCCCGCGGCAATGGCTTTGTGAGGCTGATGTGGCCTGCTTATGACATCGTGTGTTCCGCAACCGCAAACCGGCCAGAAATCGCCTCGCTAAGTATTTGATATAACGTGTGAATGAGAATTTTTTGCAGTCAGGTGTTGCGCATGTTTCTGCGAATCATTTACATTTGTCTCACTTGGAGTGAGCGAGGTGAGCCATGTACGTCTGTCTGTGCAAAGGTGTGTCAGACCACAAGATCCGCGAAGTCGTGGAACAGGGAGCGCGCAGTTTCCGCGAAGTCCGTGAGCAGACCGGATGCGCGACCCAGTGCGGCAAATGTGCCTGCATGGCCAAGACCATCACTCGCGAAGCGGTCGCGCGTGAAATGATGCCGGCAGAGGATCTCGCCTACGCGGTGTGATGCAGGCTCGAGCCCAGGCTCGCCTGTCGGCGACTGACACTCCAGTCGCCGCGCTGCCCAGCTGCGTGATCTGTTCCCGTCGACTCCCGGCAAATGCTCGCTTGCCTGACGCCCGCCACCTGGTCTCAAGACCGGGTGGCGGGCGTTTTCGTATGGGCGCCAGGCAATCCAGTGTCGGTCGCCACATGACAACGCGGATACCAATCCTTCCCATTTGCGCCTAAAAGTCGATAACTTGTTGGTATGTCTCGAAAAGTTCATGTTTTTGCGCCATACTTGCCGCACCTGATCGATAGGGCACGCCTGACGTGCCCGCGCTGCGGCTGATGCATGCCGTCATCAGGCGCAGCACAGAACCTGACGCAAGCAGCAACCCTGACAAGAGAGGAATGGCGACATGAAAGGCGAT
Source organism: Cobetia sp. MC34 (assembly GCF_018340035.1). Lineage (NCBI taxonomy): Bacteria > Pseudomonadati > Pseudomonadota > Gammaproteobacteria > Oceanospirillales > Halomonadaceae > Cobetia > Cobetia sp. MC34. Next base: position 77,107 of record NZ_JADPPY010000004.1, read on the forward strand.
CCCAAGATCATCGAGCATCTCAACACCATACTGGCCAACGAACTGGTCGCCATCAATCAGTACTTCCTGCATGCGCGCATGTACAAGGACTGGGGCCTCAAGCGCCTGGCCAAGTGGGAATACGACGAGTCCATCGAAGAGATGCGTCACGCCGACACCCTGATCGAGCGCATCCTGTTCCTGGAAGGCCTGCCCAACCTGCAGGACCTCGGCAAGCTGCGCATCGGCGAGAACACCAAGGAAATGCTCGAGTGTGATCTGGCGCTGGAGCATCAGGCACATGGCGATCTGAAGGAAGCGATCGCCTACGCCGAGCAGGTTCGCGATTACACCTCGCGTGATCTGTTCCGCAAGATCCTCGACGACGAGGAAGAGCACATCGATCACCTGGAGACCGAGCTGGGCCTGATCGAGAAGGTCGGCATCGAGCTCTACCTGCAGAAGCAGATCCACCACGAGATCGACTGATTCCGTGGCGGCTCGCTGAGCCGTGCCGAAACGAAAACGCCCCCGCTGCCGATGGCAGCGGGGGCGTTTTGTCTTCAGTGGCGCAGAACCGGCTTACTTGCCCAGTTCATTGACCAGCAGCGCTTCGACAGCCGCGATGCGGGCGTCGAGGCTCGCCTTGTCGGCGGCCAGCAGCGTGATATGGCCGATCTTGCGCCCCGCACGTGGCGCCTTGCCGTAGTCGTGCAGACGCGCGCCGGGAATGGCGAGCACGGCGTCACGTTCCGGCATGCGGCCGATGATGTTGAGCATCGCGCAGGGCGTGAGCAGTGCGGTCTCGCCCAGCGGCATGCCGGCGACGGCACGCAGGTGATTCTCGAACTGGCTGGTGACGGCGCCTTCGATGCTCCAGTGACCCGAGTTGTGCACGCGCGGTGCGATCTCGTTGGCCAGCAGGCGCTCGCTGCCATCGTCGTTTTTGACGACGAAGAACTCGAAGGCCATTACGCCGACATAGTCGAGCTCGTGCATCACCTTGAAGGCAGCCGCCTCGGCTTCGGCCTGCAGGCCGTGGGAGTCGAGCGGTGTGGAGCAGTGCAGGATGCCGTTGCGATGCTCATTGCGCGACAGCGGCCAGGCGCGTGTCTCGCCATCGCGACCGCGTACCGCGATCACCGAGACTTCATGATCGAAGGCGATGAAGCCTTCCAGGATCAGCGGCACGCTGCCGAGTTCGGCGAAGGTGTCGGCGACGTCGGCCATCTCGCGCAGCACCTTCTGGCCCTTGCCGTCATAGCCCAGCGTACGTGTCTTGAGCACGGCGGGCAGACCGATGGTCGCGACACCCGCTTCAAGGTCCGCCTGGCTGTCGACCAGCGCCAGCGGCGGCACCTCGATGCCCAGGCGCATGAACAGCGACTTCTCGCTCCAGCGGTCACGCGCGGTATCCAGGGCGCCAGCCGGCGGGAAGGTCGGGCGCTCGGCTGCCAGACGCGCGACGGCGTCCGCCGGCACGTTCTCGAACTCGAAGGTGATGGCGTCAGACGCCGCCACCAGCTGCGTCAGGGCCGCATCATCCTGCCAATCGGCACAGAGATGATGACCGTGGACGCGACCGCAGGGCGAATCGGAAGGATCAAGGAAGGTGAAGCGGGCATTCAGGGCGGCGCCGGCCTGAGCCAACATGCGGCCCAGCTGACCGCCGCCGACGATACCGAAGCGGAACGGCTGGCTCATGGCTTACTCGCCTCCGTGGGACAGGCTGGGTGCGTCGGGGCGCGGGTCCGGATTGTCGAGCACACGGTCGGTCTGCTCGGCACGGAAGTTGATCAGCGCGGTGCGAATGGCCGGGTACTTGTTGCCCAGCTGGCTGGCGGCCAGCAGCGCGGCATTCACGGCGCCGGCGCGGCCGATGGCCAGTGTGCCGGTGGGGATGCCGGCGGGCATCTGCACGATGGAGAGCAGGGAATCGACACCTGACAGCATGCTGGACTGCACCGGCACGCCCAGCACCGGCAGCCAGGTCTTGGCGGCACACATGCCCGGCAGGTGCGCCGCGCCGCCGGCACCGGCGATGATGACCTCAAGGCCACGCTCGGCAGCGGTATCGGCATAGTCGAACAGCAGGTCGGGCGTGCGATGGGCAGAGACGACCTTGACCTCGTGTTCGATCCCCAGCGCTTCCAGGGTTTCGACCGTATGGCACATGGTCGCCCAATCCGATTTTGATCCCATGATGACACCAACCAGTGCGCTCATGCTTCCTCCGCTCTTGACGTGGTATGAACCAGCTCACAGTGCCTGCCAGACGTGCCGGGCAGTGCGCTGTGTGGGCGTGGCCGAGCCGCGCGGGCAGATCATGCCCGCAAGCGGCTCAATGCGTATGTCTGGAAAAACAAGCGGCGCAGTATAGCACCGCGACCGACAGGCGGCATGTACCTGTCTGGTCGGTCAGGATGTGGGTGCGGCAAGGCCGCGGATCAGCAGGACCACGCCGAGACCAGCGCGAAGCGTGGCACCGGCTCGCCCTGGATCTCGACGTTCTCCATGAACATGCTCAGCGGACGCACCCACAGCCCGCATTCACCATAAAGAGCACGATAGACCACCAGCAGCTCTTCGGTCTCGCTGTGGCGACTGGTGCCGATCACTTCGTACTGCGCGCCCTTGTAGTGGCGGTAGAGGCCCGGCACGGGACGATTTTCCGGCAGCGGCGGCATGGCAGGCAGGTCAGTCATGGCGATTTCCTTGAGGGTGAAGCGAGAAGCAAGAAGCGAGAAGCCAACAGCAAGTGGCGAAAAGCAGGCGTATCAGTCGGCAGCGTTCGGCGCATCAGCGACAGGCGTGGCCTTGGCACCGCGGCGTGCGATGCGCGCCAGCGCGCGGGCAGCGGCGGTGAAGCCGAAGCTGCCGGTGACGAAGGTGGCCGCGCCGAAGCCGCCGGCGCAATCCAGGCGCGTGGCGCTGTCGCCGGGCTTGGTGGCACACACCTCGCCGTCGGCGCCGGGGTAGGTCAGCTGCTCGTCGGAATAAACGCACTCGACATCGAATCGGCGCTTCAGGTTGCGACTGAAATTGTAGTCGCGACGCAGCAGTGAGCGAACGCGCGCCAGCAGCGGGTCCTGCTCGGTGCGGGCGAGATCACCGATCTGGATGCGCGTCGGGTCGAGCTGGCCACCGGCGCCGCCCGTCACGGTCAGGCCCAGCTTGCGCCGCTTGCACCAGGCGATCAGCGCCGTCTTGGCGGGCACGCTGTCGATGGCGTCGATGACGTGATCGAGGTCGTCGTGGATCAGCTCGGCGAGATTGTCCGGCGTGACGAAGGCCGAGATGGCGTGGATCTTCATCTGCGGCGCGATCAGCTGGCAGCGCTCGGCCAGCACCTCGACCTTGGGACGGCCGATCTGGCCATCCAGCGCATGCAGCTGCCGATTGACGTTGGACACGCAGACATCATCGAGATCAATCAGCGTCATCTCGCCGATGCCGGAGCGAGCCAGCGCCTCGGCGCTCCAGCTGCCGACGCCGCCGACCCCGATCACCGCGACATGCGCGTGACGGAAGTGAGCGAAGGCGCTGGCGCCGTAGAGGCGACGGATGCCACCGAAGCGGAAGTCGTAGTCGTCTTCTGCGGGGGCCTGGCTGGCAGCGCCGGTCGCAAAGAAGCTCTCCAGCATCCGTTCGCTGGCGGAGGGCGTGCTGTCGTGGGGCGACGGCTCGCCTGAGGGCTTGCGGTCAGGGCTCTGCTCTTCAGAGCTTTTGCTTTCAGAGCTTTTGCTTTCAGAGCTCTGCTGTTCTGGGCTCATGTCGGTCGAGTCCGGGGTGTCGGAAGAGGTGGTCATGCGCAGCTCGCGAATCTCGGGGGAACGGGTGGCAGTTGGCTGGGGCGCGCTCAGTCAGCCAGGTCGTCGGCGGATGCATCGAGCCAGTGTCTGGTCGGGCGCTCTGCCAGATGTTCAGCGTAGCGTTCGGGTAGATGGCCCAGCCAGCCGAAGCGCTCCATCAGTGCCGCGTAGGCACCTTCTGGCGGACACGACAGGCTCAGCCAGCCGCCCTCGGGGTGAGGAAGCTCAAGCCCGACAGCCGCCAGCAGCAGGCGGGGGCATTCCAGTGTCGTGGCGAAGTAGCGGTTGTAGTTGCCCTTGCCGTGCTTGGCGTCGCCGATGATCGGGTAGCCACGGCGTGACAGGTGACGGCGAATCTGATGGCGGCGGCCGGTCAGCGGACGGGCCTCGACCAGCGAGAAGCGCGACTGCGGATAGCGATCGATGGCGATGGGCAGCTCGACCTGTGCCAGGCGGCGCGTGTCGGTGATGGCTTCCTGCTCCGGCATCTCGGCCTTGGGCAGCTTGCCATCTTCCTTGCGCAGGCCGTAATCGAGGCGTTGCTGCTCGGGCGCGACGCCGCGCACTATCGCCAGATAGCGCTTGCTGACCTGCTGCTCCTCGAAGGCGGTGCTCAGCTTGCGCGCCGCCTGGGGCGAGAGGCCGAACACCATCAGGCCTGAGGTCGGACGGTCGAGGCGATGCACGGGGAAGACATGCTGGCCGATCTGGTCGCGCAGGCGCTGAAGCAGAAACTCGGTCTCGTGCTTGTCGATGGGGCTGCGGTGCACCAGCAGGCCCGATGGCTTGTGGACCACCACCAGCACTTCATCCTGGAACAGGATGTCGAGTGGCTCGGCGGGTTCAGTCAGCTCAACAGGCTCAGTCATCTCGGCAGACTTGGCCTCGAGAGGCGTGGGCGTGGTGTCCGCCATCGGCGCAGGTGTCTGAGGCGCCGTCGGCGCGTCGGAGTGCGGAGCATCAGGAGAAGAGGGCATGGGCATCACGGCAGCAGGAAGACGAAAGCCGACCATCGCAATGAGGGTCGGCGTGTATTGTCCGGCTTTCGCCGCTGGCTGTCATGTCCGGTGTGGCGTCGGGCGCGCGGTTGCCTGATGTCAGGGCCTGATGTCAGGGCCTGATCAGCAGGCCGGCGGCGAGCCACTGCACCAGCAGGTTGATCGCCACGCCCGGGGCTTGCTCTGCCCCCACCTGCGTCGTCAGCAGCTCACCGAGCCGGCCGAAGCTCAGGCCCTCGGCACCGGTCGCGAGGATGGCGCCGAGAGCCAGGTCTTCCAGCGGCTCGAGAGAGCGATAGTGCACCTCGGGCGCGCCAGCGGTGGGCTGGCGCCAGACGATCCAGGGCGTGGGCGTGTCGGACTCGACCGGCGCGCGTGGCGGCTCATCGTTGTCGATGGCCTTCCAGATGGCCGGCGTATCGAAGTGGAACGAGAAGCGCTTGAGGGACGGATGCGCTGCCAGGGGCAGCTCTGGCCACTCCTCGGGGGGCAGCGTCTGCAGGGCCTCGACACTCAGCGGGGCGCTGTCCACCACATCCAGCGCCAGCCCCAATGCCCACTCGAAGGCGGCCATCTCGGTGACCAGGGAGCGCTCGGGTTCGCGCGCCGCGACGAAGGCCGGGAAATGCTGGCCTGCCCAGCGAATCGAATAATGACTCGGCGGGTGGGCCGCGAGGTAGTCACGACACAGCAGCCCGAAGGCGTCATCGCCGATCAGGGTGTGCACGGCCTCGAAATCCCCGCCGAAGACCTCGAAGAGCCGCAGCCGATAGGCCATCGCGTAGATGTCGAGGCGCTCCTCGGCGCTGGCAAGCTGATCACTGATGACGGCCTCGGCCGCCGCGCTGCGGGTGTCAGGGCTCGGCGTCGCGAGGTAGGCGCCCGTGGTCTCCTGCAGTTGCATCAGGGCACTGCGATCAGCACCGCCTGCGGGGCTCGCTTGCGTCATGCGCGCAGCCCTCCGTGGTCTGCCGTCTGATTCGCGCGCGTGGCATCCGTCAGCGGACGGCCACTGCGGCGGCGCAGTTCGGCGTACTCCTGCATCAACTCCGACCAGGGCGGGAAGTTGTCGTCGCGCTCGATCATGGTGGCGACATCGCCGAAGCGCTCCCGCGCGGCGTCATACAGCGACCACACGGCGTCCGGGACGGGCTGGTCATGGGTGTCGATGCACAGCTCGCCGCCGGAGACTTCCTGCCGGATATGCCCGGCCAGATGGTGCTGCCAGACGCGCTCTGCCGGCATGGCGTCCAGATAGGTCAGCGGGTCGAAGCCATGATTGTGGCTTGAGACGATGACGTTGTTCAGGTCGAGCAGGATCAGGCAGTCGGCGCGGCGGCTGACCTCGGCCAGAAACTCCCATTCGCTCATCTCGTCAGGGCGCCAGGTCAGATAGCTGGAGACATTTTCCAGCAATAACTGACGGCCGAGCGCGTTCTGGACCTGATCGATGCGTTCGGCCAGATGATCGATGGTGGCATCGGTATAGGGCAGCGGCAGCAGGTCGTGGAACTGATGCGCGCCGGTACGCGTCCAGCACAGGTGATCGGAAACCCACAGCGGTTCGATGCGCTCACACAAGGCGCGCAGCTCGCGCAGGTAATGGCTGTCGATGGGATGGCTGCCACCGATGGACAGCGAGACGCCATGCAAGGCGATGGGGTAGTGCTCGCGGACTCGCTCGAGATGATGCAGTGGCTTGCCGCCGGCACTCAGTCCACCAGTACTCAGACCACCGGATTCGCTGGCGCCGTGGCCCATGTAGTTCTCGCTGATGGCCTCGAACCAGTCGATGTCCGGCAGCGTCGTCAGAATCTCGTGGTAGTACTCGGGGCGCAGCCCCAGCCCCTGACCGATGCCGGCGCTGGCGGGCGTGGGCAGGCGAGCGGTGACAGCTGTCGTCATGCGTGAATCCTCTTCTGAGCGAAGGCAGAGGGTGCGGAAAAGGGCGAGGCAGAGGGCGAGTCAGGAGCGCTGAAAGACACCCGCCAGGGTTCCCGGACAGAAACAGAGCCAGAACCAGAGCTAGAGCCAGAACCAGGAACGGGAGGACGGTGTGCCGTCCTCCCGTCGGGAATTCGCCAGAGGCGCCTGCCAGGGCAGACGCCTCTGCGTGCCTGAGGATCAGCCCTCGACGACAGTACCACCTTCGCCGACACAGGATTCAGCGCTGGCAGTGTACGACCAGCCCTGGCCCTTGCAGGCGTTGTGGCCCTTGCAGGCGCTGTTGGCGGTCGCGCATTCGGAGGTGCCCTTGCAGGAGTTGATGCCGGAGCACTTCACGGCATTGTCACCGGCGTGCACCGGCAGCGAGGTCAGGGCGGCAGTGGAGAACAGCGCGGCGGCAGCGGCGGCGAAGGTGGCAGCAGTAACGGTCTTCTTCATGGTCATGATGGCTTCCTATCGGGCAGGGCCCGTATTTTTGAATTATGGATCAGGAACATCGTGGCACCCGCTTGCGTCAGACAGCTCGTTCAGGCGGGTCATGACGTCATACGCCATCAAAATAAAGTTGGATGCGGAAACGCCAAAAAAATCTGACATCATTGTTCACTATGCTTGGAAAGGCAGTCTTGCCGAATTAGTGAGCCTGCTTATGGTACGCTTTCGCCATCATCTGCCCGATTGCCGATATCCCTTCCTCTTGCTGGAGTTCCCCATGCCGGACCTACTTCGACGCCTGTGGCGCATACCGCGCTGGCGCTGGAGCATCGTGCTCGTTCTACTGTTGGGGGGCTGCAGTGCCGTCGCGATTCATCAGCTCGATGAGCGTTTCGGCCCCGCGTCACCGCGTGAGCGGGTGGTGTCACACGACAGTCTTGCCGGGCGTCAGTGGGAGGATGAGGTCAAGCCGGTGATCGAGACGCGCTGCGTGGTCTGTCATGGCTGCTACGACGCTCCCTGTCAGCTCAAGATGTCATCGGCCGCGGGGATCGATCGCGGCATGAATCCGGCGCCGGTCTACGATGGCACGCGCTTGCTGGCGGCCAATCTGACGCGCATGTTCGAGGACGCGGACACCACCGAGCAGTGGCGCAGCATGGACTTCTCGCCGGTGCTCAATGAGCGCTTCGACTCTCCGGCCGCCAATCTGGAGGGCAGTGTGCTGTTCCGTGCGCTCAGCCAGAAGCGCAAGGCGCCGCTGCCGGTGACGGAAGATGGCCTGCTACCGGAAGACCGCTTCGACCTGTCGCTCAATCGCAGTCAGGTGTGTGCCCCCGTCGAGGGCTACGACAAGTTCGCCGAAGACCATCCTGACTGGGGCATGCCCTACGCCCTGCCACAGGTCAGCGATGAAGAGCACCGCACGCTGGTGAACTGGCTGGCCAAGGGTGGCGCGATGACCGGTCCGGCGCCGTTGCCCCAGGCGCTGATGCCGCACATCGAGCAGGCCGAGCGCTTCTTCAATGGCGACAGCCTCAAGCAGCGCCTGATGAATCGCTACATCTACGAGCATCTCTTCCTGAGCCATGTGTATTTCCCGGGCATCAAGGGCGCGGACGGCCGGCCGATCTTCTTCAAGCTGGTGCGTTCCAGCACCCCGCCGGGCGAGCCGATCAAGCGCATCTCCACGCGCCGCCCCTACGATGCACCCTACGCCTCCTACACCGCCGATGAGCGCGCGAGCCTGCCCCACGATGACGCCGGGCGCCCGCGGGTCTATTACCGTCTGTGGCAGGAGCGCGCGACGATCCTGGCCAAGAATCATCTGCCCTATGCGCTCAATGATGCTCGCTTCAAGCGCTGGCAGGCGCTGTTCCTGACACCGGATTACCCGGTGGATGACCTGCCGGATTACGACCTCAAGACGGCCTCGAATCCTTTCCTGACCTTCGAGGCCATCCCGGCCGAGTCACGCTATCGCTTCATGCTGGATGAGTCGCAGAACACCATCATGGGCTTCATCAAGGGGCCGGTCTGTCGCGGGCAGGTCGCGGTGGATGTGATCAATGATCACTTCTGGGTCGGTTTCACTGACCCGAAGATGTTCAGCCACCCGGAAGTGGAACGCACCCTGGCCGAGGAAGGAAAGAATCTCAGCCTGCCCGCCGAGCAGAGCAGCAATGCGTTGCCGATCAGCTCCTGGGTCAAGTTCGAGAGCAAGCAGACCGCCTACCTCAAGGCCAAGCAGCGCCTGATGTCCCAGGCCTATCTCGATGGCGATCTGCGCCTGGATGAGCGAGTGCTGTGGGACGGCAGCGGCTGGGCCGACGGCCCTGGCCAGGGGCGCAACCCCAACGCGGCCCTGACCATCTATCGCCACTTCGACAATGCGGCGGTGATGAAGGGGCTGGTCGGTGGCGTGCCCAAGACGGGCTGGATCATCGATTACCCGATGCTGGAGCGCATCCACTACCTGCTGGTCGCCGGCTTCGATGTCTACGGCAATCTCGGCCATCAGCTTGTCACCCGTCTGTACATGGACTTCCTGCGCATGGAAGGCGAGAACAACCTGCTGGTGCTGTTGCCGGCAGGTGAGCGTCAGGCGGTGCATGACAGCTGGTATCGCGACGTCAGCCCCGGGCTTGTCGAGCTGCTGTTCAAGAAGCCGCCGCAGTTCGATGCGCCCAGTGGCATCGTCTGGACACCGCAGGAGCTGTCATCCCCGAACCAGGCTCGCCTTGGGCTGATGCGGCGCATGCAGGAGCGCCTCGCGCCGGAACTCGGCCATGAGCGCAGCCTGAGCAATGTCGAGGACGAGCACGTGCGACATGAGCTGCAGGCCCTCGCTGCGGTGCAGGGAGTCTCGGCCAGCCTGATGCCGGAGGTGACGATCGTCGCGCTGGAGGATGGCACTGATGACTCGCCGCGCCTTTACAGCGTGCTGCGCAATTCCGCCCACGCCAACATCACCAGCCTGTTCGATGAAGAGAAAAATCGCCGTCCTGAGGAAGACACTCTCGATGTCTTGCGGGGCGTGGCGGGCGATTACCCGAATGCCTTCTGGCGTCTGACGCCTGACACCCTGACGGGGCTGGCAGAGCGGGTGGCGGCACTCGAGACCGAAGAGGACTATCGCGCCCTGCAGGCCGATATCGGGGTGCGCCGGACTGATCCGCGCTTCTGGGAGTTCTCCGACAGCGTGCTGCGCACCAACTATGCTGATCGCCCTGTCGAAGCGGGCCTGCTGGACTATAACCGCCTCGAGAACCGCTGATCGCCAGCGAAGGCCGAGACAAGCCCTGTTGTCAGGACTGTCAGGGTTGTCAGAGTTGTCAGGACGACTGACGACTGGCCTGACAGAAAGAAGAAGCCCGCCACGCAAATTGCGTGGCGGGCTTCTGTCTTGTGTGGTGCCGGCATGGCGCCCTGGCGGCGGATCAGCGCAGTGTCGCTCAGCGTGATGTGCTGTCAGCAGGCGTCATCAGCGACCACCCTGACACTCGCCTTCGGCCAGTTCGATCAGGCCATCCAGATGCAGGATATGCACCTCGCGGGCACGAATGTCGACCAGCCCCTGGGTCTGGAAGCGGGTCAGGATACGGCTGATGGTTTCGACGGCCAGCCCCAGATAGTTGCCGATATCGGCGCGTGCCATCGAGAGGCGGAAGCTGTACGGCGAATAGCCACGGCGACGGAAGCGCTGTGACAGGTTGACCAGGAAGCTCGCCAGCCGCTCATCGGCTGTCTTGCGCGACAGCAGCATCATCATGCGGCGATCTTCGTGCAACTCTTTGCTCAGGCTCTTGAACAGCTGGGTTCTCAGCTCCGGCATCTGCTCCGAGAGCGCATTGAGGCGGTCGAAGGGGATCTCGCAGACGGTTGTGGTCTCCAGCGCCACCGCGGTGCCGGGATAGCAATTGCTGTCGATGGCATCGAGCCCGGCCAGCTCGCTGGGCAGGTAGAAGCCGGTCAGCTGCTCCATGCCGCTGTTTTCATTGGTGATCTGCTTGAGACTTCCGGAGCGCACCGTGAAGACGCAATCGAAGGCATCGCCCTGGGTGAAGAGCACTTCCCCTTTTCTGAGTGGCGCGCGACGGCGGATGATGGCGTCAAACTGGTCGATATCTTCCATGTTCAGTGCCAGTGGCAGGCACAGTGAACTCAGCGAACAGGTCTGGCAGCGGGCTTCATGGGCGCGCAAGCGGTGTGATGCCTGTGCATTGGCCGTCATGGTGACTCTCCTGAGGAATGTCACCGCTACCCCTGGGGCAGGGCAGCGGAGGGGGCTTTCGGGCGCAACGAACGGTGGGGCGGGGCCTTGTCGCCCGCCGCTACCCCGCCCAGCCGAAGTGAGTCGAGCGGCCAGGGTCTGAGCGCTCATCGGCTGGGGCAGTGCAATTTCGTGACGCCATAATATTAGATTTTATTAATTCATTATCCTGCCCAACCCATGGGCGTTGCAAGGTGTGTGAACTTTAGGCCTGGTTGGCCCTGCGTGACCATACCGCGACGACCTGCCTCAGCCAGCTGCGCCGAGCAGCAGGATCAGTGCGGCGGCCAGCGTCGCCAGTGCCAGCCTGCCCCAGGCACGTGGCGCTGGCGTGTCAGGCTGACGTACGCCGTTGATGCGATGTTCCTGCATGGGGCCATCGCCTTCGCGCTCGTCGCTGTCAGCGCTTGCAGCGCGCGAAAGACTGCCCAGGGCCAGCATGGCGAACAGCACCAGGCTGCCCAGCGTGAGGGCCAGCACCCAGAGATTCCAGAACAGGGGGAGTCCAGTTGTCTCCAGCAGATTCATGTCGTGTCTCCTGAGCGGTGTCCTGTCATGGGCCACGGCTAGCGATGTCGCTCGCGGGGGCGGCCTGCTGCAGGTAGGCGAGCAGAGCCGTGATTTCGGCAGTGCCACGTACGTCATTGGGGGCGGCGAGAATCTCGTCTTCCGCGTAGGGCACGCCCAGGCCTTGCAGGGCTCGCATGCGGGCCGCGATGCCTTCGCCGCTCAACGCCTGCTCGAACAGCCACGGGTAGGCGGGCATCGCTGAGCCCGGCACCTGACTGCGCGGGTCATTCAGATGCAGGCGCTGCCAGGCATCGTCATGCTGCGCAGGCAGCTGGCTCAAATCCGTCCCCCAACGCTCGACGCCCCACAGCGAGGGACGGTCGTAGTAGCGCGCCCGGGCGATCGTCGCATCGCCGTGGCGCGCCGTATCGCCAGGTAGATCGCGCACCATGCGTGTGTGGCACTGCTGACAGCCCTCGCGTTGGTAGATGCGCTGGCCCTCCAGCGCCAGGGCGCTCAGCGGTTTGAGGTCTTCTGGCGCGCTGGCGAGGCTGGGGTGAGCCCCGAGCGGCACCAGCTGGGCAAGGGCGCCGAGGCTCATGGTGAGCAGGCATAGTGCCGTCATCAGGCCGGCGTGACGTTCGAGCAGGACATGTCTCATGCGTAGTGCCCTCCCGAGGATGTGGCAGGGGGCGTGGTAGAGGGGGACGCAGAGTGCATGGCAGGTTCTGATGATGCCTTGTGCGAGCCGGAGCTCAGGCGCTGGCGCTCATGAGCGGCTTGGCGTTCGCTCTTTTGATCAGCCAGGGTGCGCGTCACATTGAGGAGCATCAGCAGCAAGCCGAGCGCCCAGCAGGCGAGCCCGCCCAGCGAGATCATCATCGGCATGCGGGCCACTTCCAGCACCTCGCTCAAGGTGTATAGCGGCCTGCCGTCATCTGCCAGTACATGCCACATGCTGCCTTGAAGCAGCGTGGTCGCCCAGCTGGCGGCAACGCACAGCAGGGTGCCGATGATGGCCAGCAGGGCGTGAGTCTTGAGCAGCGCGAGGGAGCGCATCGGGGGCAGCAGGTGATAGGCCATCACGATGGCGACTGTCGCGACCACTCCCAGGCTTGCTGCCGGCGACAGACTGTTGGCGGCACTGAAGGTCAGGGCATTGAGGGTCGGCAGTGACAGCAGGCTGTACTCAAGTACCGCCAGGGCGAAGCTGACCAGAGTTGCCGCCACCAGGCAGATCAGCGGATCCCGGCGCAATGAGTGCCAATCCTCCTTGAGTGTCATCAGGCCATTGAGGCTGAGTGCCAGCCCCGGCGCCAGCAGCAGGATGCCCATCGCCATGCCCAGCGTCTGGCTCCAGGCCGGCAGGGCGCTCGCGAACAGCAGCGGAGCACCTCCCCATGTCACCAGCAGCACCAGCATCCAGAAGCTGGTGGTGGCCAGCCGGTGCGAGTAGAGCGGCAGCCGCGAGCGGCTCGTCACCATGTGATGGAGCAAGGCAATGAGGCCGAATGCGAAGATGCCGCCGGGGAGAGGTCCTGCCTGCCAGCGCTGAATCAGTGCCTCGAGGCTGCCCGTGAAGAGCGGTATCGATTCCAGCAGGCCGATCGGCACGCTGAGCGAGATCAGCACATGCTGAATCAACACCAGCATCAGGCCGGCGATGAAGTACCAGCAGGCCACCGGCAGGCGGCGCAGCGTGCGCTGTTCCAGCACCGTGAAGAAGACCCACGCCACGGTCAGCCAGACGAGGGTCATCAGGAGATCGACGAGCCAGGGCGCTTCGGCCATGTATTGGCCCGAGGAGTAGCCTGCGACAATCGCCAGTGCGCCGAGCGCGACCACGGCCTGCCAGCCGAGGAAGGTGAAATGCATCAGCTTGAGCGTGAAGGGAGTCAGTGCGATATCCGGTATCGCCGTCTCGGCGTCCGTGCGTGATTCGCGTTGCAGGACGCTGTGCATGGCGATGGAGTAACCACCGGCGATCACTGCCGAGCCGCCCAGACCGTAGAGCAGCAGGTGATGTTGCAAGGGAGCGAGGCGGCCGTAGCTCAGCCAGGCCACTTCCGGCCCCAGTGATGGCCATAGCCAGATGAGGTTGAGCCACACTGCCAGACAGAGGCTGAGCAGGCCCCAGATGACGGCCATGCGAGAAAAATCATGGCTTACGTGATGATGATGGTTCACGCGGGGATGACAGGCCGAAGCCTCAAGAGCTGTACGCATATCACGACCTCGTCGGCAGTGGGCGAAAGCGCAGTGCTGGTGGTGACGGTGCTGGAAGCGGCGCTGCGGGAGCGGTCATGTCATCGACGCCCCTGTCAGGGCGGCAGGGCTGGCGCTGACCGATATCACGCGCGACCATGGCCGACTGACAGGCCATCCCTCGCGCTGGAATGCAGCGTTTACCCCTCATCGGTTCCAGCGTTGTCTGGCGCGAGCCGTACGAGATCAACAGGAGAATTTCGCTTGCCCGCCGTCACTTCATCATCGGACGAAGATGCCAATGCGTCCAATACGGCTGAGGTTCCCAGCCCTTACGCCGAGGAAGGCTTTCGTGTCGCCAGCCTGGCCGACGTCGCCGCGGAGCTTGCTGCTCGCCAGACCATGTCCCACGACGCGCTGGCCGCGCGAGGGCCGTGGCGAGGCTGGTTGGCGGAACTGGGCCCGCTTGAGATCCATGGGCGACCGGGGCGTGCCCTGCTGTTGCATGCGCATGGAGCCGGCGCCGGGCGTGAGACCGACTTCCATCAACAGTTCGGCGCTGCCTGCCTGATGCAAGACATGGCGTGGCTGGCATTCGATTTCGGCTATCTCGTCAGGATGCGCTGCGAAAGCCGCCGCCGACCGCCGCCCCGGCTGCCCGGGCTGATCGAGGAGATGGCGCGCTGGTGTCAGGCGCTGATGGCGTGTGTGGAGGCCGTCGACTCCTTGCGATCGCTGCCCTGGCTGGTCGGCGGCAAGTCGATGGGCAGTCGTGTGGCCTCCCATCTGCTGGTGGAGTTGACCCGGGCGGCGCATGCGCCGTTGCCGGTCGGGTGGTACGCGCTGGGCTATCCGTTTCATCCCACGGGCAAGCCCGACAAGTTGCGCATCGACCATCTGCCGGATATCCCGATGGCCGGCTTGATCTGTCAGGGCAGCCGCGATCCCTTCGGAACTCGCGAGGAAGTGACGGCATATCCGTTGCCGGAAAGCCTTACATTGCTTTGGCTGAATGATGGCGAACATGATTTCAAGCCACGAAAAGCGAGTGGCGAGACACGTGAAGGACTGATTTCGCGTGCGGCGCAGGCCTTGGCCAATCACCCGGCGCTGGGCGGAAAACGGCAGTGAATCGTTACCATGCGAGGGGCATTACCCTGGCCTTCGACGGCGACAGCGGCATGTCAGAATGATGACGCAACGCTGATGTTTACTGGCCTGCAGGCGAGATGCAGTGGGAAAGTCCTGTCTTATCAATACTCTGTCGCGGACGATTGCTGAAATTGCGCGCAAAAAAAGTATTGACTCATGGGCCGGATTCCGTAGAATGCAGCGCCAACGAGACAGGGGTGGTTAGCTCAGTTGGTAGAGCACCAGCCTTACAAGCTGGGGGTCACTGGTTCGAACCCAGTACCACCCACCATTTGAAAAAAGTCATTGCTTTTCAAAGCGTTACTTGATTAAATGGCCTGGTTCGTTAGCAGAAGCAAGCGATTGTCGTGGACCGGTAGTTCAGTTGGTTAGAATGCCGGCCTGTCACGCCGGAGGTCGCGGGTTCGAGTCCCGTCCGGTCCGCCATTATCGTTTGTCATGCGCCCGATGTTGAGTTGTTCTGAAGTGGACCGGTAGTTCAGTTGGTTAGAATGCCGGCCTGTCACGCCGGAGGTCGCGGGTTCGAGTCCCGTCCGGTCCGCCATCAGAATCGCGAGATATCATCGCTGCTTGCAGCAAAGATCGTTTGTGTTGGGTGATTAGCTCAGTTGGTTAGAGCACAAGCTTCACATGCTTGGGGTCACTGGTTCGAATCCAGTATCACCCACCAATGCGGACCGGTAGTTCAGTTGGTTAGAATGCCGGCCTGTCACGCCGGAGGTCGCGGGTTCGAGTCCCGTCCGGTCCGCCATTCGATCTCATAGAATTCGTGAAACCCGAGCTTTCGAGCTCGGGTTTTTGCGTTTCTGGCTGTCGGAAAGTCTTCAGTACTGGCCCGGCCCGCTTGTCCCCCTGTCCTTTCCTCTTTTCTCTTTTCTCTTCTCTCTTCTCGACCTGGTCATGTTCCAGGCTTGTCGGTCTTCCCTGGGCACATCACGACATTTCGTTCTTGCCCGTTGATGGGTGTCCTGCTCGGTTGCTCACCTCTCTGTTGTCGTCACTGATGTCATTCGCAATGTGGCCTTTGGGAGTATTGAGCCCATGGCGCGATGCTCTACACTGGGATCACTCGTTTCATACGACCGTTTACCATCTGTCATCAGTCGTTGATGTCCTGACAACCTGTTACTGACGACCATGACTGAGTGAGTGTTGCTGATGAGAGTGGCGGCGGCGCGATATAACAATGATTGTCCGAGGTGCTCGAGACAGCCAAGGAGAGACCGCAATGACTGCCTATCCGAATATCTTCCGTCCGCTGACGTTGGGCCACATCACGCTCAAGAATCGTGTGCTGATGGGCTCTATGCACACGGGGCTTGAGGAGACTCCCAATGGCTTCGCGCGCCTGGCGGCGTTCTATCGTGAGCGTGCGCGCCACGGGGTGGCGCTGATCGTCACGGGCGGTATCGCGCCGAACGCGGAAGGGGCTGTCATGCAGGGGGCCGCGAAGCTGACCACCCCGGAAGAGGCGGAGCACCATCGCGAGGTCACCGAGGCGGTGCACGCCGAGGATGGGCGCATCTGTCTGCAGATTCTGCATGCGGGGCGCTATGCCTACTCGCCGGATCAGGTCGCGCCCTCGGCGATTCAGGCGCCGATCAATCCCTTCACGCCACGCGCGCTGAGCACGTCAGAGGTCAAGGAGCAGATCGCCGACTACGTGCGCTGCGCCAGCCTGGCCCGCGAGGCCGGCTATGACGGCGTCGAGGTGATGGGCTCGGAAGGCTATTTCATCAACCAGTTCATCTGTCGGCGCACCAATCAGCGCGAGGATGAGTACGGGGGCAGCTTCGAGAATCGCATCCGCCTGGCGGTGGAGATCGTCGCCGGTATCCGTGCCGCGCTGGGCGAGGACTTCCTGATCATCTATCGCCTCTCGATGCTGGATCTGGTCGATGAGGGCAGCACCTGGGAGGAAGTGGTCGCGCTCGGCAAGGCCATCGAGGAGGCAGGGGCGAGCCTGATCAATACCGGCATCGGCTGGCATGAGGCGCGTGTGCCGACCATCGTCACCAGCGTGCCGCGCGCTGTCTTCACGGGGCTGACCCAGCGCATGAAGCAGGAGCTCAGCCTGCCGCTGATCACCACCAATCGCATCAACATGCCCGAGGTTGCCGAGTCGGTGCTGGCCGAGGGCCATGCCGACATGGTGTCGATGGCGCGGCCGTTCCTGGCGGACCCGCAATGGATCAGCAAGGCCAGAGCGGACGATGCTGCCATCATCAATACCTGCATCGCCTGCAATCAGGCGTGTCTCGATCACACCTTCCAGATGAAGCTGACCTCGTGCCTGGTCAATCCGCGTGCCTGCCATGAAACCGAGATGGTGATCGAGCCTGCGCGACATGAGCGCCGCGTGGCAGTAGTGGGCGCAGGTCCTGCGGGACTGTCTGCCGCCGTGACGGCGGCAGAGCGTGGTCACGACGTGGTGCTGTTCGAGGCGCAGTCCGAGGTAGGTGGCCAGTTCAATTTCGCGCGTCGCATCCCCGGCAAGGAAGAGTTCGACGAGACGCTGCGTTACTTCAACGAGAAGCTGGTGCGTTGTGGGG
Source organism: Cobetia sp. MC34 (assembly GCF_018340035.1). NCBI lineage: Bacteria > Pseudomonadati > Pseudomonadota > Gammaproteobacteria > Oceanospirillales > Halomonadaceae > Cobetia > Cobetia sp. MC34. Next base: position 94,469 of record NZ_JADPPY010000004.1, read on the forward strand.
TCGAGGTGCGCCTCAATACCCGCGCCACCGCCGAGATGCTGGCGGAATTCGATGCCGTGATTCTGGCCTCGGGCGTGAAGGCGCGGACGCCGGATATCGAGGGTGTCGAAGCCGGCATCGAGCGGGGTCAGGTGCTCAGCTATGCCGAGGCGATCAGTGCGCCGGATCGGGTCGGGCGTCGCGTGGCGTTGATCGGGGCTGGCGGGATCGGCTTCGATGTCGCGGAGCTGATGACTCACGTCGAGCCGTCGCCCTCGCTGGATGGTGAGCTGTGGTGCGAGGAGTGGGGGGTGGATCTCTCGGTCAGCACGCCTGGCGGCCTCAAGGCACCCGTGGTGCCGCAGGCGCCTCGTGAGGTGTGGCTGCTGCAGCGCAAGACTTCCAAGCCCGGCAAGGGGCTGGGCAAGACCACTGGCTGGGTGCATCGCGCGACCCTCAAGCAGCGTGGCGTCAAGATGGTCGCCGGCTGTGAGTATCGCTCGATCGACAGCGAAGGCCTGATCGTCAGCCTCAATGGCGAAGAGCAGCATCTGGCGCTGGACAGCATCGTGCTGTGCGCCGGGCAGGATTCGGTGCTGGAGCTCAAGGCGCCTCTGGAGGCGGCGGGGGTGGAGCTGCATATCATCGGTGGCGCCGACAAGGCGGCAGAGCTGGATGCCAAGCGCGCGATCGCGCAGGGCACCATGGCGGCCGCTGCGCTTTGAGTTGACCGCGATCACGCATGGGGATATTCAGCGTTGAGCTGAGCCTGACCACTGCCTAGACTGATGGAAGCCACCGCGGACGCCGTGCCTTTGCTGCATGTGCCTTCGTGGTGGCTTTGTCGTCTTCAGAGTTTGCCTCGGGCGCCGCGCCAGCGGCTCGATGCGCTCTGATCTCTGCCTTGCCGCCACGATGGGATCTGCTCATGTCACCGCACGCTGCCGCCTCACGCCATGCCACCGCTGAGGCTCTGATGCCGGACACCGAGGACAGTCCTTTGCCGCCACACAGGGAGGGTGCTCGGGCTTCATCATCGCTGGCCGCCTCCCCACCGGTAGCCGAGACACTGGACAGCCTGCTGGATCTCTTCACGCCGCCAGCGGTCGAGCGCCTGGCGTGGCCGCTGGCCGATGAGGCCGGTGTGATCGTCGAGTGCCTGCGCGCCGACACGCTGGACAGCGAGATTTCCGGCAACAAGGCCTGGAAGTTGCGCCTGCCGCTGGCCAGGGCGTTGAGCGAGAAGCGGGGCATCATCAGCTGTGGGGGTGGTTGGTCGAACCATCTGCATGCGCTGGCGGCGGCGGGGGCCAGATTGGGCATCGAGACGCATGGCCTGGTGCGCGGGCATCCCGAAGCGCCGCTGACGCCCACGCTCGCCGATGCGCGCGACAATGGCATGCGCTTGAGTTTCGTCTCGCGAGCCGAGTACCGGCAGCGCGATCAGCCTGATTTTGCCAGGCGCCATGGCGAGGGAGTATGGATTCCCGAGGGTGGCGGTTGCGTGGAGGGCGTCGCCGGGCTGGCGCCGTTGGCCCAGGCGCTGGCCGAGCCGGTGCCGGGCGAACCTGCGCCGCAGCTGGTGCTGCTGGCCTGTGGCAGCGGCACGACGCTTGCCGGGGTGCTGAGTGCGCTGGGCGAGCGCGATGGGCTTCGGGTCATCGGGGTGCCGACCATGAATCATGGCGATCAGCTCTATCATCGTGTGCGTCGCCTGCTGGCAGAGAGTGGCGGCAGCCAGCAGAAGACGCCGGAGTGGGGCCTGTGGCTGGGAGCGCAGGCCGGCGGCTTTGCCAAGGCGCCTGACTGGTTGATCCAGTTCATTCAGCGCTTCGAGGCCGAGACCGGCGTTGCGGTGGAGCCGGTCTACACCGCCAAGCTGTTCGCGGCGCTGGCGCACCATCTGGCCAATGGTCTGATCGCACGCGGTACGCGCATTCGCGTGCTGCACGGCGGTGGCTTGCAGGGGCGGCGAGGTTATCCGGCGTTGCAGACCATCTGAGGGTGCTGGCGAGGCGAGTGTCGTCTGGCTTGTGACTTCCTGTGAGGCGCCATCCAGCGGCTTGCGTGCAGCCTTCACCTGCCACTGGCGGCGGCGTGCAGCGCTGTTATGATGGAGTTTCTGCAGCGGCTCCTGCCATCCGGGAGCCGTGTCTGTTTCACCGGATAGGGTGATCCCCTGTCCCGCTCTGGAAATCCCCATGACGACTGATGCCATTGCCCCGACCCCCGCTGCGACCTCTGCTGCCGATGAAGCGTGCACTTCACGCTTTCTGGCCAGTGACAACACGTCCGGTATCTGTCCCGAGGCGATGGCGTACATGATGCAGGCCAATCGTGATGACGATCTCGCCTACGGCAATGACCGCTGGACACAGCAGGTCACCGACAGCTTCCGTCAGCTGTTCGAGACCGAGTGCGAGGTGTTTTTCGTCTTCAATGGCACCGCCGCCAACTCCCTGTCGCTGGCCCACCTGTGCCAGTCCTACCACAGTGTCATCTGTCACGAACTGGCCCATATCGAGACCGATGAATGCGGTGGGCCGGAGTTCTTCTCCAACGGTTCCAAGTTGCTCAACGCGCCGGGCCCCGACGGCAAGCTGACGCCGGAAGGCATCGAGCAGCTGGTCACCAAGCGCAGCGATATCCACTATCCGCGTCCGCGCGTGATCTCCCTGACCCAGTGCACCGAGGTCGGCACCGTCTACAGCCTGGAAGAGCTGCAGGCGATTCGTGAAGTGGCGGACCGTCATGATCTGCAGATCCATATGGATGGCGCCCGTTTCGCCAATGCCTGCGCCGCGCTGAATGTCTCACCGGCCGAGCTGACCTGGAAGGCGGGTGTGGACGTGCTGTGCTTCTCCGGCACCAAGAATGGTCTGGCCATGGGGGAGGCGGTGATCTTCTTCGATCGCAAGCTGGCGCGCGATTTCGATTATCGCTGCAAGCAGGCCGGTCAGCTGGCCTCCAAGATGCGCTTCATCGCGGCGCCCTGGATGGGGCTGCTGGAAAATGATATCTGGCTGAACAATGCCCGCCATGCGAACGGCATGGCGCAGTATCTGGCCGAGCGTCTCGAGGCGCTGGAGGGCATCGAGCTGCTGTTCCCCAGCGAGGCCAACAGCGTGTTCGCCAGCTTCCCCGAGCATGTGCTGGCGGCGCTGCGTGAGCGTGGCTGGACCTTCTATACCTTCATCGGTGCGGGTGGCGCGCGCTTCGTCTGCTCCTGGAATACCACCACCGAGTTGCTCGACGCCTTGCTCAAGGATATTCGCGACGTGCTGTGAGTCTCTTGATTCAGGCAGTCCCGAAGGCGTGAGCGCCTCCCTCGAGATCCCCATCGCCCCGGCGGTGGGGATTTTTTTGTGGCCGGTTGTCCGGTCTTGTCAACGTCATGCGTGATTGAGGCAAGAGTCTGATCAGGTTGGTAGCCACTTCGTCGCCAGTCGTTGTTTTCATGGTCTTTGTGGTGAGCCAGGAGGCTGCGTGAAGCATGGCGGAGGTGGTCGGGTGTGGAGTGTGGCCGCGGCCATTCTTGCTTGGTGGGCTGGTGTGCAGCGTCGCCTGGGCGTGGGAGTGACTGGCGTCAACCGTCAGTCTGTTCCTATGCTCAAGGTGTGCTGCGGTGCAACATGGCATGAGTGAATCACCCGCGACAGCAGAAGCATTGGTCGAGTTTTCGCGTCTTTCGCAGCTTTCTTCAACGCGTTGTCAGGGGCGTTCAGGCGCCATCGTAGTGTCTGCTGACCCACTGGCTGCCGTAGATCCTGCGGTGCTTGGCAGAACTGGCTCCGCCGGCGGAAAGTTCGTTGAATGCATTCATTCACTGTATTGGACACCAGCACCCTATATCGACCTATGCTGATAAACACGCCGAGGCAGTCGTCCTGCGTACGCTATCCAGGCTGAGCGGACGAACGAATTTTGCGGTCTTACCTGAGTGGGCCCGGCGATGGTCCCAGCGACTGATGTCGCGACAAGGAGGCTTCCATGAGCATCTTCGATCACGTGCAGAGCCGCTACGAGCGGATTCAGCAAGAAGAGATGAGTCTCCAGGAGTACCTGGAGTTGTGCCGGCAGGACACTACTGCCTACGCCAGCGCTGCCGAGCGCATGCTGGCGGCCATCGGTGAACCGGAGGTCATCGATACCGCCAAGGACCCCAGTCTTTCCCGTATCTTTTCCAACAAGCTGATCCGCCGTTATCCAAGCTTTGCCGAGTTCTATGGCATGGAAGAGGCTATCGAGCAGATCGTTTCCTACTTCCGGCATGCGGCGCAGGGACTGGAGGAGCGCAAGCAGATCCTGTATCTGCTCGGTCCGGTGGGCGGCGGCAAGTCGTCTCTGGCGGAGCGTCTCAAGCTGCTGATGGAGCAGATTCCCTTCTATGCCATCAAGGGATCGCCGGTCTTCGAGTCTCCGCTGGGGCTGTTCTCGCCGGAGGAAGATGGCGAGCTGATCGAGAAGGAGTACGGCATTCCCCAGCGCTGCATGCGCAGTGCCATGTCACCGTGGGCCGCCAAGCGTCTCAAGGAATATGGCGGTGATATCAGCAAGTTCCGCGTGGTCAAGCTCTATCCCTCGCGCCTCAATCAGATCGGTATCTCCAAGACCGAGCCGGGCGATGACAACAACCAGGACATTTCCGCGCTGGTCGGCAAGGTCGATATCCGTCAGCTGGAGCTCTATGCCCAGGACGACCCGGATGCCTACAGCTTCTCCGGCGGGCTGTGCAAGGCCAACCAGGGGCTGATGGAATTCGTCGAGATGTTTAAGGCGCCGATCAAGGTGCTGCACCCGCTGCTGACCGCGACCCAGGAGGGCAATTACAACCCGACGGAAGGCATGGGTGCGATTCCCTTCGATGGTGTGGTGCTGGCGCACTCCAACGAAAGCGAGTGGCAGGCATTTCGCAACAACCGCAACAACGAGGCCTTCCTCGATCGCGTCTATATCGTCAAGGTGCCTTACTGCCTGCGCGCTTCCGAGGAGGTCAAGATCTACGCCAAGCTGCTGGAGCATTCGTCGCTGAATCAGGCGCCCTGTGCCCCGGATACGCTGCGCATGCTGTCGCAGTTCATCGTGCTGTCACGTCTGCGTGAGCCGGAGAATTCCAGCGTCTACTCGAAGATGCGCATCTATGACGGCGAGAACCTCAAGGATACCGATCCGCGCGCCAAGTCGATCCAGGAATACCGCGACAGCGCCGGTGTCGATGAGGGGATGGATGGGCTCTCGACACGCTTTGCCTTCAAGATTCTCTCCAAGGTCTTCAACTTCGATGCCAGTGAGGTCGCGGCCAATCCGGTCCATCTGCTCTACGTGCTGGAGCAGCGCCTCGATCAGGAGCAGCTGCCCAAGGAAACCCATGAGCGCTACCTGCGCTATATCAAGGAATATCTGGCGCCCCGCTACGTCGACTTCATCGGCAAGGAGATCCAGACCGCCTATCTCGAGTCCTATTCCGAGTATGGGCAGAACATCTTCGATCGCTATGTGACCTATGCCGACTTCTGGATCCAGGAGCAGGAGTATCGCGATCCCGAGACCGGCGAACTGCTGGACCGTCAGTCACTCAACGAGGAGCTGGAGAAGATCGAGAAGCCCGCGGGCATCTCCAACCCGAAGGATTTCCGTCACGAGGTGGTCAACTTCGTGCTGCGCGCACGGGCGCAGAACAACGGTACCAACCCGAGCTGGCAGTCCTACGAGAAGCTGCGTGCGGTGATCGAGAAGAAGATGTTCGCCAATACCGAAGAGCTGCTGCCGGTCATCTCCTTCAATGCCAAGGCCTCGGCATCCGACCAGCGCAAGCACGAGGACTTCGTGGCGCGCATGGTGGATCGCGGCTACACCGAGAAGCAGGTGCGCCTGTTGTCTGAATGGTACCTGCGCGTACGCAAGTCGCAGTAAGCCCTGCCGACTGACGACAGGCCTGCCGGCGGGCACGATTGCCGCCGGCACTTGCCATCCGGCCATCCGCTGAGGGCGGGGCCGGCAAGGAGGGCGAATGAGTTATTTCATTGATCGACGCAGCAATGCACGCAACAAGAGTGCAGTGAATCGACAGCGTTTCATTCGGCGCTATCGCAGTCATATCAAGCGGGCGGTGGAGGATGCCGTCAATCGGCGCTCCATCACCGACATGGAGCGCGGCGAGGAAGTCTCCATTCCGACGCGTGACATTTCCGAGCCGGTCTTCCAGCACGGACAGGGCGGCAAGCGGCGTGTGATCAATCCCGGCAACAAGGAATTTGTCGAAGGGGACCGCATGCGCCGTCCCAGCGGCGGTGGTGGGGGAGGCGGCAGTGGCGAGGGCCAGGCCTCCAACCAGGGCGAGGGGGAAGACGACTTTGCCTTCACCCTGTCGCGTGAGGAATTTCTCGAGTTCGTCTTCGACGGGCTGGAGCTGCCGCATCTGGAGCGCAAGCAGATCGCGGACATGGAAGAGGTGCGCCCGGTGCGCGCGGGGATCGCGCGTGACGGCACACCAGCACGTATCAACATCGTGCGCTCGATGCGTTCAGCACAGGCGCGGCGCATCGCGATGCGCTCCCCGATCAAGCGGGCGCTGAAGGAGGCTGTCGAAGCGCTGGAGCAGGAGGAGCGCAAGGACCCGGTGCTGCGCAACAAGGTGCGCATCAGTGAGCTCAAGGCGGAAATCGAGCGGCTCGAGGCGCGCCTCAAGGCGGTGCCGTTCCTCGATACCTATGATCTGCGCTACAACCACCTCATCAATCAGCCGATGCCGTCCAACAAGGCGGTGATGTTCTGCGTGATGGATGTCTCGGGGTCGATGACCCAGGCGCACAAGGACATCGGCAAGCGTTTCTTCCTGTTGCTGTATCTGTTTCTGGAGCGCAACTACGAGAAGGTCGAGCTGGTCTTCATCCGTCACCACACCGCTGCCAAGGAAGTCGACGAGGAGGAGTTCTTCTACTCCCGCGAGACCGGCGGCACCATCGTGTCCAGTGCCCTCACGCTGCTCGATGAGGTGATCGAATCACGCTATCCGGCCGGTGAGTGGAATCTCTACGTGGCGCAGGCCTCGGATGGCGACAACTGGGACGACGATTCCACCAACTGTCGCGAACTGATGATCAAGAAGTTGATGCCGCGCCTGCAGTACTACGCCTATGTGGAGATCACGCCGCATGCCCATCAGGCGCTATGGGAGGAGTACGAGCGGGTCGAGGCGGAATTTCCGGAACGCTTTGCCATGCAGCAGATCGTCGAGGCAGGCGATATCTACCCGGTATTCCGCGAGCTGTTCAAGCGCCGCATCAGCGCCTGATCACATCATGCGACGTGCCCGGCAGTCGCGCCGGGCCAGGAGGCCTCATGAGTCATGGTCTTGATGGCGGTCTTGATGACCGAATGAGCAAGCGCATCGATAGCCGGCTGGAAGATACCCAGCCGGCCAGCGGGTCGGATTGGACCTTCGAATTGCTCGAGCATTTCGAAAGCGAGATCGCGCGCATCGCCGCGCAGTACAAGCTGGAAATCTACCCCAACCAGATCGAGGTGATCACGTCCGAGCAGATGATGGATGCCTACGCCAGCATCGGCATGCCGGTCGGCTATCATCACTGGTCGTTCGGCAAGCAGTTCCTGTCGGTGGAGCAGGCGTATCGGCGAGGGCAGATGGGGCTGGCCTATGAGCTGGTGATCAACTCCGACCCGTGCATCGCCTATCTGATGGAAGAGAACACCCTGATGATGCAGATTCTGGTCATGGCGCATGCCTGCTATGGCCACAACAGCTTCTTCAAGGGCAATTATCTGTTCCGCACCTGGACGGATGCCTCGGCGATCATCGACTACCTCGTCTTCGCGCGGAAATACGTGTCCGAGTGCGAGGAGCGTCATGGCGTGGACGCCGTCGAGCAGCTGCTCGATGCCTGCCATGCGCTGCAGAACTATGGCGTGGATCGCTACAAGCGTCCTTCAGCCATCTCGCCGGAAGAGGAGGTCCAGCGTCAGCAGGAGCGTGAAGCCTACCTGCAGGCCCAGGTGAATGCGCTGTGGACCACGATTCCCCAGGCGGGCGAAGAGGATGAGGTGGTCGATGAGGTCAATGATCCTCTCGGTCTGCATCGTCGCGGCCGCTATCCGCCGGAACCGCAGGAGAACCTGCTCTATTTCATCGAGAAGAATGCCCCGTTGCTGGAGCCCTGGCAGCGCGAGCTGGTGCGTATCGTGCGCAAGCTGGCACAGTACTTCTACCCGCAGCGCCAGACGCAGGTGATGAATGAGGGCTGGGCGTGTTTCTGGCACTACACCATCATGAATCAGCTCTACGATGAGGGGTTGATCGGCGAGGGCGTGATTCTCGAGTTCCTGCAGTCGCATACCTCGGTGGTGCAGCAGCCCGGCTTCGATCACCCGCACTACAACGGCATCAACCCCTATGCGCTGGGCTTCGCGATGTTCACCGATATCAAGCGTATCTGTGAGCACCCCGACGATGAGGATCGTGAGTGGTTCCCGGATATCGCCGGCAGCGACTGGCTGGAAACGGTGCACTTCGCGATGCGCAACTTCAAGGATGAGTCCTTCATCCAGCAATTCCTGTCGCCCAAGGTGATCCGGGATCTCAAGCTGTTCTCGCTGGTCGATGACGACAGCGATGAGCATCTCGTCATCGACGCCATTCACGACAGTCGTGGTTACAAGCGCATTCGTGAGGCGCTGTGCGTGCAATACGCACTGAGCCACCGTGAGCCGAATATCCAGGTGTGGGCCGCCAACATTCGCGGTGATCGCTCGCTGACCCTGCGCCATGTGCAGGATGATCGGCGCCCGCTGGCGCGCAGCGTCTACCCCGTGATGCGCTATCTGCATCAGCTGTGGGGCTTCCCTGTCCATCTGGAGTCGATGGAGAACGATGAGGTGGCAAGGCGCTACCAGTGGCCACTGCCGGAGGACGCCAATCCCGGCTGACAGGGCGTCAGGTGACGCTCATGGCGGATCGAGTAGGTGTCGAAGGATGCCTGACCTGATCGGCGCGCAATCGCCAAAAGGCAGGCATGAAAAAACCGCCGTGAGGATACCCTCGCGGCGGTTTTCTTGTCTCAATCGTCTCTCGTGCTCGTGCTCGTGCTCTCAGCCAGAGGGTTCCAGTTGAGCGTCTCAGGCCGGGCGCTTGGTCCAGGACTGACACCAGCCCTTCGGCTCGACGCTATGGCTTGGGAAAAGCTGGCAGCCTTCGTTCTCGGGCTTGTAGAACATGCAGTTGGCGCAGTCCGAACCCGGCTTGAAGGCGGGGTGGTCCTTGGCTTCACTGGCGACTTCCACGTAGTTGAGCGCCTTGGCTTGCGGATTGGAGGTATCCAGTCGCGGCAGGTCGGCGGCAAGGGCGCGGGGTGAGAGTATGGCGGCGCCCAGCGGCAGGGCAGCGAGCCCCAGCAGGCTATTGCGCATGAAGTTACGGCGGCTCTGATTGGCCATGGTCGGATTCCTTCTCATCAATGGAGCACAACCGTCGGGATGTGCTGCGGTCACGGCTCGCCTGTCAGGAGGCGCTTGCATGTCAGTCGTTGCAGTGTCGCGGGTGCCACCGGCACCTTGATGGGTGCTCTGCGTGACATTGCTGACCGCTTGCTGGCATTCATGGATGCAGGTGGCATGCCAGATACTGAACATGTGGTCAGGTTCTGCGCCATCGGTGTTCGGGCAGATTTGTCAGGAGGTATCTGCTCGCCGATGGTGCATCAAGCGGGTGCTACCTGCTTATTGTGGCTTGAGTTGGGGCAACCGTCAGCCTCGCTGGCAGAACTCTGGCATGATGGAATCGACGCAGGAACGTGAATGACGTCGCTGTGGCCCGCGAGCCATGGCGAAATGATGGATGCATGCCTTGCCGAGGTAACTGCAACGACAAGAAGGAAATGGCGGGATGCTGGATGTGATGGACGATATTCGCTCGGCCGGCCGCAAGCTGTGGCGGGGCTTCGGGGTCAGCGTGGTGTTTGCACTGGTAGGGGGTGGGCTCTGGTGGTGGCAGGAGCGCGACTACCAGCAATTCTACGTCTGGCAGGGCGTGCCGCAGGCGCGTGCACTGGATTGGAAGACGCTGGCGCGCGGCTTGCGCAGCGATGCCTATCTGGTGGGCTGGTCTGATCTGCGCGCCAACCCGCTGTGGGTGACATGGCGGCTCGAGAATACTCAAGGGTCGCGGCTGGGGGAGCGTCCTGACGAGTTCGAGCGCGACTGGCGCTCGCTGTGGCCCGTCACGCCGGATAGCTATCGCAACAGTGGCTACGACCGTGGGCACCTGGCGCCCAACTACGCCATCGGCAAGATCTACGGCGTCAAGGCGCAGCATCAGACCTTTCGCATGACGAATATCTCGCCACAGACACCGGCGCTCAATCGCAAGCTCTGGCAACGTCTGGAAGCCGCCATCATGGACAGCATCCTGCCGCGCGAAGGCGCGCTGTGGATCACGGCAGGGCCGGTCTTCAGCGGCAGTATCGAGCGGCTGCCCAATCTGATCGAGATTCCCGATGCCTTCTACAAGATCATCATCTCGCCCGGCTCGGGTCGGCAGGCACCGCGCGCGCTGGCATTTCTCTTCCCGCAGCAGGTGAGGGGAGATGAGCCGCTGGATCGTTTTCTGGTCAGCATCGATCGCATCGAGTCTCTGACAGGGCTGGACTTCTTCCATGAGCTCCCCGATGACGTCGAGCAGCGCCTCGAGGCGCAAGTCGTGCGCGATGGCTGGCAGGTCGACAGTTTCAGTCGTACGCCATCACGTTATTGAGCGTATAGCCAAGGTCCGACTGACAGGAATGTACTGAAGGAGTTCGGCGGACAGGTGCCGACTGAAGGGGTGCAGCTGAAAAGAGTTATCCACAATGCCAGGCGTAGTAATGGGTGTGGACAAGTTGCGTATGAGGCGAGCGGTATTTTCTTTGAGACATGCGAAAGACAACGCAGGGCGCTGTGGGTCTGGGCAAAACAAGAGGGTAAGTCAGTCAGGATATTGCGAGAGGGAGTATCGCGATGTGAGCAGCAGGCGCTGCGAGGATGCATCGGATATCAACTTGATGGTGCCCAGAAGAGGACTTGAACCTCCACGTCCATACGGACACTAGCACCTGAAGCTAGCGCGTCTACCAATTCCGCCATCTGGGCATCAAGTTGTGTGCTGAAGTCTCAAGAGCTGAGTCTTGCAGCTGAACGAGCATGAAATCCTTGGTAGTGGATGCCATGTTCCCTGTTCGAGTGCGCATCGTGGTGCCCAGAAGAGGACTTGAACCTCCACATCCTTACGGATACTAGCACCTGAAGCTAGCGCGTCTACCAATTCCGCCATCTGGGCGAAGCGCGATACAGGGGTCGTTCGTTGTGAGTCTGACGTCCGTGGTGCCCAGGAGAGGACTTGAACCTCCACATCCTTACGGATACTAGCACCTGAAGCTAGCGCGTCTACCAATTCCGCCACCTGGGCAGACATCAGAACTCGTTTCGGTCCGCAGACCCGGATCAGCAGTCAAGTTGTTGAAACTTAAATGCTTTACCCGTTTTCTGGTATCCATCTTAACGTGTGTTACGCCAACATGAAACCTGAAATTGGTGCCCAGAAGAGGACTTGAACCTCCACGTCCATACGGACACTAGCACCTGAAGCTAGCGCGTCTACCAATTCCGCCATCTGGGCAAGTGGTGCCGAATAATACGGATGTACTGCGGGAATGCAAGCTTTTTCTTTCATGTCTTGCTGAGCTAGCCGCAGAAAGCCTCTCTCGCTTGATGAGGACAGACAGAAGACAGGCAGAGGACAGACAGGTGAAGCTCATCAATTGACGAGCTTTCAGACTTGAGAGTCTGGCCCCGGGCCGCCATTGAGAGCACTGAATGGCCCCTCCGCCGTGATGAGTGGCGGGGAATGGTTGGGTCGGCCCAAGGGTAGAGGCTATAATGCGCGGATGAGAGACAACCTGTCATTCCGTGCCGCGATCGCTGCCCGTCTCGAATTCATCGTCAAGGAATCCTGATTAATGACCCAATGGACGCTCAGCGACGACCCGCACGCGGAACGCGAAGCCCATAAGTACGACAAGCCCATCCCCAGCCGAGAGTTCTTGCTCGACAAGCTGGAAGAGTATGGCAAGCCCATTACCCACGAGAACATGAGCCGCATGCTCGGTTTCGAGGACGAGGAGCAACAGGAAGCTGTGCGCCGTCGCCTCAATGCCATGGAGCGTGATGGTCAGGTGCTGCGCAATCGTCGCGGTGCCTATGCCCTGATCGACAAGCTGGACCTGATCCGTGGCCGCGTCGTCGGTCACCGCGATGGCTTCGGCTTCCTGGCGCGCGAAGATGGCGTCAAGCCGGACCTCGCCGTGCCGCCGCGCCAGATGCGTCGCGTCTTCCATGGCGATCAGGTGCTGGCTCGCGTCAGCGGCCGTGATCGTCGTGGCCGCGACGAGATCACCATCGTCGAGGTGCTGGCGCGCAATACCCAGACCCTGGTCGGCATCTATCGTCAGTCCGAGCCGGACTTCGGTGTGCTGATTCCCGAGAACTCGCGCATCGCGCAGGAAGTCATCATCCCCAACCGCGTGGCCAATGGTGCCAAGGACGGTCAGGTGGTGTCCGTACGCATCACTCAGCAGCCCGCCACACGCGTGCAGCCGGTGGGTGAAGTGGTCGAGGTGCTCGGTGAGCGCATGGACCCGGGCATGGAAATCGATATCGCGATCCGTTCCCACGATATCCCCAGTGAATTCCCGCCGGAAGTCGAAGACCAGATCTCGACCATTTCCGCCGAGGTGCTGGAAGAAGACAAGAAGGGCCGCATCGACCTGCGCGAGACGCCGCTGGTCACCATCGATGGCGAAGACGCGAAGGACTTCGATGACGCCGTCTGTGCCTGGCAGGACGACAATGGCAACTGGAAGCTGCTGGTCGCCATCGCCGACGTCTCCCACTACGTGCGTGGCGGCAGCCCGCTGGATCAGGAAGGCTATGTGCGCGGCAACTCGGTGTATTTCCCGGGTCAGGTCGTGCCGATGCTGCCGGAGCTGCTCTCCAACGGTCTGTGCTCGCTCAACCCGCATGTCGATCGTCTGACGCTGGTCTGTGAGCTGACCATCTCTGCCAGCAGTGGCGAGATGCTCGACTATCGCTTCTTTGAAGCCGTGATCCGTTCACATGCTCGCCTGACCTACGAGAAGGTCGGCACCATGCTGACCGACCCGGAAAGTGAGGAAGGTCAGGCACTGTGCCAGCAGTACAACGAACTGCTGCCGTCGCTGCACAACCTGCACGCGCTGTACGGCGTGCTGCGCAAGGCGCGTGACAAGCGCGGTGCCATCGACTTCGAGACCACCGAAACGCAGATCCTGTTCAACGATGAGCGCAAGATCGAGCAGATCGTGCCGCGTACCCGCAACGATGCGCACAAGCTGATCGAGGAATGCATGCTGGCGGCCAACGTCGCGACGGCACGCTTCCTGGATGAGCACGATCTCCCGGCCCTCTATCGTGTCCACAAGCAGCCGGCACCGGAGCGTCTGAACAACCTGCGCGCCTTCCTGGGCGAGCTGGGTCTGACGCTGGAAGGTGGCGACGAGCCGGCACCCAAGGACTTCCAGGCACTGCGTGCCTCGATCGCCGAGCGACCGGACCTCGACATCATCCAGACCGTGATGCTGCGCAGCATGACCCAGGCGGTCTACTCGCCGCAGAACGAAGGTCACTTCGGTCTGGCCTACGATGCCTACGCGCACTTCACCTCGCCGATCCGTCGTTATCCGGATCTGCTGGTGCACCGTGCGATTCGCTCCGTCATCCGTGGTCCGCGCAAGACCGACACCGTGCTGCGTGCTGAAGATGCCGTGACCGAACGCCCGACCAAGTGGTGCCCGTACACCTTCGAGCAGATGCTCGAGCTGGGTGAGCACTGCTCGATGACCGAGCGCCGCGCCGATGAGGCGACGCGTGACGTCAACGACTGGCTCAAGTGCGAGTTCATGAAGGACAAGGTCGGGGAAGTGCTGGAAGGCACCGTCGCAGCAGTCACCCAGTTCGGCCTGTTCGTGCGTCTGGATGCCTACTACGTCGAAGGCCTGCTGCACATCTCCTCGCTGCCGTCCGACTACTATCACTACGAGGCCGAGAAGCATCGCCTCAAGGGTGAGCGTGCCGGCGTCAGCTATGGTCTCGGCGATGGCGTCACCGTCCAGGTGGCCCGTGTCGACATGGATGAGCGCAAGATCGACTTCATGCTCAGCGACCCGACGCCGCGTCCCAAGCGCAAGCCGCGCAAGGCACGCAGCAGCGAGGGCGACAAGCCGACAGCCGGCAAGAGCGGTTCCGCCGCCAGCAAGGAAGCCGCTGCCAAGGGGCGTCCCGGCAAGCGTGAGCGCGAACGCCTCAAGTCCCTGACCGAGGAAGTCAGTCAGGAAGGCAATGGCAACGCGGCTGCGGCCGAAAAGCCGGCAGGTGAGCGTCCGCCGCGCAAGCCGCGCGGTGAGCGCAGTGATCGCTCGGGCCGTGGAGAGCGCAAGGCCGCCGCTGGCAATGAGCAGCAGCCCACCGCAGAGGCGCCCGCTGCGGCGCGTCCAGCCGTGCCGAGTGGTCCGGAAGCCGCCGACAGCCCGTTCGCGCCGGTCGCGCCGATGGGTGTCGCAGGCAAGGACGACCCGTCGCGCAAGCGGGGTTCGCGCTCGCGCGGGCGTCGCGGTAACGGCCGTAGCTGATTTCGGCTCTGCTCCTCGCGCGTCACTGCATCAGCCCCGGCTCCGGTCGGGGCTGATGCGTTGGGCAGTCGTCAGGCTGCACGATTTCAAGGCTGTCGCGTCGGCGGCAGCTCAGTTTCCGTCAATGTGACAGGGCCCGTCGGGTCATCAGTCAGGAAGGCACAATGAGTCAGGACAAGGGGCGCAAGCCCGGCCGCGGCAAGCCCGCCGGCGAGCGTGCTAGCCACGCCAGAAGTGAGCAATCCCGAGGCGAGCGCAGCGGCGCTCAGCGTCATGAGCGTGGCGGGGCGCGCAAGGGTGGCGCTCGCGCCGCCGCACCGAAGATTCCCGGTGGCCTGGAAGCCGTCTATGGCGTGCACGCCGTGGAAGCCTTGCTGGCACGTGACCGCGCACCCAGCGAGCTGTGGGTGCAGGCGGGTGAGGCCGAGCTGCGCCTGAGCGAGATCATCGAGCAGGCGCGTGCCGCCGGCTCGCGCGTCACCCTCAAGGGGCGCGAGGAGCTGGATGCACT
The DNA here is from genome assembly GCF_018340035.1 of Cobetia sp. MC34. Taxonomy (NCBI): domain Bacteria; kingdom Pseudomonadati; phylum Pseudomonadota; class Gammaproteobacteria; order Oceanospirillales; family Halomonadaceae; genus Cobetia; species Cobetia sp. MC34. The sequence goes on from NZ_JADPPY010000004.1 coordinate 109,670, forward strand.
GGCCGTCGGCGGTGGCGCCCATCAGGGGCTGGTCGCGCTGTGCGCGCCGCTGGCCACCGAGAACGAGACCGGCCTCAAGCTGCGTCTCGATGGCTGGTCCCACGCAGAAGCTCCGCTGTTTCTGGTGCTGGACTCCGTCACGGATCCGCACAACCTCGGTGCCTGCCTGCGCAGTGCCGATGCCGCGGGCGCCCATGGTGTCATCGTGCCCAAGGACAAGTCGGCCTCACTGAACGCGACCGTGCGCAAGGTGGCCTGTGGGGCCGCGGAAGTGGTGCCGGTCTATCAGGTCACCAACCTGGTCCGCACGCTGGACGCCATGAAGGGAGCCGGTGTCTGGGTGCTGGGCACGGCGGGCGAAGCCGAATCCATGGCCTTCGAAGCCGACTTCACCGGCCCGGTCGCCATCGTGATGGGCGCCGAGGGCAAGGGCATGCGCCGTCTGACCCGCGAGCATTGCGACAGCCTGATCAAGCTGCCGATGGCGGGCAGCGTCTCCAGCCTCAATGTCTCGGTTGCCGCGGGCATCTGCCTGTTCGAGGCCGTGCGTCAGCGCCGCGGCTGAGGCAATTGTCGGCAGGGGATAGTCAGGGTAGAGGCAAGAGAGTGGCAAGAGAGAGACGGTCGGCGGAACTGGGCCGGCTGTCTTTCACGGGCCGCTTGCCAAGCCCTTGACTCCTCTCTACAATACTGCGGTTCTGTGAAGTGCAGTCTGCAGTGAATGCGCGGCATGGGGGCACCTGTCCTCGCCCGCGCGCGTCTTTCGTGGCCTTCGGGTCTGAATGGCACAACCGTAGTAATCACTCCACTCCTTGCTTCCCGGCCCGAGACGCGCCGTGGGGGCTGTCAAACCGAAAGGAGCCAAGCCATGCGTCACTACGAGATCGTGTTCATGGTCCACCCGGACCAGAGCGAACAGGTTCCGGCCATGATCGAGCGTTACACCTCCATCGTGACCGAAGCCGGTGGTACTGTGCATCGTCTGGAAGATTGGGGCCGCCGTCACCTGGCCTACCCGATCAACAAGATTCACAAGGCCCACTACGTGCTGATGAACGTCGAAACTACCGGTGAGGTGGTCGAAGAACTCGAAACCATCTTCCGTTTCAACGACGCCGTCATCCGTAACCTGGTTGTGCGTTCAAAGGAAGCGGCCATCGAGCCGTCTCCGATGATGAAGCCGGCTGAAGAGAAGCGTCCGCGTCGCGAAGACAAGCGTGACGAATCCGAAGCTCAAGACGCTAACTGATACCGCACCCCCAGGAGGTCATTGCAATGGCACGTTTTTTCCGTCGTCGCAAGTTCTGCCGCTTCACCGCTGAAGGCGTGAAGCAGATCGACTACAAGGACATCGAAGTCCTGAAGTCTTACATCACCGAGACCGGCAAGATCGTCCCGAGCCGTATCACTGGCACCAAGGCACGCTACCAGCGTCAGCTGGCGACTGCCATCAAGCGTGCTCGCTACCTGGCTCTGCTGCCGTACAGCGACAGCCACCAGTAAGGCGACACCATGATGCTGGCACTGGCACGCTGGGCCATGCGCGGCCCCCTGCAATGCATCGCGATTGCATTGCTGACGGGAATCGTGCCCTGGTTCTTCTGGTTCAGTGCCGCCATCAGTGCGCTGGTCACGCTTCGGCGTGGCCTTGCGCCTGCCGCACCCGTAGTCATCGCCGCCGCCGTTCCGGCCGGTTGGTGGTGGGTACAAGGCGATCCGGTGCCTCTGGCAACCGTATTGCTGGTCACCCTGATGGCAACCCTGTTGCGCGCTCGCGTGCGATGGGGTGAGGCGCTGATAGGCGCCAGCCTGACGGCGGCACTGATGGTGCAGTCCGGGATATTCCTGCCACCAGGCGGAGCCGGTCCACTGCTTGAGAGCATTCGCAAGAATGCCCCTGAGCTTGACGCACGCTTGAACGACTTTGCCGCTCAAGGTGTGCCGACTGAACAGCTCGCAGGGCTGGTCATCGGTGGTATTACCGGGTTGGTGGTCCTGCTGGCCGCCACGGGCTGTCTGGCCCTGGCGCGCAGTTGGCAGTCCGGGCTCTACAATCCGGGTGGGTTTCGCAGTGAATTCCATGCCTTTCGGCTGAGTTTGCCCGAAATCCTGATACTGGCAGCCTGCGGGATCATTGGCGTACTGCTCAATGTGCCTGCAGTGCTCCTGCTGATCTGGATACCGCTGCTGGTGGCGGGCATTGCCCTGGTACATGGTTACATCGGGTTAAAGGGGATGAGCGGGTTATGGCTCGTCGGCGTCTATTTCATGATGCTGACCACCTGGCCCACGATTCTGATTTTGCTGCTGTTGGCGCTTGTGGACGTCTTTGCGGATTTTCGCGCACGTCTCGCCGGCAGTCATCGATAAGAGGTTTACGAGATGCAAGTCATTCTGCTCGACAAGATTGGCAAGCTGGGCAACCTGGGTGACCAGGTTTCCGTCAAGGCTGGCTTCGGTCGCAACTACCTGCTGCCGTACGGCCTGGCAGTTCCGGCCACTGCTGAAAACCAGGCAGCTTTCGAAGCTCAGCGCGCTGAGCTGGAAGCACAGGTTGCAGAGCGCAAGACCGAAGCTGAAGCGCGTGCCGCTCAGCTGAACGAAATCGAACTGTCCCTGGTCGCCAAAGCTGGCGAAGAAGGCAAGCTGTTCGGTTCCATCGGTCCGCGTGATCTGGCCGAAGCTATCGCCCAGTCTGGCATCGACATCGCCAAGAGCGAAGTCCGCATGCCGGAAGGCCCGCTGCGCAACACTGGCGAATACGACATCGTGCTGCAGCTGCACGCTGAAGTGACTGCCACTGTCCGTGTGGTCGTGGTCGGCGAGTAATCGCTGATTTGCAGTGGCTGGCCGGTGATCCGGTGTAGCGACTGCTGCGGTACCCAAGCCGCCTTTGCATCCTCGATGCGAAGGCGGTTTTTTCATGGGCGCGATTTGTCATCGCTGTGGCATTTGCCTGGTCGCCGGCGAGGCGATGACGCACAAAATCCGGTAGAATGCCTGCCCCCGTCAGGAAGAGGCTTCGGCGTGGGCGCGGCGGTTGGCAGGCTTGCGTCAATGCGTGAAACTAGAAGCCCCCGCGGGCATGTCAGTCATCAGCAGGAGTCAGCCAGGCATGAGCGAGATTCAGGATCAGGATCGCGAGACGGCAGCGCTCAAGGTGCCGCCCAATTCGCTGGAGGCCGAGCAGTCGGTGCTTGGCGGCTTGATGCTGGACAACAGCGCCTGGGACACCGTCTCCGAGCGGCTGGTGGCCGACGACTTCTATCGCTATGAGCATCGTCTCATCTACAACGCCATGTCTCAGCTGGTCGGCGGCAGTCGCCCGCTGGATGTGGTGACGCTGTCCGAGCTGCTGGAAAGTCGTGACCAGCTCGAGTCGGTCGGCGGGCTGGCGACCCTCGCCGAGCTGGCGCGCAACACGCCCTCGGCCAGCAACATCAAGGCCTATGCCGACATCGTTCGCGAGCGCGCCACGCTGCGCAAGCTCATCCAGGCGGCCAACCAGATCGCCGAGAGCTCCTTCAGCCCGCAGGGTCGTGATGCCGATGAGCTGGTCAACGAGGCCGAACGCCTGGTGTTCCAGATCAGCGAGTCGCGGCCCAAGAGCGGCGGCCCCAAGGGCATGAGTCAGCTGCTGACCGGCGCGGTGGACCGCATCGATGAGCTGTTCAATCTCAAGGGCCAGATGACGGGCCTGTCGACCGGCTTCCGCGATCTCGATGACATGACCTCCGGTCTGCAGCCGTCGGATCTGGTGATCATTGCCGGCCGTCCCTCGATGGGCAAGACCACCTTCGCCATGAACCTGGTCGAGCATGCCGTGGTCTCCGGCGACAAGCCGGTCGCCGTGTTCTCGATGGAGATGCCCGCCGAATCGCTGATGTTGCGCATGATCTCCTCGCTGGGCCGCATCGACCAGACCAAGGTGCGTACCGGCCAGCTGGAAGACGAGGACTGGCCGCGTCTGACCTCGGCGGTCAACCTGCTCAAGGACAAACAGCTGTTCGTCGATGACACCGCGGCGCTGTCGCCCAACGAGATGCGCTCGCGCTGTCGACGCATGGCGCGTGAGCACGGCGGCATCGGCCTGATCATGATCGATTACCTTCAGCTGATGCAGGTGCCGGGGCTTTCCGAGAACCGTACCGCCGAGATCTCCGAGATCTCGCGCTCGCTGAAGGGCCTGGCCAAGGAGTTCGCCTGCCCGGTCGTGGCGCTCTCGCAGCTGAACCGCTCGCTTGAGCAGCGCCCCAACAAGCGTCCGGTGATGTCGGATCTGCGTGAATCCGGCGCCATCGAGCAGGATGCCGATGTCATCGCCTTCGTCTACCGTGATGAGGTCTACAACAAGGACAATCCCGACAACAAGGGACTGGCCGAGCTGATCATCGGCAAGCAGCGTAACGGCCCCATCGGTACCGTTCACATGGCCTTCATCGGCAAGTACACCCGTTTCGAGGACCTGGCGCCCGACAGTTATGGCCAGGCCTTCGCTGAATAACGTGATGCGTACGCGCGTCAATCATGTACCCGGGCGGCGGCATCGCCGTTGCCTCGCAAGACCCGCACTGACGGGGAGGAGATAGCATGGCAGGTGGATTTGGGCGCGGACGCGCACGTACCCCCAAGCTGCAGGGCCGCGGCACGCTGGAGAGCCTGGAGCGTGAAGGACCCTTCAAGGAATGGCTGGGCATGCCGGACCTCTACCGCTTCACGCTGGTCGTGGAAGGTGAGAGCTACAGCTACCAGACCGAAGACAGCGAAGTGCCGGTGGTGGCCGGTGATATGGTCGTCTTCCGCTACAAGGAGACCAAGGCGGGCAAGTGGATCGACCGCAACTCCCTCGGCAAGGCCATCGACCCCAACTCGCTGTAAGCGTCACCCTGGCGCATGAGGATCACGCCATGCCGGCTGCCAGGCCGACATGGCGTGATCCTGTTTTGATCGAGATAGGCGGTACGTCGAGATAGTCGGCACATCGAGTTAGTCGAACTGGCGTCTGGCATCCCCTCTGCCGGATGAGGCGCCTCATGCGCCGCGCGTCACCTTTGTCATCCCTCTGTCATATCAGCATGTTCAGATTCTGACATGCTCCCATCCCCGTCCCTGCAAGCCGCTCATGGCCAGCCTGTCGTCGAATCCCGTCATGCACTGGAGGCGTTGCTGCGTCTGCGCCAGGTGAGCATGCATTTCCAGCCCATCGTGTCATCCAATGGCCGTGAGGTCTTCGCCTATGAGGCGCTGGCGCGCGGGAGTGCCGCAGGGCCACTGGCCTCACCGCTGACGATGTTCTCGGCGGCGCGCGAACACGGCCGACTGGTGGAGCTCGACAGCCTGTGTCGCGAGCGTGCGCTCGAGCAATGGTCGACGCTGGGCCTGACGGAGCGGCTGTTCATCAACGTGTCACCCGATGTGCTGCTGGATGGCGCCCACTCGCCCGGCCTGACGCGACGCCTGCTGCGGCGCTTCGGCCTGCGTCCGCATCAGGTGGTGATCGAGCTCACCGAGCAGACACCGGGGCTGGATTCGGCGCTGATGCGGGAAGCTGTCAGCCATTATCAATCGATGGGCTTCGCCATCGCGCTGGATGACCTCGGGGAGGGCTATGCCAGCCTCAAGCTGTGGTCGTCGGTGCAGCCGGACTTCGTCAAGATCGACCGTCATTTCATCAGTGGTATCCATGCCGACCCGCTCAAGCGGCGCTTCGTGCGCTCGATCATCGATATCGCCCACGGCAGTGGCAGTCAGGTGATCGCCGAGGGAATCGAGCATGAGGCGGAAATGGAATGCGTGCGCCAGCTGGGGGCCGACTATCTGCAAGGCTGGTTGTTCGCGCCGGCCGAGGCCGACCCGCTTGGCCAGCGCGCCGTGCTCGACCGGCATCTGCGCCAGCTGAGTCGCAGGCTGCAACAGCGCCCGCCGCCTGGCCGCAGCATCGGCAGTCTGGCGCGCGCCGTGACGCCGGTGCAGCAGGATGTCACCGTCAATGAGGTCGCCCAGCGTCTGCATGCCGAGCAGGAGGTGATGTCGCTGGCCGTGGTGGACGAGCAACAACGACCGGTGGGCCTGATCATTCGCCATCGCCTGCTGGGGCTGCTGAGCCAGCGCTTCGGGCCGGAGCTGCATGCGCGTCGTATGATCCATGAGGTCATGCAGAGCAGTCCGCTGCGCGTCGAGGCGGATGAGACGCTGGAGCGCGTATCGGCCAAGGTGACCGGCCGCGAAGGCAGCGATCGCGATGAGGATTTCATCATCACGCGGGGCGGGCGCTATCAGGGGCTGGGGCGCACCCTGGATCTGCTGCGCATCATCACGGAGCTGCAGGTGGCGAGCGCCGAGGAGGCCAACCCACTGACGCGCCTGCCGGGCAACGGGCCGATCGAGCGTCAGTTGCTCGAGTGCGTGGCTGGCGAGGTCGCGTGCATGGGTGAGGGCTTGAGCGAGGACTTGCGAGAGAACAGCAACGCGCGCAGTGCCGAGTGGGCGGCGATCTATCTGGATCTCGACAACTTCAAGCCCTTCAATGACCGCTTCGGCCACGCGCAGGGTGACCGCATGCTGCTGGCGCTGGCGACGGTATTGCGCGATGCGCTGCAGGAGGGTGACTTTCTCGGCCATGTCGGCGGCGATGATTTCGTGATGACGCTGTGCATGACCGAATCTCACCGGGCACTGCGCCTGACAGCGCTCGAGCAACGCCTGGCCGGCCTGCAGTCGGCATTCCAGCATGCGGTCGCCAGCCTGTATCCGGCCGATGTGCTGGCAGCGGGAGGCTTTCAGGGCCACGACCGCTTCGGCACCACGCGCTTCTTCCCGCTGACGCGACTGTCGCTGGTGGCGCTGCATGGCCTTGCCGGGTGCGAGACGACCTGGATCGCCGCGCGCTGGAGCGAGCTCAAGAGCGAGGCCAAGGCGCGGGACTCCGGGCGTGTCATCGAGGCGTGCGCCTCACCAGTGCAGTGATCTCCGCCTGCGAGTCACTCAATCGTCATCCGCCTGCCCCATGACTGTCATCGCTGGTCATCAGTCTGGCGTGAAGCCTTGAAGTTCATCCTGAAGTGTCGGGCTGCTGGGATGTCTGAGTCGCCCAGCCCCTGTTTTCACGGGCTATCCTTGTACCACGTCGTCGTCTTACGGCCTTACCATGCGCAGTCCCCTGGATGCGCAGGAGTCTTTACATGTCCAGAACCGCCAGCATCTTCACGCCGTCCGCCATCTTTACCAGCAATCTGCAATCCTTGATGGCCGATTACCCTGCACTGGAGGCACGCGTGATCAGTCATGCCGCCAGTCGTTTCTATCAGGTCCAGCTGGTGCTGAAAGCCGCCGGCGAGGAAGAGGAGGAGCGCAGTGAGCTGCTGATGAAGCGCGGCAAGCCGATGCTGTTCCGCTCGCTGGAGGATGTCTACAGCGAGCTCAAGCGGGGCGGGATGTCACGGGCGTGGCTGGTCTCGCAGGTCGCCAACGACGAGATGATCGGCCGCCCGCCGCAGTACCATCAACCCTTGAGCTCGCGTATCCCGTTGAGCTTCTAAGTCCGCGCCTCCTGGCTCAGGTGTGCTTTTGAGGCACCCAGCGGCCAATGCGCTCGCGATGGCGGGCGAAGAAGCGGTAACTCAAGTCCATCAGCGGGCGTAGGCCCGGCAGCAGCGACAGGCGCACCAGACGCCGATAGCCGAGTACCGCATAGAGTGCTCGGCTGGCATCCATGCCGACATACCACTCCCCGCGTGCGTCCTGCACATGCAGGCGTCCCATCATCGTCTCGAAGCTCAAGCCCAGCGCCTGAGGCGAGAAATCTGATGCACGGATATCCACCGTTCTGATCCGCTCCCGCCCGGGATGCCTGGCCAGCCAGGCGACCTCGCGCTGGCACAGGGGGCACTTGCCATCGTGATAGAGCGTGACCGGTGCGCTGGCTTGCCAGATGCGACTCATGAGGATTCCTTGTCGGTCGTGAGACTGGAGGGCGCGGCGTAGTAACCGGCGCGATGGGCATCACTGCCATAGTCCGCGGCGCTGTCGAGGCGAGCCAGAAAGGCGTCGGCCTGTTGCAGCAGGGCTTCGCGCTTGTCGTCCTTCATGCGTCGCCAGCTGCCATAGACCAGTGACATGCGCGGATTGCGTGACAATGCCTCGCGATGGCGCTCGATGAAGTGCCAATAGAGGCTGTTGAACGGGCAGGCATGCGTGCCGGTGACCTTCTTCGGCGAGTACTGGCACCTGGCGCAGTGATTGGACATGCGGTCGATGTATTTGCCCGAGGCACAGTAAGGCTTGGAGCCCATCAGGCCGCCATCGGCATGCAGCACCATGCCCAGCGTATTGGGCAGCTCGACCCACTCACAGGCGTCCACATAGACCGCCAGATACCAGTCGCATAGCGCCTCGGGCTTCACGCCGCACAGCAGCGCGAAGTTGCCTGTGACCATCAGGCGACGAATATGGTGGGCGTAGGCATGCTCGCGGGTGCTGGCGATGGCCTGATCCAGACAGCGCATGCCGCTGTCCCCCGTCCAGAAGAATTCCGGCAGGTTGCGGCTGGCTTCCAGCCGGTTCTCGCGCTTGTAGCCGGGCATGCGCGTCCAGTAGATGCCGCGCACATATTCGCGCCAGCCGAGTATCTGACGAATGAACCCCTCCGCCGAGTTGATCGGTACATCGCCACGCCGCCAGGCGGCGTCCACGGCGTTGCAGACTTCCTGCGGGCTCAAGAGCCCCATATTGAGCGCGGCAGACAGGCGTGAATGGAACAGGAAGGGATCGCTGTCCTCGATGGCATCCTGATAGCGGCCGAAGTCTGCCAGGCAATGATCGAGAAAATGCGTAAGGTCAGAGCGGGCCTGGGCGCGGGTGACGGCCCAGTTGAAGTTCTCGAGGCTGCCGAAGTGGCGCTCCTCGTCACTGGCCTGCTCCCCGAAGCGCGCCGCGACCAGCGCCAGCACCTCGCGGGTGGTCGCATCCTCGTGATGGGCATGCACCGGCGGCGGTGGGGCGTGGAAGTCGTCTGGAATCGGTTCGCGGTTGTCGTGGTCGTGGTTGAACTTGCCGCCGGCGGGTTCGCTGCCTTCCATCAGCAGGTCGGTGTCACGGCGTTGCTCACGATAGAAGTATTCCATGCGCAGTTGCTTGCGGCCCTCGGCCCAGCCGGCGAAGGCTGCCGGCGTGGTGAAGAAGCGTGTGTCCTCGAGGACTTCCCAACGCACGCTGCCGGCCTCGCGCCGCGCCAGAAAGTCGTCCAGCAGCCGCCACTCGCCGGGGCGGGTCACCAGCACGCCATCACATTGATACAGGGCGGCCAGACGCTCTGCCTCGCTGGCCAGACGCTGGAGGTTGTCCGGGTCATCCAGTCGGCTTTCATGTACCTGCCAGCCACACTCCCTGAGTTCCTGGGCGTGATGGCGCATCGCGGCCAGCATCATCGCGATCTTGTGCGGGTGGTGCGGCACGTAGCGGCCTTCCTCCTCGGCCTCGCAGAAGGCGATCACGCTGTCGGCGGGTGCCTGCTTGAGACTTGCCAGGTCATGGCTGAGCTGGTCGCCGAGGATCAGCACCAATGGCCGCGCGAAGTCGTGACGAGTGGCAAGTTGCAGAGTGGAGGGTTCGGGCACGAGGACTCCGGGAGGGTTGTGACAATAATTGTCTTAAAGCTATACAAATAGTGATGATAGTATAACTTCATCCCTCACGCACAGGGCAAGCTGGTAATATGGCTGCGCTGTCGGTGAAGGTGGCTGCGCTGCGGTGAAAGTGGCTGCGCTGCCGCTTCACCTCTCTTCTTGCCCCTAGTCAGGAGTCCATCATCCATGAGTACCCCGCGTTTTGGCGTCATGCTGGTCAATCTCGGCACCCCCGATGCCCCGACCCCCAAGGCGGTGCGCCGTTACCTCGCGGAGTTTCTCGGTGATGTGCGCGTGATAGACCTGCCGCGTCTGCTCTGGCTGCCGATTCTGCATGGCCTGGTGTTGACGACGCGTCCCAAGAAGGTGGCCGAGGCCTACGCCTCGGTGTGGACGGAAGACGGCTCACCGCTGATGGCGATCGGCAAGCGTCAGCGCGCCGCGCTGGAAGCACGTCTGGCCGAGTCGCTGGGCGAGGACATTCCCGTCGAACTGGCGATGACCTACGGCAAGCCGACCATGGAAGAGGTGGGGCGCAAGCTCGCCAGCCGCGGTGCCGACCGCATGCTGATCCTGCCGCTCTATCCGCAGTTCTCGCGCACGACCACCGCCGCGGTCTTCGATCGCCTGGCGCGTGCACTCAAGCCGTGCCCGCATCTGCCGGAGCTGCGTTTCGTGCGCGACTATCACGACCACCCGGATTACATCGCGGCGCTGGCCACCAGCGTGCGTGAGCACTGGGAGAAGGAAGGCCGGCGCGGCAAGCGCCTGCTGATGAGCTATCACGGCATTCCCAAGCGCTATGCCACCGCAGGTGACCCCTACCCGACGCAATGCGAGCGCACCAGCCAGTTGCTGGCCGAGGCGCTGGGGCTTGGTGACGATGAGTGGGCGATGACCTATCAGTCGCGCTTCGGCAAGGCCGAGTGGCTCAAGCCGTACACCGATGAAACGCTGAAGGCGTGGGGCGGTGAAGGGCTGGAAAGCGTCGATGTCATCTCGCCGGCCTTCGCGGCTGACTGTCTCGAGACGCTGGAAGAGCTGGAGGAAGAGAACCGCGGCTACTTCACCGAATCCGGTGGTGGCGACTTCCGCTACATCCCGGCGCTCAATGACCGCAGTGACCATATCGATCTGCTCGAGGCGCTGTGTCGCCAGCATACTCAGGGCTGGTAACGAGCAAGCCCGTCATACTGCCATTGCCCGCGAAATGAAAACGCCCCACCAGTCATCACTGGTGGGGCGTTTTCATGTTGCTGGCCTGCTGTTCGTGAATCCGCTCCTGCGAATCAGCGCTCGTGAATCCGCTCTCGTGGCTTGGCCCCGCTTGATGAGGGCCTGCCTGATGAGAGCCGAGTGACGATCACGGCAGGCGGGATTCGCTGGCCTCGGCGTTGACCTCGTCCGGCTCCTCGGCGACTTCGAGTCGCTCCGGCACGTTGCGTGTGCGGTTGTCCGCCACCAGCTTCTGGTGCAGCGCCGCCTTGGACAGCAGGTGAGCGGTCACGGGGGCGGTGATGAACAGGAAGATGGACACCAGCATTTCCTGAAAGCTGAAGTGGCCGGTGGTGGCGCGGAAATAGATCATCGACGCCATCAGCACGCAGCCGACCCCCAGCGTGGTGGTCTTGCTGGGGCCGTGCAGGCGCATGTAGAAGTCCTTGAGGTGCGTCAGTCCCAGAGAGCCGATGAAGGCAAACAGGCCGCCGGCAACCAGGAAGAAGGCGATCACGCCTTCGAGGACAGGATAGAACCAGGTGGGCATGGGGAGTCTCCGCTCAGGTCATTCGATGATGTCGCCGCGCAGCAGGTACTTGCAGACTGCCACGGTGCTGACGAAACCGAGCATGGCGATCAACAGCGCCGCCTCGAAGTAGGACTTGCTGTTGAGCTGGATGCCGAACAGCACGATCAGGGCGATGGAGTTCACGTACATGGTGTCCACCGCCAGAATGCGGTCCGGCAGGTCCGGCCCGATGGCGAGCCGGAAGACGTTGAGCACCAGCGAGGCGGCGAACAGCGCGATGCTGATCCACAGGGCGATGTCTAGCATTCGAAGATCTCCTTGAGCGGACGCTCGTAGCGCTGGCGGATCTCGTCGATCAACTCCTGCTCATCCTCGACATCCAGCGCGTGGATGATCAGATGGCGGCCATCCAGCGTCAGATAGGCCGAGACCGTGCCCGGCGTCAGCGTGATGGTGCTCGACAGCAGGGTGATCGGGAACTTCTCCTCAAGCTCCAGCGGGTAGCGCACGAAGGCCGGACGGAACTTGGCGCGCGGATTGAGGATCAGGTAGGACACCTGCAGGTTGGCGATGATGATGTCCATGATCACGCGCAGGAAGTAGCTGATCAGTCGCCAGGGCTTCTGGAGGTCGGGCTGCGGCTCCCAGAAGCGGTAGGTCAGGATGGGAATCGCGATGGCCAGTACTGCCCCGAGCAGGATCTGACCGGGCGCGACGCTGTTCTGCAGCATCAGCCAGACGATCAGCAGCAGCACCGACAGCATCGGCGTGGGCAAGAGACGGGAACGAGGCTTGATCATGAGACATCTCCCTTCAGCGGCGGCGCGGTTTCGGGTGCCGCGTCCTTGCCGAGCAAGGATTCAAGATAGGGGGCCGGGTTGGACAGCTGCTCGGCGGTGGCCTTGGTCCAGTTCGCCAGCGGCCCCGCGAAGATGACCAGCATCAGCGCGGCCGAGATCAGCCCGCCAGTGGCGATGCCACGGGCTACGCCGATGCGCTCGCCGCTGGGCTCGGCCTTGCTGGTGCGCCAGAACACGCTGGAACCGGCGCGTGAGCAGGCGACCAGCGAGCACAGACCGGCCAGCAGCAGCAGCGGCCACAGCCAGATCTGCTGCTCCGGCGTCGCCGAGGCGAGAATCAGCGCCTTGCCGATGGCGCCCGAGAACGGTGGCAGCCCGGCGGCAGCGGCGGTGCCGATCAGGAAGAGGCCGCCCAGCAGGCCTGCCTGCAGCAGCGGGCGCGAGCGCACGATGCGTGCCCCGGCCTTGCCGCGCTGACCGGCGACCACGTCGACCAGCAGGAAGAGGCCGCCGGTGACCAGCGTCGAGTGGATCAGGTAGAACAGCAGCGCGCTGTCTGCCTCGATCGTGTTCATGCCCAGCGCCGTCAGCAGCGTGCCCACCGACACCATCACCAGATAGGCCACCAGGGTGCGCAGATCACGCGCCGAGAGCACGCCCAGCATCGCCACCACCAGGGTGGCGAGTCCCGCCCACCACAGCCAGTCACGACCGAGGTCCGCCAGTGCGCCAGCGTTGTCGGTGAAGATCAGCGAGTAGACGCGCAGGATGGAGTAGATGCCGACCTTGGTCATGATCGCGAACAGCGCCGCCACCGGTGCCGAAGCCGCGGCATAGGCGCGTGGCAGCCAGAAGTACAGCGGCAGCATCGCCGCCTTGAGGCCGAACACCACCAGCAACAGCAGGCCACCGGCTTCCATCAGGCCGGCACGGCCCGGGTCCAGCGTGGTGACGATGACCGCCATGTCGGCCATGTTCAGGGTGCCGGTCACGCCGTACAGGATACCCAGCGCGATCAGGAAGAACGCCGAGCCCATCAGGTTCAGCACCACATAGTGCAGCGCCGACAGCGTGCGTGCCTTGCTGCCGCCATGCAGCAGCAGGGCGTAGGAGGCGATCAACAGCACCTCGAAGAACACGAACAGGTTGAACAGGTCGCCGGTCAGGAAGGCGCCATTGATGCCCATCAGCTGCAGCAGGAACAGGCCATGGAAGTTGGAGCCGGTCTCATCGATGCCCGCCGTGGCGTACAGACAGGCCAGCAGTCCCAGCAGCGAGCTGAGCAGCACCATGGTCGCCGACAGGCGATCCAGCACCAGCACGATCCCGAACGGCGGCTGCCAGTCGCCCAGCGCGTAGTAGCGGATGGTGCCATCACCGGCCTGCACCACCAGCGCGATGGCGATGGCCACCATCAATGCCTGGGCCACCAGGCTGACCGTGCGGCGCAGGGTCGGTGAGGTGGCACGACTCAGCAGCAGGCCCGCCCCCACCAGCAGCGGCAGGACAATCGGAAGGACAATCAGGTGTTGCAGCATCACTTGGTGTCCTCTTTCTCTTTCGAATCATCCAGGCGATTGCCGTTGACGTGGTCACTGCCCAGGTCGCCGCGCGCGCGCATCGCCAGAATGACCACGAAGGCCGTCATGGCGAAGCCGATCACGATGGCGGTCAGCACCAGCGCCTGGGGCAGCGGGTCAGCCGCTGGTGAGCCGGCACCGACCACGGCTGGATTGCCGTGCATCGCAAGGCCACCCATGGAGAACAGGAACAGGTTGACGGCGTAGGACAGCAGCGTCAGGCCGACCACGACGGGGAAGGTGCGGCCGCGCAGGGTGAGGTAGACACCGCAGGCGGCCAGCAGGCCGGTGGTAGTGGCGTAGAGAGCTTCCATCACATCTTCTCCTTGGTCGGGCGATGCGGAGTCGTCAGCTTGCCCAGATTGGCGAGAATCATCAGGGTCGCGCCGACCACGGTCAGGTAGACGCCGAGGTCGAACAGCAGCGCGGTGGCCAGCTCGATTTCCCCGATGACGGGCAGAGTGAAGTGGCCGAAGGAGGATGTCAGGAACGGATAGCCGAACACCCAGCTGCCGGCGCCGGTCAGGCCGGCGATCAACACCCCGGCCGCCGCGACGGGCTGATAGGGGAAGCGCAGCCAGCGCTGCGTCCAGTCCACGCCACGCGCGATGTAGAGCAGGATGATGGCCACTGCCGTCACCAGACCGGCGATGAAGCCGCCGCCCGGCGCATTGTGGCCCCGCAGGAAGATGTAGACCGAGACCAGCAGTGCCAGCGGCAGCAGCGTCTGGGAGACGGTGGCCAGGATCATCGGATGGCGATCCGGCGACCAGCCACGGCCATCCAGGTCACTGGACGGCATGAACAGGCGCAGGCGGTTGAGCAGCTTGAAGATCGCCAGGCCCGCGATGCCCAGTACGGTGATCTCACCCAGCGTATCGAAGCCACGGAAGTCGACCAGAATCACGTTGACCACGTTATGGCCACCGCCACCGGAGACCGCATTGGCCATGAAGAAGTCGGAGATCGACTCCACCGGGCGGGTCAGGATGGCGAAGTTGAGGCTCGCCACCACCACGCCGAAGGCGCTGGCCAGCAGCACGTCGCGCATGATGCGGCGTGCGCTGGATTCCTTGGGCGTGCGCTGGGGCAGGAAGAACAGCGCCAGCATCAGCAGGATCATCGTCACCACCTCGACCGCCAGCTGGGTCAGTGCCAGGTCAGGTGCGGCGAAGCGCGCGAAGGCCAGCGAGGTCATCAGGCCGACCACGGACAGCATCAGCAGCGAGATCAGACGCTTGCGGTGGGTGATCGCGGTGCCGAGGCCGGCCAGACCGGTGATCACGGCGCCGGTCAGCAGCATGCCATCGAAGGGCTGTTGCTCAAGCTCCCCGCCCAGTTGCGGCACGGCCAGCAGGCCGATGCCGACGAACAGCAGCGCGGTCAGCAGCAGCCACAGCATGTAGCGCTGCAGCGAGCCATTCTCGAAGCTGTCCATGCTGCGCTCGGAAAGCTTGACGAGACGTTGCACGTTGGCCTCGAACACCAGCAGGGCATTGCGCGCGCGGAACTGACGCTGGAAGGAATAGAGGTGGTGGCGCAGGGCATAGACGGCGACGCCGCCCGCCAGCGCGATACCGCTCATCAGCAGCGGCAGATTGAAGCCGTGCCAGATGGCGAGACTGAAGTCCGGTACCGGTCCGGCCAGCACGCTGGCGGAGGCACTGACCAGCAGGTCCTTGATCACCAGCGACGGCAGGATACCGACCAGCAGACAGATCAGCACCAGCACCTCGATGGGCAGCTTCATGTAGCGCGGCGGCTCATGCGGAGTCTTGGGCAGATCCTTCGGCTCGCCATTGAAGAAGACGTCGTGGATGAAGCGCAGCGAGTAGGCCACCGACAGGATGCCACCGAGGGTCGCCAGCGCCGGAATCAGCCACGACAGGCCGCCCAGCAGCTGGGCATCGAGGCTCTCGGCGAAGAACATTTCCTTGGACAGGAAGCCGTTGAGCAGCGGCACACCGGCCATCGAGGCCGAGGCGACCATCGCCAGCACCGTGGTATGCGGCATGTAGCGATACAGGCCGTTGAGCTTGCGAATGTCACGCGTGCCGCACTCGTGATCGACGATGCCGGCGGCCATGAACAGCGAGGCCTTGAAGGTGGCGTGGTTGATGATGTGCAGCAGGCCCGCGACGGCGGCCATCTGGCTGTTGAAGCCGAACAGCAGCGTGATCAGGCCCAGGTGACTGATGGTCGAGAAGGCCAGCACGCCCTTGAGGTCCTGCTTCATCAGCGCGAACCAGGCGCCATACAGCAGGGTGGCCAGGCCGGTCAGGCTGACGATGTAGAACCACAGGTCTGTCCCCGCGAGCACCGGGTGCATGCGCGCCAGCAGGAAGACACCGGCCTTGACCATGGTGGCGGAGTGCAGGAAGGCGGACACCGGCGTCGGTGCCGACATCGCATGGGGCAGCCAGAACTGGAACGGGAACTGGGCCGACTTGGTAAAGGCGCCCAGCAGTACCAGCACCAGCGCGACCGGATAGAGCTCGTGGGAGCGGATCTGGTCCGCCGCGGCCAGCACGTCATCGAACTGGTAGCTGCCGACGATATGCCCGATGACCAGGATACCGGCCAGCAGTGCCAGACCCCCGGCGCCGGTGACGGTCAGGGCCATGCGGGCGCCCTTGCGCGCCTCGCTCAGCTGGTACCAGTAACCGATCAGCAGGAAGGAGCTCAGACTGGTCAGCTCCCAGAACACCCACATCAGCAGCAGGTTGTCTGCCATCACGATGCCGAGCATCGCGGTCATGAACAGCATCAGGAAGCTGTAGAGGCGTGCCAGCGAATCCTCGCCCGACAGGTAATAGCGGGAATAGAGGATGATCAGCAGGCCAATGCCGAGAATCAGCAGCACGAACAGCCCCGACAGACCATCGAAGCGCAGCGACAGGTTGAGTCCCAGCTCCGCGATCCAGGGCAGATGGAACTGGGGCACCATGCCCGAGAAGACGTCTCCGAGGTGGAAGACGGCGATACCGAGTGCTAGGGCAGGTGCCACCGCGGTCAGCCAGGCAAGGCGTGCACGGGGCAGGTTTCTGGCCATCAAGGGCACCAGGGCACCGAGTAACGGCAATAGCACGATCAACAGCAGGGTCATGGAAGACTCGCTCCAGTCGTTGTTGTAGTACGTAGTCCGTCATTCGTGGGCAGCGCAGACACAGGCTCAGGGCCGGACTGCCAGCTTCGAGATCGGGAGGCGGAGTTTCGGCCACTGGGTGCCGACAGAATAGGCGAGCGCACTGCAGGTTGCCGCGATGAAGTGCCGGACACACGAGACTCTGTCAGGAAGACGTTCTCATGGAGCCATGCGAGACACGACATGCGTCACGCGGCAGCAAGGGTTGGCAGTGGCTGGCTCAGGCTGCACGGAGGATCTGGCGCGGGTTCAGCGCGTCAATCGCTTCGGGCATGACGTTACCGTCGCAAGGGGCGGATCCGTCAGGAAGGGGAGTCGCACGGCACGGGGTGCCAGCATCCAGGATGGGATGAGGTCCGCAGCGCGTCCCCGGCTGCCCGCAACGGGCAGACGGCGAATATGCCGGGTTGGTGCGGTCATGTCATGTCTTGCGAGCATGGCCGTATTCCTCCTGAAGCCCCTGGATGACAAGTGTGTGTTCGAGTGGAGACACTTGCGCGATCTTGTTGAAAACATTGATGGAACGTGACCTAACCTCTCGAATGTATCACGCACTTGCACCCCTCGCCAGCGCATGCCCGACCCGCCGGAACGCGACATGTACCGTGTGAAGTGTTGTACAAGATGTCAATTTTCTTGTACAAATATTGCACGCCATACGTTCCACGGAGTCATCATGCACGAGGTCGCCAGCATGAATTCGGGCAACGCACCGGAAACCTCTCTGGTGTGGTTGCGTCACGACCTGCGGCTGGAAGACAACCCGCTGTTCGCGCTGCCCCTGTCACGTCGCCCGCATCAGATGCTGGTGATGTATGTCTTCGACCGTCGCTGGCTGACGCCGAGCGACGGCTTGCCACGCTTGGGGCCAGCGCGTCTGCGCCTGCTGTGGCAGAGCCTGATGAATCTGCGTGGCATGCTGTTGCGCCGTGGCAGTGACCTGCTGGTGCGCGTCGGGGACCCCGTCGAGGAAGTGCTGACGCAGGTCGCCCAGCATGATGTCCAGTGTCTGGAGGTCAGTCTCGCCGCCGCGCCGGAAGACAGCCGCGCCTTGCGGCAGCTCTCACGGCGCCTGCCGGCCTCGACCCGGCTCCACTGTCATCCCGCTGACCAGATTGCCTTCGACAGCCAGCTGCTGGATGGCCCGCTGCCGGGCAGACTCCCCCGCGAAGAGACGGCTCGCCTGCGTGTGGCGCATGAAGCGTCCCGCGTTGTAGATGAGCGTGCGACTCCCTCCAGTGATCTCACTCTGCGTGACACAGCCTCTGCTGACACAGGCGCATCAGGCGATCATGACGCCCTGGCGACCTGCGCCGAGCTTGCCTCGCAGGTGCTGCGGGCCAGTGGTGGCGATGATTCTGGAATGGCCGACCTGATGCTGCCGCCTTCCGCTGTGCTGACGCCAACGCCCGGCACCTTGCAGGCACGCCCTCAGCGCGAGGCTTTGCCGACAGGGCTGAACGATGAGCAGTGGCGCGCGCTGTGCGAGGCGCAGTCGCCCTTGCAGGGACTGCCCTATTCCCTGCCGCCGTGGCCCGACTCTGCCTCGCGTGGCTTTCCGCCGCTGGATGCCATCTGTGGCTCGGCGCAAGCCTGGCAGCCGGCGACTGCCAGGCTTGCGGAGCTGCTGGGTGGCGAGGAACCCGCCCGCGCATACCTGTCGACCTTGCTGTGGGGCAAGGCCTGGGCGAAGGGAGATGGCGGCAAGGGCGATGACGACTCGATCGAAGGAGCGTCCTATCAGCGATCGCACTCTGTCGATGGCGAAGGCGCTGGTGTGCCGACGGGGCTGGCACCTCAGCGGGAGGCGGGGAAGACGCTGGACGATATGCAATCGATGGCGCGCCCGGCGGATGCATGGCCACTGGCAGCATGGCTGGCGCTGGGTTGCATCAGTCCGCGCCGCATCCTGCAGGTGCTGGATGCGCGCCGCCGCGAGGCGGGTGATGAGGCGATCAATCAGCAGCTGCTGGCCATCGTGCTGCAGCGTGAGTGCTGGCAGCGCATGCTGCGTGACAAGGATGAGGAGGCTCGCGCGGCCTGGTATGGCGCCGCGTTGCGGGAAGACGCCGCAAATGACGCCGCCTTTGCGCGCTGGAGCGAAGGGCGAACCGGCGATGCCCGGGCCGACAAGGCCATGCAGGTGCTGGTACGTGAAGGCTGGTTGCCGTGGTCCGAGCGCAAGTATCTGGCCGGTGCCTGGCTGGAGGGCGGCGGCGACTGGCGGTTGGGCGCGCGCTGGTTCGAGCGTTGCCTGCTTGATTACGACGCCGCCATCCACTGGGGCGAATGGCGGCATCTGGCGGGCTTCGATGTGTGATCGGACGGTGTCGATATCACGCGAGTCGTCTAGGAAGATCCAGGCCCTGGTGGCACCTCATCTATGACCTGCTTTTATGAACTGGCGCTCTTCAGCCCAGACGTGCCAATAGCGCCGTGACGGCCGTCTCGACGCGCAGGATGCGCTCACCCAGATGTACCCCTTCAAAGCCTGCCGCCATGAATTTCTCGACCTCATAGTCCACGAAGCCGCCTTCCGGGCCGATGGCCAGCATCACCGGCTCGCGGACGGCGCGTGGGCATTCATCCGGCATGCCCGGATGGGCGATGATGCCACGCGGAGGCGTGCCTGATGCTGGCATCATCAGTGCCGGCAGGCGGTCTTCCACGAAGGGTTTGAACAGTTTCTCGTGGGTCACTGTCGGCATGATGGTGTCACGCGCCTGCTCCAGTCCCAGCACCAGATGCTGGCGAATCTTGTCTTCCTTGAGCTCTGGCGATTGCCAATAGCTCTTCTCGACCCGTCGCGTATGCAGCAGGGTGATGTGCTTCACGCCCAATGCCGTGACGTGTTCCAGCGAGCGTGCCAGCATGCGCGGGCGCGGCAGCGCCAGCAGCAGATGCACGTCGAGTGGCGCCGGCGGCTGACGGTCCAGCGTCAGGCTGAATTCGGCGCTGTCCGCGTCCAGTCGCTCCAGACGGCCACGGCCGATCAGGCCGCCCTCCACTCCCAGCGTCATCTCGTCGCCGACGCTGGCACGATGCACCTCACGCAGATGGCGCAGGCGGCGCGGGTCCGTGACACGTGCATGGTCCTGAGCGGTCAGGTCGTCAGCGCCGAGCAAAATCAGATTCATGGCAATACCGGGGCAGTGGAGGGCAGGATGCATCGCTTACAGACAGCGGCAAGCGGGCGTTATTCTAGCATGTCGTGCATGCTGACCCGACGGGGACAGCGTTGGCATGGCGTCAATGGCTGACGCGTGGAGACGCCTTTTCTTGCAGTCCCCCCCCTTGAGTGCACAATGAAGAAAAATCGACAGGAGCCTGACACGTGCGAGTGATCCGCAAATATGCCAATCGGCGCCTATACGACACCGAGCAGAGCCGCTACGTGACCCTGGAAGACCTGCGCAGCCTGGTGCTGGCGGAAGAGGTCTTCAAGGTCGAGGACGCCAAGAGCGGTGAGGACCTCACGCGCACCATCCTGCTGACCATCATCATCGAGCAGGAGCAGGGCGAGGGCGAGGCCGAGGTCTTCTCCAACGAGCTGCTGGAGCAGTTCATCCGCATCTACGCGATGGCCAAGCCATTGCCGCTGGCCGGTTATCTGGAGCAGGGCACGCGCCTGATGATGGAACAGCAGCAGCGCATGCAGGAGCAGTGGTCCCAGGCCATGCGTCACTCGCCGATGGAGATGATGCGCGAGGTCGCCGAAGAGAACCTGCGCTTCTGGCAGCAGGCCATGGGCGCTGGCATGGGCGCTGGCAAGAATGCCTCACGCTCACAGCCGAGTGATGCGGATGCGGCGCCTGATGAGTCGGACACGCCGCCGGACGATGAGCGACGCTGAGTGTGACGCCGTGTCAGATCCAGCTTTCACATAAATTAATCGTGATGTGAAAAGGGGCGCCCCGAGCAGGGCGCCTTTCTGCCATAATGCGCAGCCTGATATTTCCTCGGTAGCTCGCGCCATGCGGGTAGCCCTGATCCTCACTGGCTCATGAAGGTTGAAAAGATGAAGGTCCTGATCATCGGCGGCGGTGGCCGCGAACATGCGCTGGCCTGGAAGGCCGCCCAGTCATCCCGTGTCGAGGAGGTCTTCGTGGCGCCCGGCAATGCGGGTACGGCGCGCGAGTCCAAGCTGACCAATCTGGCGATTGCCGCTGACGATCTCGATGCGCTGGTCGCCTTCGCGCGTGACAACGCCATCGAGCTGACCATCGTCGGCCCGGAAGCGCCGCTGGTGATCGGCGTGGTCGATCGCTTCCGCGAGGCGGGGCTCAAGTGCTTCGGCCCGACGGCCGGTGCCGCCCAGCTGGAAGGCTCCAAGGCCTTCACCAAGGACTTCTTGGCGCGTCACGCCATCCCGACCGGCGACTACGCGACCTTCGCGGAGGTCGATGCGGCGCTTGAGTATCTGGCGGCCCATCCGGCGCCCATCGTCATCAAGGCCGATGGCCTGGCGGCGGGCAAGGGTGTCGTGGTCGCGATGAGCGACGAGGAAGCCCGCGCCGCGGTGCGTGACATGCTCGAGGACAACGCCTTCGGCGATGCCGGCGCACGTGTGGTGATCGAGGAATTCCTCGACGGCGAGGAAGCCAGCTTCATCGTGATGGTCGACGGCGAGAACGTACTGCCGATGGCCACCAGTCAGGATCACAAGCGCGTCGGCGAAGGCGATACCGGCCCCAACACCGGCGGCATGGGGGCCTACTCTCCGGCGCCGGTGGTGACGGCTGACGTTCACCAGCGCGTGATGGACGAGATCATCCTGCCCACCGTGCGTGGCATGGCGGCTGAAGGCCATCCCTATACCGGCTTCCTGTATGCCGGCCTGATGATCGATGCCCAGGGCGCGCCGAAGATCATCGAATACAACTGCCGCTTCGGTGACCCGGAAACCCAGCCGATCATGGTGCGTCTGAAGTCCGATCTGGTCGCGCTGTGTCTGGCCGCCGAAGACGGGCGTCTCGACACCCAGGCCTGCGAGTGGGATTCCCGCGCGGCGGTCGGCGTGGTGCTGGCAGCTGGCGGCTACCCGGCCAGCTACCGCAAGGGCGATGTCATCAGCGGCTTCGACGCTGCCGAAGCGACCGGCTGCAAGGTCTTCCATGCCGGCACCGCCGAGCAGGACGGCCAGGTCGTCACCAGCGGGGGTCGCGTGCTGTGCGTCACCGCACTGGGCGACAGCGTCGCGGCGGCCACCGAGCGTGCCTATGAAGGCGTCGATGCCATCAGCTGGCAGGACATGCTGGTGCGTCGCGACATCGCCTGGCGTGCCATCGCTCGCGAGCGCGGCGATAGCTGAAAGCGCTGAGTCGCACGGGCCATCGCCCCGCGACATGCCTGCTTCACGACAAGACCCGGCCTCAGGCCGGGTCTTGTCGTTGGGGTCTCTCTCGACGCCCTGAGCGCCTACGACCATCGTGTCGGGGTCTGGTCATGTCGGTGTCGGGCATGCGATAACCCTAGTCATCCTATATTCCTTCTTGAGGCTGGCCGGCGTCGAAAGATGGCGTCGCCGTCCGCCCTGAACCCTTTTCCTGTCTCGCCGACAAGGAGTCTGCATGGACCGTATCCGGCTTGAATTTCCGGTTTCCCGCCTGGTACATCGCCACCCGATGACGATTCGGGTCAGCGACATCAACTATGGCCAGCACCTGGGTCACGACAGCGTGGTCAGTCTGGCGCACGAGGCGCGGGGCCAGGCCTGGCAGGCGCTGGGCTTCCCCGAATGGAACATCGATGGGCTGATGAGCATCGTCGCGGATCTCGCCGTGCAGTATCAGGGCGAGGGCAGGCTGGGCGACGCCCTCATGGTGGAAACGGCCATCGACAGCGTGTCCGGCAAGGGGCTTGGTGTCCATCACCGCCTGCTGCGTGTCAGCGATGACGCGGTACTGGCGACGCTGCGCGTCGGGCTGGTGTTCGCTGGCGAGCAGGGGCTGGCGGAACCGAGTGCGCGCGCCAGTGCCGCCATCGAGCAGGCTGTCTCTGCCATGTCGTCCCGGGTAGCCAACTGATGTCGCGGGAATATCCGATCATCGCCGTGACGGGGTCTTCCGGCGCGGGCACCACCACCGTCATGCGCACCTTCGAGCGCATGTTCTCACGTGAGGCGATTCATGCCGCCTACGTGGATGGGGATGCCTTTCACCGTTACACCCGTGACGAGCTGGTGCGCATGTTTCAGGAGGCGCCGGAGCGCAAGCGCGAGCTGTCTCACTTCGCCGTCGAGGCCAACCAGCTGGATCGTCTGGAAGCGCTGTTCGTCGAATATGGCGAGCAGGGCTCCGGCACGCATCGCCACTACATCCATGCCGAAGACAAGCGCATGATCGAGGCCGGCTACAAGGTCGGCACCTTCACCGAATGGCAGTCGCTGCCGGACTGTACGGACCTGCTGTTCTACGAGGGGCTGCATGGCGGGCTGGTGACGCCGGAGCATGACATCGCGCGTCATGTCGATCTGCTGATCGGGGTGGCACCGACCATGAATCTGGAGTGGATCCAGAAGATCGATCGCGACACCAAGCTGCGCGGGCACTCCCAGGAAGCGGTGGTGGACACCATCCTGAGCCGCATGGATGACTACGTGCGCTATATCCAGCCGCAATTCTCACGCACGCACATCAACTTCCAGCGCGTGCCGACGGTGGATACCTCCAACCCCTTCGAGCCGCAGGATATCCCGACGGATGCCGAGTCGATGGTCGTCATCCATTTCCGCGATCCCGGCAGTGTCGACTTCCCGTTCCTGCTCGCGATGATCCAGGGCTCGTTCATGTCGCGCCCGCATACGCTGGTGGTGCCCGGCGCGCTGATGGCACTGGCCATCGAGCTGATCATCACGCCGCTGGTCAAGAGCCTGCTGGCACAGCGGCGGTTTCGCTAGCGGGAGACATGAAGGGCTCTGGGCTCGGGCTGGCTCAGTGCTTGCGGCCCTTGAGGCGTGGCAGGATGCCTTTCTTCCAGATATGCAGGGTGCGATTCAGGCGGCTACTGCGGATCAGCAGGTGCGCCTCGCGGGTGCTCAACGGCAGGCCGAGGGTTCGTTGCTTGAGCTTCAGCGAGTGACGCAGGTCGAAGCGGCGCATCATGCGCGCGAGGGTGGCCGTGCCCGGCAGGCGCGGCAGGCGAATGGCAGAGGTGAAGTCGATCAGGACCGGCACGCCATCGCGCAGCACGATGTTGGAGCCACGGATGTCGTTGTGGGCCATCTGGCGCTGATGGAGTTGCTGCACGACGAGAATCAGCTGCTGACTGAGGCGGGCATCCGTCACGTCATCCAGGGCGGCGTCACTCAGCAACGGTCCTGGGATGTACTCCATCGCCAGCGACAGCGGTGACAGGCGCGCCACGGCGCGGGGGGCGTGTGTCCAGTCGCCCAGACGCTCGAGCATCTTCAGCTCGTGGCGTACCAGCCAGCGTGCCACCAATGCCGCCGGCGTGCCGGCATAGCGGCGATAATCCTTGCAGACCACCGGCTGGCCATTGAGGTGCGTGATATAGACCTCGGCCTTGAGAAAGCCCTTGGCACGCTGCAGGAACTCGCCCGGGACCTGCTCGCCGTCAACACGCGTGATCCTGGGCGCGGCACGCAGTGCCGCCCGCGCCTTCTCGGCGCGCGTGGGCTCAGCGCGATCGACGGCGGGGGCGCCGACAGTGGCCGGTCGTGTCTCGCCGTGAGCACCAAGGCCGGCCTCCAGTTCGTGGTTGGCCTTGCGCAGGGAGGAATCTTGGCGAGTGAACACGAGCATGACGGTCGGCTTCTCGTTAGCGGGATAACAATGATTATCCTACTGCTTTCCTCATTCGCCCACTGGCAGCGGTGAATCAGTCTGTTTCCCTAAAGGCGACATTGCTCTGTTCACAAGCTGGCCCGCGTTTTCCTGCGTCTGCCCTTGGCCTGTTGCCCGGCTGGCGCTACGCTGGCAGGCCACGCTGCCGTGGGTAGCCTCACTTCAAGGGAGAAGGTGTCATGGACTGTCTGTTCTGCAAGATCATCAATCGCGAGATTCCCGCCGATATCGTCTATGAGGATGATGAGGTGCTGGCCTTCAATGACATCAATCCGCAGGCGCCGACCCATGTGTTGATCATCCCCAAGCAGCACATCGCCACGCTCAACGATATCGAGGAGCATCAGCTGGCCACGGTAGGGCGCCTGCAGTACACCGCCGCCAGACTGGCGAAGGACTACGGTTTTGCCGAGGGCGGTTATCGCGTGGTGATGAACTGCAATGAAGATGGCGGCCAGACGGTCTATCATATTCATATGCACCTGATGGGTGGTCGCCGCTTCACATGGCCGGCTGGCTGAGCCGGCATAGAGCAGGCGCCTGTACCGGCGGTTCGCGGGCAGGTAGCGGCTAGCGATAACAAGCGCGCGGCACACAGGCGCATACCGGCAATGTCGTGAAAACGGCATTGCCGGTTTTTCATTGGGGAAGCCACGGCGCAAGGGAGCCGGTCAGGCCTCGCCCGGCGACACTCTGCCCCTTACCGTCGCGGGCTGGCTTGCGTAAGATGGCCTCATTGCTCACGCCGTGCAGGAGTCTTCCCATGCCGCATTCCGATGCCATTTCGGCGCAACGTCATCATAGCCGCGCCGATCAGTTGATCCATCAGTTCGACACCGTACTGCGTACCCTGGTGCCACATGCCGCCCAGCCGTCGCGTCCCTCTCCGGCGGGCGACATCCATGACGAAGCGATCAGCGACGAAGAGCGTCAGCACGCCGCTGGCCTGATGCGCATCAATCACACTGGCGAGGTGTGTGCCCAGGCGCTCTATCAGGGCCAGGGTTTCACGGCGCGTCTGCCCGAAACGCGCACGCAGATGGAGCTGGCCGCTCAGGAAGAGATCGACCACCTGGCCTGGTGCGATGCACGACTCGTCGAGCTGGATGCCAATACCAGCCTGCTCAATCCGCTGTTCTACATGACGAGCTTCGCGCTCGGGGCAGCAGCGGGTGCCATCAACGACAAGGTCAGCCTCGGGTTCGTGGCTGCGACCGAAGAGCTGGTCGGCGAGCACCTGTCGAAGCACCAGCAGACGCTGCCCGAGGGTGATCAGCGCTCACGTGCCGTGTTGCGCCAGATGGAAATCGACGAAGCCCATCATGAGCAGTGGGCGCTGGAAGCCGGTGGTCATCGCTTCCCTGGGCCGCTGAAGAGCGCGATGCGCCTGATGTCCAAGGTGATGACGGCCAGCGTCTATCGGGTGTGATGGTCAGACGCCGGAGCTTGCCTTGGCAGCTTCAGGACGCTGCAACGCACAAAGGCCGCCCCATGGGGCGGCCTTTGTGTTTTGGGCGAACGTCGTGATGATCAATACGAGACGATCATTGCGAGTCGGTCAGTGTGAGACGCTCAGCGGTCTCTGGCGTCAGGGCTTATTCCTTGACCTGATACTCACCGTCCAGCGTCTCGGTGCTGCTGCCGTCTTCACGCGTGGCATCACGCGAGTAGTTCTGGCGGCCACTGGCCTTGTCCTGGGCCTCCTGCATGCGCTGCTGCATCTCGCTCATGCGCTTTTTCATGCGACGGCGGATGAAGGGCAGCATGATGATGCCGAGTACCATCATCACCAGCGCCGCGAACAGGCTGAAGATCATGACCACGCCACCGATCAGCCAGGCGGCGACCAGCTTGAGGCCGGACAGGCCATTGGAGGGGCGTTGGTTGCCTGCATTGGCCTGCCATTGGCGAGCCTGGTTCCACAGAGTGTTGTGCTGTTGGCCTTGCATGTGTCTTCTCCACGATAGAGCCGGGCCGTCAGGCCGGGCGAGGATGACCCGATAGGTGAAAGTGGGTGGTCGGGGATATCGGGTCAGGAAACAGGGGTATTGCCCTCCCGGCGCAACGGGTATTCGTGCTCTGGGCCGGGGGATGGGTAAGTGGGGCTCGATGCGACGCACTTTTGCATGAGGCGCTTGATGGCATCGGGCGGCCGGTTGACTCGTTCAGCATCGAAGTTGGCATCGTTGCCGTCAAGCGGCTTCGGCGTTGATCCAGCGCTGGATGTCGGGTTCAGTCCTCGAACCACTTCAAGGCACGGCGGCTGGACAAGCGGGTCGATCAGTTCACGGCCGGTAATCCGGATTCATGGACACGCTGGCGGCGAGGTTGAAAGCGTTGCCCGGCAGCGGCATGTTCAATGTCATCCGTTGCGGCCTGCCTTGCGCATCGCGCCCGTGAATCTGGATGGCGTGCGCAGCGACTTCGACGCTCTGTACACTCTTGATGCCGTCGACAGCGGCAAAATTCAAGGTCTGGCGCATGCTGTCGCCATCGATGGCCTTGTCGCCGGGCGCGGAATCACTCTGGCGCAGCGCTTCGCTGATGAATTCTCCATCGGCGAGATTGATGGCCAGTTCCATCTGCCACCCATTATGCCCCCAGCCCGTGAACTGAACATGATCGTCGCGGATATCCATCGTGCTGAATTCCATCATGCCCTTGCGACTGGCGTGGATCATCATCTGCGTGAGCAGCTCTGGCGCGAGCCCCTGGGGAGACGCGGCGTCAGAGATATCTGTCGCAGGCTTTCCGGCTGTGCGGGTGGCGGCCGTGTCCAGCGCGCTATCCTCGGCATCATCGCCGAGCGTGGCGTGCGCCTTGCCGTCATCTGAGTGCTCGCTGGTCGAGGGCCCTTTTGCAGAGAGCCCTGCGGTCGAGAGTTCTGCCGCCGACAGCTGATGGCGCACCGGCAGGTCCTCGATGCCATTGGCATAGGCGGGAGCCGAGCCCAGCATCAAGCCGAGTGCGCTGACGCCCAGGCCGTGTCGCCAGTGCTGGACTGCGCGGCTGGCGAGCCAGAAGCGTGACGGGGCGGCGCCTGCGGCCGAGGATGGCGGCTGTCGGGATGCGGAGTCTGATTCACGAACCGGAGCAATACGGGACGCGGCTGATGGGGACATGACACCCTCCTCAAGGATGGCTGGGCATGGCGCTCACTGTGGGCCAGGCGACCTTGCGCGACGCTGAGACGTGAATTCATCTGAGGTTCATTGCCTCCTGTCAGTCTCTGCATCACAGGGTCAGTGGTTGCTCTCGCGTTGGTCCGCGTTGTTCCAACGCAGGTTTGATTGCACATTCCGTTGCTAGATTGAGCGCCACGCGCAAGCGCCCGCCTTGGGCGCACACCAGCCCCGCCGTCATTCACGAGGTTCCTCTTCATGCAGACTCCCCACAAGGCTCAGCCAGACGCCCGTGCAGCGCGTGGCAGTCAATGGCGGCAACGCTATGTCTGGCTGTGCCTCGGGCTCGGGAGCCTGCTGGTCGGAGCACTGGCACTGCCGCCGCATGCGCTGTGTGACAGCGAGCGCTGGCGCAGCCTGCACGACGAAGTCGCCGCCGGACGTGTCATTTCGTTGTCCGAGCTGCTCGATAGCCTCGAGCGCGACTGGCTGGGTCAGGTGGTTGAGGTGGAACTCGAAGAGACGCATGGCGAGCTGATCTATGAGGTCGAGATGCTCGGGCCACAGGGCCAGATGGCCAGATTCACCGTGCGTGCCTCGGATGGCAGTCTGCGTGAGGTGCGCGGCGTCAATCTGGATGCCATGCGTCGCGCTGGCAGCGGTTCCTTGTCTGAGCCCCTGACCAGGCCCCTGCCCGAGACGACCGACGCGCCGCTCGTGACTGACGGCGCCAATGCCGAGGCCGAGAGTCAGTAGGACGAGGCAGGCAGTGCCAGCGCAGGCTGTGACAAGGGCGCCGAGGGTGCCTGGCGGCCCTGAGGAACGGTATGCTAGTGCCATTGTCCATTGCGCCACAGGTAGAACGCCGCTTGCGTCAGGAGCCCGAGAATCGATGAAGATATTGCTGGTTGAAGATGACATGCCGTTGGCCGAAGCGCTGATGGCGCGCCTGGGGGAAGCCGATGTACTGGTCGAGCATGCCACCACCGGGGGAGACGCCGACTTTTTGATCCAGACCGAGAGCTACGATGCCGTAGTGCTGGATCTCGGCCTGCCGGACGGTGATGGCACGCGCTGGCTGGCCCAGTGGCGGGAAGCCGGCATCGAGGTGCCGGTGCTGGTGCTGACCGCGCGCGAGCGCTGGTCTGACAAGGCCGCCGGCTTCTCTGCCGGCGCCGATGATTACGTCACCAAGCCCTTCGAGACCGCCGAGGTCATCTTCCGTCTGCGCGCCTTGGTGCGTCGCTCTCGCGGCCATGCCCACCCCGTGCTCAAGCTGGGTGATCTGGCCTGCGACACCCACGGCGGTACCGTCAGCCTGGCGGGGCGCCCCGTGTCGCTGACCGCTCAGGAGACGCGCCTGCTGATGCACCTGATGCACGCCGTGCCTGGCGTGGTCAGCCGTTCTGAACTGGTCGAGCATGTCTATGACCGCGACCACGAACCCGATTCCAACGTCATCGATGTGCAGATCAGCCGTCTGCGCCGCAAATTGGGTGCCGAGCGCATCGAGACGCTGCGCGGGCGTGGCTATCGTCTGCGTGATCCGGACGCCGAGACACAGACGCCAGCGGATGGCAGCGACGCATGAAGCCACTGTCCGTCGGCCGCCGCTTGCTGGGCGGCTCGCTGGTCATTGCCTTGATCGTCATGCCGCTGACCGGGCTCGGTCTGGCCTGGAGCTTCCGTGACGCCGTGACTACCGCCTTCGACCAGCGCCTGCTGTCGCTGTCGAAGGTGCTGATCGCCGCCATCCAGTTCGACCGCGAGAAGGGCCGCCCCGGCCTGACACGCTCGCTGGGCGACCCGCGCTTCGATCAGGCCTATTCGGGCTGGTACTGGCAGATTTCCGATCGCAACGGCAATGTGCTGACGTCGCGCTCGCTGTGGGACCAACGCCTGCCGCCGCTGGAAGACATGGACAAGGGCGTCATCATCAGTCGTGACCTCAAGGGCCCGCGCCATCAGGTGTTGCGCTCCCTCGAGCGCGATATCCGCCTGCCCGGCCGCAACCAGCCACTGCACGTGATGGTGGCGGCCAGTCGTAGTGAGGTCGACGCCGAGGTCGCGCGCTTCGAGTGGCTGCTGGCGGGCGCGCTGGTCGCGCTGGCATCGCTGTTGGTGTGCGGCTCTGCCGCGCAGATCAGCTGGGGGTTGGCGCCTCTACGGCGCCTGCGGGCTCGCCTCAAGAAGGTCGCCGACGGCGAGGCGGAACGGCTGGAAGAGACCCGCCTGCCGCCGGAACTGACCGAGCTGACCCGCGCCATCAATGCCGTGCTCGAGCGAGATCAGCGCTTGATCGAGCGCGGTCGTGCGGCGGCCGGCAATCTGGCGCATGCCCTCAAGACGCCGGTCAGCGTGCTCAAGGCCCAGTCCGAGCGCTTCGACGGCGAGGACCGTGCGCGGATCGACGCCGAGCTCAAGCGCATCGATGAAGCCGTTCGCCACCACCTGGCGCGTGCCAGTGCCGCGGGTGGCGCGCACCTCAGCGGGCGCATCAGCCTGCGTGAGGCGGCGGGGCCGGTCTTCGAGGGACTCGGGCGCTTGGCGAGCCGGCGTGGCATCACGCTCAGTCTGGCGCTGGAGGACGACGCCAGCGTGCGGGTCGACCCGCAGGATCTGCAGGAAATGGTCGGCAACCTGCTCGAGAACGCCTTGCAGTGGGCTCGTCAGCAGGTGCGCGTCAGCAGCGAGACCCGCGATGGCGGCGTGCTGTTGATCATCGAGGACGATGGCCCCGGCATGAATGAAGAAGAGGGCGCTGCCGCGCTGGGGCGTGGGGCGCGTCTTGATGAAGGGCGCTCCGGTTCCGGTCTGGGGCTGGCGATCGTCGATGATCTGATGGCGCTCTACGGGGGCGAGCTGGCACTGGAGCGCTCCAGTCTGGGCGGCCTGGCGGCACGCGTCTGGCTGCCGAGCTCCCCGCTGGTCGGGGCGCAGCCGAAGGAGTGACAGGGCGCCGCCTCGTTTATCGGCGGTCTTGTCTTGATAGCTCAGCGCTATCACAGCCATCCCGAGAGATGATTGGGCGCGGCTAGGACGACACCGTATTCTGACGGTGTCCGGCTGGCAGCCGGACGGGCTTCGTTTCTGAGTCTCGTCTGCCGCGCCCTGCGGTGATGACGAACTGGCGCTCCTTCGGGAGCGCTTTTTTTTGGCCTGTCATTCGTCGCGCCATGCCTGATCGGCGATGCTCAAGGCGCCAATTGAACGCTGGCGGAGCTAACGGTCACGCTCAGGATCGCATAGGCTGTCAGAGAGTAAGCATCCGTTGCCGGGCGTCAGGAGGTGGTGATGAAGGACATGACAATGTGTGCTCAGCATGGCGATCTGGAGGGCCTGGCACAGGCATTGGCCGCTCCCGATGCGCACGAGCGAGTCAATGACGTGGATTATCGTGGGCGCTCGCCATTGCTGGTCGCGGTGCAGGCCAATCAGCCGGAGGCGGTGGAGGCCCTGCTGGCCGCCGGCGCCGATTGCGAGCAGACCGATGCCCTGCACGACACCCCCCTGCTGGCCGCGGCCGCACTCGGCTATGGCCGCTGCCTGAGCCGGCTGCTGGCGCATGGCGCCTCGGCGACGGTGCTCAATCGCTTCTCTTCCACTGCGCTGATGTCGGCCAGTGAGCGTGGTCATGCCGATATCTGTCGTCAGCTGCTCGAGGAGACCGATGTCGACGTCAATCACCAGAATACGCTCGGCTGGACGGCACTGATCGAGGCCGTGTTGCTGGGGGATGGCGGCGTTGACTATCAACGGGTCGTCGAGCAGCTGCTGGCCCACGGTGCCGACGTCAATCTGGCGGACGCCGAAGGTGTCACGCCGCTGGCGCATGCGCGCTGGCGCCAGTTCGAGGCGCTGAGCGAGAGGCTGGAAGCGGCCGGCGGACATGAGCAGGGCGTGGCCCATGACGTGAGCGACGACGTCCAGGCCCGTACCTCGACACCGCGTCGTGCATGATGGCACCGACCACAAGGAGGCATCGCATGGCGTTGACCTGGGGACTGATCATCATCGGTATCGCCTTGCTGCTGCTCGGCGGCTATCGCTGGCAGCAGGCGCAGTCCTTCGCCCGCAACAGCGCGCAGGTGATGGGCGAGGTCATCAACCACGACCGCACGCTGCACGTCGAAGGGCGTAGCCCGATCCATCTGCCCAAGGGTGGCAAACTCAGCGAGGATGAGGCCCTGGCGATGGCGGGTCTGCCGCCGGGTGGGCGCTTCAATATCGAGTCGATCCAGTATGCGCCCGTGGTGCGCTATCAGGATCAGCGTGATGGCTGGCACGAGATCATCTCGCCACTGGCGGTGCCCTCGCCGACACCCGCCGTGGGGGAGAGCGTGGCGCTGGTCTATCGCCTCGATGCCCCGCATGAGGCCAGCCTGCCGGGGACGCGCGGCTGGCTGATCGGGGTGCCGTTGATTCTCGGCTTCGCACTGTGCGCCGTCGGCCTGCGTCTGCTGTTGCGGGGTGGTGGTGGATGAGTGATTCAGGGGGCGGCGCGACCCGCCGTTATGGTGTCGGCATGCTGGTGCTGTGCTGGGCGCTGATTCTCGCCATGCTGGTGTGGTGGTTTCAGGGCCAGCTTGATGAGCGTACCCGGCCCAATGCCTCGCTGGCTGGCCAGTCGCTGTCATCTGGCGAGCCACTGACGCTGTCGCGCAATCGCTCAGGGCACTTCGTGGCCCCCGGCACGATCAATGATCAACCGGTGACCTTCCTGCTCGATACCGGCGCCACCTACGTCTCGGTGTCCGAAGCGCTGGCCGAGCGCCTGCAGCTGCCACGCGGGCGGGATGCGCGCTTCACTACCGCCAATGGCGTCAGTCACGGTGCCCTGACCACACTGGATACCGTCAGTCTGGCGGGACTCAGCCAGCGCGAGGTGCGCGGGGCCATCGTGCCGGGCATGCACGATGAGGTGGTGCTGCTGGGAATGAGTTTCCTGGGGGAGTTCGATATCAACATGCGCGGTCAGCAGATGACGCTGACGCCGGTGGATGGCGCTGGCGGCGGCCGATAACGCCAGTGGCCGACGCTGACCCAGAGGGCTCCTGACACTCCACCGCTCTGCCAGCAGGCCCCGCAAACGACAACGCCCCGCTCATGATCTCCAGGAGCGGGGCGTTTCACGTCTGGCGTGTCAGAGCAGGTGCTCAGTCTTTTCTGGGCGGCTCGACATGGCCACCGAAGCCGAAGCGCATCGCCGACAGCAGGCGGTTGGCGTAGGTGTTTTCCTTGCGCGAGCTGAAGCGCGAGAACAGCGCATTGGCCAGCACCGGCACCGCGACACCCTGTTCGACGGCGGCATCGACGGTCCAGCGGCCTTCGCCACTGTCGGAGACGGCACCGCTGTAGTGGTCCAGACGCTCGTCACCGGCCAGGGCCTGGGCGGTCAGGTCAAGCAGCCAGGAAGACACCACGCTGCCACGACGCCACACCTCGGCGATATCGGCCAGATTGAGGTCGAAGCGCTGATCTTCCGGCAGGGCGTCGGAGCCCTTGCTCTGCATCAGCTCGAAGCCCTCGGCGTAGGCCTGCATCAGGCCGTACTCGATGCCGTTGTGGACCATCTTCACGTAGTGACCGGCACCGACCGGACCGGCGTGGATGTAGCCGCGCTCGGCGCGTTCATCCGGGGCGTTGCGGCCCTTGGTGCGCTCGAGATCGCCATAGCCCGGGGCGAGGGTATCGAACAGCGGCTCGAGATGCTCGAACACGGCCTTCTCGGCACCGATCATCATGCAGTAGCCGCGCTCCAGGCCCCACACGCCGCCGGAAGTGCCCACATCGACGTAGTTCAGGCCCTTCAGCTTGAGGGCCGTGGCACGGCGGATGTCGTCCTTGTAGAAGGTGTTGCCGCCATCGATGATGGTGTCGCCGGCTTCCATCAGCTCGGCAAGCGTGGCGATGGTCTGCTCGGTGATCTCGCCAGCCGGCAGCATGACCCAGACGGCGCGCGGCGCCTCGAGCTGCTGAACCAGTTCCACGAGGCTATCGACGTGCGTCGCACCGTCGGCAACCAGTGACTGGGCGATTGCCGCGTCACGATCATGGGCGACCACTTCGTGGCCATTGCGCATCAAGCGACGAGCGATATTGCCGCCCATGCGGCCGAGTCCGATGATACCGAGTTGCATGTTCGTTCCTTTCACGTGAAGCCGGGGAGAGTCGGGACGGCGCGAAGCCTACCCTGTGCGGGCGCTGGACGCAAAAACGGGCCATATCAATGACATGGCCCGTTGGGGTGCTCAGCAGAGGCAGGCGTCAGTCGCGTGCCTGTCTCTGGGAGAGGGAGTGATCAGCGATCAATCCCAGCTCAGGGCACCGCCGACCTGATATTCGGTGACGCGCGTCTCGAAGAAGTTCTTCTCCTTGCGCAGGTCGATGATCTCGGACATCCACGGGAACGGGTTCTTGGCGCCCGGGAACTGCTCCTTGAGGCCCAGCTGCGCGAGGCGACGGTTGCAGATGAAGTGGAGGTATTCCTCCATGATGGCCGCGTTCATGCCCAGTACGCCGCGCGGCATGGTGTCACGCGCGTATTCGATCTCGAGCTGGGTGCCTTCCAGAATCATCTGGGTGACTTCGTCCTGGAATTCGGCGGTCCACAGGTGCGGGTTCTCGACCTTGATCTGGTTGATCACGTCGATGCCGAAGTTCAGGTGCATGGACTCGTCACGCAGGATGTACTGGAACTGCTCGGCGACGCCGGTCATCTTGTTGCGACGGCCCATGGACAGGATCTGGGAGAAGCCGCAGTAGAAGAAGATGCCTTCGGTGACGGCGTAGAAGCCGATCAGGTTGCGCAGGAATTCCTGGTCCGCTTCCGGTGTACCGGTGTGGAAGTCGGCACGTGCCAGCGCCTGGGTGTGCTTGAGGCTCCAGGCGGACTTGCGCGCCACGGAGTCCACTTCACGGTACATGTTGAAGACTTCGCCTTCGTCCATGCCCAGTGACTCGATGCAGTACTGGTAGGCGTGGGTGTGGATCGCCTCTTCGAAGGCCTGACGCAGCAGGTACTGGCGGCACTCCGGGTTGGTGATGTTCTTGTAGACGGCCAGCACCAGGTTGTTGGCGACCAGCGAGTCGGCAGTGGAGAAGTAGCCCAGCGAGCGCATCACGATCAGGCGCTCGTCTTCGGTCAGGCCGTCCTGGCTCTTCCACAACGCGATGTCCGCGTTCATGTTCACTTCCTGCGGCATCCAGTGGTTCGCGGAGCCGTCGAGGTACTTCTGCCATGCCCAGTCGTACTTGAAGGGCACCAGCTGGTTGACGTCGGCGCGCGCATTGATCATGCGCTTCTCGTCGACCTGAATGCGCTGGGCACCCATTTCCAGTTCTTCCAGACCCTTGGCCACGTCGAGATCGTCCAGCGCCTGCTGGGCGCGGGCGATGCGCTCGGCATCGCTGATCGCGTAGCCTTCGCTGTTCTCGCTCGCGACGACAGCGTCAGCCGCCGGGGCAGCGGCGGGAGCTTCGGCCTGCGGCGCCGGTTTGGCCGTCGCCGGCTTCTCGGCAGCGGGGGCTTCGTCTTCGTGGAAATCGTCCCAGTTCAACATGTTGCGTTCCTCGTATTCGGTGATGATCACGCGGGCAGTCAGCGTGACGAAAAGGCAGGGGCGGTGCGTTCTACGACGCGAGCGCCATCGAGTGGCGTGGCTCCCACAGGGAGTCAGGCCCGGGCTTGTTTCGAGGGAATGTCAGGAGGCAGTGATTGTGGGTGGCGGCACAAGACCGAGCGGGGCTCGGTCTTGTGGATTTGCCGCAATCCGCCTGCAAGGTGTGTCCTGGCAGGCGGTGAGTCAGCGTCAGCGGACTCGGGTCTGGCGCAATCGCTTACTGACAGGCCTCACAGCCCAACTCATCGATGTTGCTGGCGGAGGGGGCGCGCTGGCCGCTCTTGCCCTGCAGGAAATCTTCGATGCCGCGCGGTTCCGGCTTGGCTTCCGGTGCCGGGGTCGGCGCGGGAGCCGGTGCCGGAGTCGGTGCATTGCCGACGGCGTTGTGCTTGCTGCGATCGACAGTGGATTTCTCCACGGCGGTCGCACCCAGAGCACGGAGGTAATAGGTGGTCTTGAGGCCACGGAACCATGCCATGCGGTAGGTCACGTCCAGCTTCTTGCCGGACACGCCCTGGATGTACAGGTTCAGGGACTGGGCCTGATCGATCCACTTCTGGCGACGCGAGGCGGCTTCGACGATCCACTTCGGCTCGACTTCGAAGGCGTTGGCGTACAGCGCCTTGAGGTCTTCCGGGATGCGCTCGATCGGCTGCACGCTGCCATCGTAGTACTTGAGGTCGTTGATCATGACCTCGTCCCACAGGCCGCGCGCCTTGAGGTCGTTGACCATGTAGGCGTTGACCACGGTGAACTCGCCAGACAGGTTCGATTTGACGAACAGGTTCTGGTAGGTCGGTTCGATGGACTGCGAGACGCCACAGATGTTGGAGATCGTCGCGGTCGGCGCGATCGCCATCACGTTGGAGTTGCGCATGCCCTGGGTGCGGACCTTCTCGCGGATGTAGTCCCAGTCCTGGGTCTGGCTTTCGTCCATCTCGATGTAGTCGGCGCCACGCTCGGTCTTGAGCTTCTCGATGGAATCGATCGGCAGGATGCCCTGACTCCACAGCGAACCGTCGAAGCTTTCGTAACGACCACGCTCGGCGGCCAGATCACTGGAAGCTTCGATGGCGTGATAGCTGACGAGTTCCATGGATTCGTCGGCGAAGGTCACGGCTTCTTCGGAGGCATAGGCGATGGACTGCGCGTAGAGCGCATCCTGGAAGCCCATGATACCGAGGCCGACCGGGCGGTGACGCATGTTGGAGCGACGTGCCTGCGGTACGGCGTAGTAGTTGATGTCGATGACGTTGTCGAGCATGCGCACGGCGGTGCGCACCGACTTCTTGAGCTTGTCGCCATCCAGCTT
Organism: Cobetia sp. MC34; assembly: GCF_018340035.1. Lineage (NCBI taxonomy): Bacteria > Pseudomonadati > Pseudomonadota > Gammaproteobacteria > Oceanospirillales > Halomonadaceae > Cobetia > Cobetia sp. MC34. Next base: position 146,426 of record NZ_JADPPY010000004.1, read on the forward strand.
GCCGTCGATGACGTGCTGCGCCAGGTTGATCGAGCCCAGGTTGCAGACCGCGATCTCGTCCTCGGAGGTGTTGAGGGTGATCTCGGTGCACAGGTTGGACGAGTGCACGACACCGGCGTGCTGCTGCGGGCTGCGCAGGTTGCACGGGTCCTTGAAGGTGATCCACGGGTGGCCGGTCTCGAACAGCATGGAGAGCATCTTGCGCCACAGATCACGCGCCTTGACGCGCTTGAACAGCTTCAGCTGGCCCTGACGGGTCATCTCCTCGTACTGCTCGTAACGCGCCTGGAAGGCCGCGCCGTACAGGTCGTGGAGGTCCGGGCAGTCGGACGGCGAGAACAGGGTCCACTCGGTGTCATCGAAGACACGCTTCATGAAGAGATCCGGCACCCAGTTGGCGGTGTTCATGTCGTGGGTACGACGACGGTCATCACCGGTGTTCTTGCGCAGGTCGAGGAATTCCTCGACGTCCATGTGCCAGGTTTCCAGATAGGCACAGACGGCGCCCTTGCGCTTGCCACCCTGATTGACGGCAACGGCGGTGTCGTTGACGACCTTCAGGAAGGGCACGACGCCCTGGGACTTGCCGTTGGTGCCCTTGATGTAGGAGCCCAGCGCACGCACCGGCGTCCAGTCATTGCCGAGACCACCCGCCCACTTGGAGAGCATGGCGTTGTCGCGGATGGCGCCGTAGATGCCGTCGAGGGCGTCCGGCACGGTGGTCAGGTAGCAGCTGGACAGCTGGCTGCGACGGGTACCGGCGTTGAACAGCGTCGGCGTGGAAGCCATGTAGTCGAAGCTGGACAGCAGCTCGTAGAACTCGATGGCACGGCCTTCGCGGTCTTCCTCGTTCAGGGACAGGCCCATGGCGACACGCATGAACATGACCTGCGGCAGCTCATAGCGCACGTCGTTCTGGTGCAGGAAGTAGCGGTCGTACAGGGTCTGCAGGCCGAGGTAGGTGAACTGGTTGTCACGCGTGTGATCGATGGCCGCGCCGAGACGCTCCAGATCGAAGGTGGCCAGTTGCTCGTCCAGCTGCTCGAAGGCGATACCGCTCTCGATGTAGGCCTTGAAGGCGACCGGGTAGTGGTCCTTCATCTCGCCGAAGGTGGCCTCGTCAGCGACCTTGAGGAAGCTCAGGGCTTCGCGGCGCAGGTTGTCCTGCAGCAGGCGGGCGGTGACGTAGGTGTAGTTCGGGTCCTTCTCGACCAGCGTACGCGCGGTCATCATCAGCGCGGTGGACACGCCATCGACCGGCACGCCGTCGTACAGATTCTTCAGGGAGTCATCGACGATCTTCTGGGCATCGACGTTGGAAAGCTCTGCGCAGGCATCGAAGACGAGGGTCTCGATACGGCCCAGATCCAGCGGGCGCACGCTGCCGTCGAGGTGCGTGACGTTGATGGTCGGGTGCGGCTTGGCGATGCCTTCGCTCTGGGCGCTGCGGGCACGAGCGTGCTCATCGCGGTACAGCACATAGGCACGGGCGACCTTGTGCTCGCCGGAACGCATCAGCGCCAGCTCGACCTGATCCTGGATGTCTTCGATGTGCAGGGTGCCACCGTCAGGCATGCGACGCTGGAAGGCGTCGGTGATCTGGCTGGTCAGCTGCTGAACCAGGTCGCGGATGCGCGAGCTGGACTCGACCTGATCGCCTTCCACGGCGATGAACGCCTTGGAGAGAGCGACGGAGATCTTGCTGGCGTCGAAGGCCGCAACATCGCCATTGCGCTTGATGACGCGCAGGCGCTGGGGGGCAGTCACATCGACTGTCGCCTGATCGGTGCTGAAAGTGGAATCCATGACGCCTTCCTGAATCGTCTGAAGGTGAATCGTTGCCCGTTAGGGCTCGAGGGCAATTCGTATCGGGGCGCAGGCTGAAAATTCCTGCCTGCGCCCGGGGATATTCTGTCGTTGTCAGCCTTGTCGTCGAGAAACTCGATCAGGCTCAGGCGGGGCAATCGGCGCCCGGGCTGAGCCTGATAGCGTTCATGAGACACGGTTCCAGCAGCCTTGCGTGACTGCCTTCCCATACGCTGATTCATGCTTTCGGGGCTTGACAATCGTCGCCATGATCTATGGGTGTCGATGTCGCCAAAACCCTACATATGGGGTGTGAGCTGATTTTGGACACAAGATAGTGTTGTTTGGTGGGGCGTGCAAGTGGATAACTTGTGGGTAAGGTGTGGTTGAAAATCCGGCCTTGCCGCTGGGGGATGTCAAGAGTTCAGGTGTTAAATTTTCTGCGCTCCGTCAATGCAGATGGTGCCTGCGCTGCTGGCGCGTAAACGCCCAAATTGGCGTATCATTCGTGACAAATCACCCTGAAAAGGTTACGACGTGGCACAGGAAAGTAACTGCTTGTGAGCTGCTGGCCACGTTGACCCAACGATGCGGATGGAATGCCCTTGGATACCAATGCGCAAGAACATGTATTGATTGTTGAGGATGACGAGCGTCTGGCGACACTGACGCGCGAATACCTCGAAGCCAACAACTTCCGCGTGAGCGTCGAGAATGAGGGCGCGCGGGCGGTGGACCTGATCATCAGTCTGCGCCCCGACATCGTGATTCTGGACCTGATGCTGCCGGGCGAGGATGGCCTGTCCATCTGTCGCCGCGTGCGGCCTCAGTTCGCCGGGCCGATCCTGATGCTGACGGCGCGTACCGATGACATGGATCAGGTGCTGGGCCTGGAGATGGGCGCCGACGATTACGTGCCCAAGCCGGTGCAGCCGCGTGTATTGCTTGCACGTATTCGGGCCTTGCTGCGTCGCGCCGATGGCCCCGAAGTGGCCGCCGGTGAGACGCGCCTGGTGTTCAATGATCTCGAGATCGACAACGCCACCCGTGAGGCATGGTTGGCGCGCGAGCGCATCGAGCTGACCAGTGCCGAGTTCGACCTGCTGTGGCTGCTGTCCTCGAACGCGGGTCGCGTGCTGACGCGCGAGGAAATCTTCTCTGCGCTGCGCGGCATCAAGTACGACGGCCAGGACCGCTCCATCGACGTGCGTGTCTCGCGCATCCGCCCCAAGATTGGCGATGACCCCAATCATCCTGAGCGGATCAAGACGGTGCGCAGCAAGGGATACCTGTTCGTCAAGGACCTCTAGACGATGCGCCGGGCTCTCTCCGACAGCATCTTCCTGCGTGTCTATGTCGCCTTGCTGGTGGCATTGGTGCTCACGCTGGGCATCGCGCTGGGTGGCTTTCAGCTGACCAACATGGTCCGGCTGGAGGCCTACCAGACGCGTCTGGGCGCGGCGCCGATGCGCTTGCTGGTGAGCCAGATCGCGGCCACGCCGGAGGCTGAGCGCGGGGCCTTCCTCAATCGGACCGCCCGCCTGCTGGATGGGCGGTTGTTGCTGGCACCGGCGGCGGTCTTTGACCTCAGCTGGTGGGAGCAGCGCCGCCTTGAGGCCGGGCGGCCGCTGGTGCGGCCCCATGATGATGCCGGCTGGCAGCTGCTGATGGCGGTGCCGGGCGAAGAGAGAGTACTGGAATTCCGGCTGCTGCATCTCGCGGAGCGGCAGTTGCGCGGGTTGATGGTGTCGCTGCATGACACCCTGCAACCCATGAATGCCGAGCGGCGCAGCGACTTGCTGGCCCAGCTGCAGCAGGCCTCCGGTCTGTCCTTCGCGCTGTTGCCGGACATTCCGCAGAATCTCGATGCACAGCAGGCCAGTCGCCTGGAGGCCGGTCGGGTGGTGCTCAACGTGGCCAGTCACGGTCAGGCGATGGCGCTCTATACTCGACTGGGTGACCGCGCCATGCTCAAGGTCGGGCCCATCCGTGGCTTCGAGACGACACCGCCGGCCTTGATCATCGCCATGATACTAGCGGTCATCAGTCTGCTGGGCGGCGTCATCTATCTGGTGGTGCGTTCACTGGAGGCGCGCCTGACGCGCCTGGAAAAGGCCGCGACCCGCATCGCGGGCGGCTATCTCGATACGCGGGTGCGCATCGAGTCCAATGACTTTCTCGGGCGTCTCGGCATGGCCTTCAATGGCATGGCCGAGCGGGTGCAGGGGTTGCTGGGCGCGCAGCAGGACATGATTCGGGCGGTCTCGCATGAATTGCGCACGCCGGTGGCGCGTATCCGCTTCGCGCTGCAGATGATCGAGGACATGGTCGATGATGATTTCGTCCAGCGTCAGATAAAGGGCGCAGACGGCGACATCGAGGAGCTCGACAAGCTGATCGACGAGATCCTGACCTACGCACGCCTCAACAATGCCGCCGGTATCCAGCTGGACCTCGGCATGGTGGATTGCCGCGAGATCGCGGAGCAGGTCTGCGAGACGCTGGCGCCGCTGCATCCTGAGTTGCTGCTGAGCATCGAAGGCGAGGCGCTGGAGGTCGAGGCCGAGGCACGCTATCTGCAGCGGGCGCTGCAGAATCTGGTCTCCAATGCCTGCCGGCACGCGGATTCCCGGGTACTGGTGCGCATCACCAGTGACCCGCAGGTGGTCAGGCTCGATGTCGAGGACGATGGCCCCGGCATCAACGAGGAAGATCGCAAGAAGGTTTTCAAACCCTTCGCGCGCCTGGATGATTCGCGTACGCGTGCCTCCGGCGGCTACGGGCTGGGGCTCTCCATCGTGCAGAAGATCCTGCATTCCCACGGCGGCAGCGTGGTGGTGGACAAGGGCAGGTCGCTCAAGGGCGCGCGCTTCAGCCTGTTGCTGCCACTGACCTCCAGCCAGCTGGAACGCAAGGCGCCTGTGCCCTTGCCGCCGGTCAAGCCGCCGTCACTCCAGGACGAGCACGCCACCTGATCACGACCGTTTGAGGAATCGGCCATGCGGCAATCTCCCTTGTCACTGCATCCTGACTTGATCGGCGCGTGGCGGCTCGAGCGTTTCTGATATGCCTGGCCGGATGGACGCGAGCTGGAGCCGCTGGGCGAGTGCAAGGGACAGCTGCATTACATGGCCAATGGCTATATGAGCGTGCAGCTGGTGTCCTGTGAGCGTCAGCCTCTGGGGATGGCGCCGACGGATGATCAGCTGGTCGCCGCCTTTCGTGAGGGCTTTGCCTACTGTGGGCGCTGGCAGTGGGACAGTGAGCGGCAGGAGGTCTGCCATCATCTGTCGCTGGCCACGATCGCCGATTGGGATGAAGTCACCCTTGTGCGGCGCGTCACGCTCGAGGGAGACCGCCTGCTGCTGGGGACCGATGCGCCGAATCTGCAGCTGCCCGAAGGGAGATTTCTGACCTGGCTGGAGTGGCATCGATTGGCGACTGTGTGAAGTGATTGTCGAAAAGGCTTGACGTGATCATGGGTTAGCGTGCAATGTAGCTCCTGTTGGATAGCAAGACGCACCACTCAGTCGCCTGTGCTGCTCGGTAAATCGCCTTGAGCGCCCCGAGAAGCCTCGCTGATTTGATGCATGGTTTTGCTTTGCCCACGCTCTTCGGGTAATGCCCGTTATTTCAAACATGCTAATCAGAGAGGAATTTCTCATGGCTACAGGTACAGTTAAGTGGTTCAACGACGCTAAAGGTTTTGGTTTCATCGCTCCGGCTGACGGTGGTGACGATCTGTTCGTTCACTTCTCCGAAGTCCAGGCTGATGGCTTCAAGACCCTGCAGGACGGCCAGCAGGTCTCCTTCGACGTGACCCAGGGCCAGAAAGGCCTGCAGGCAGCCAACGTCAAGGCTATCGACTGATCATCACTCATTGCGGAATGCTTTCCGCTTGAGGTGATAGGCGTCAAGAACCGCCCCAGCTCATGCTGGGGCGGTTCTGTTTGTGCTGAAGAAAAAGTCTTGCGCGCAAGCCGAAGTGATATGGCGCGAACAAGCAGTGATCAGCAGATACACGAAAGCCCCACCAATCGATGCCTTGCGGCCTGTCGAGTGGTGGGGCTTTCGTGTATCTATCCCTCGTAAGCGCTGAGGCTCGGGTATCAGGCAGGCTTCACGCCACTCAGCACCTCGAATGATGTCTCACGGGCGGTACGCAGGAAGTCGTCCATCCACGGCGTGCCGAGCAGGTCTTCTCTGACGGCGGCGTAGAGTGTCGCCCAGACACCGTCGCCCAGCGACAGGCCACGCACGTAATCGCGCGTCAGATACTCGGCCAGCGCCCAGTTGGGGAGCGCCGTGACGCCGCGGCCGCTGGCGACCAGCTGCATCATCATCACCGTCATCTCGGCACTGCGGATCTCGCGTGGGCTCACGTTGGCCGGTTCGAGGAACTGGGTGAAGACGTCCAGGCGATCATGCTCGACCGGATAGATGATCAAGGTCTCGTCGCACAGGTCCTGCGGCTCCACATGGCCCTTGATGGCCAGTGCATGCTGGCGTGCCACGGCCAGCATGACCTCATAGCGGAACAGCGGAATGTACTGGATGCCGGTCATCTCCACCGGGTTGGCGGTGATGACCAGGTCCAGCTGCTCGCGGCCCAATGCCTGCAGGGGAGCGAAGCTGTGGCCCGAGGGGATATCGACTTCAATCTCCGGCCAGTGATCGCGGAAGCGATCCACCGTCGGCATCAGCCACTGAAAACAGCTATGGCACTCGATGGCCATGTGCAGCCGGCCCTGCTCGCTACCCGCCATGCGAGCAATGTCGCGCTCAGCCATGCGGAACTGCGGCAGTACCTGCTCTGCCAGCGACAACAGGCGCTGTCCGGCGCGGGTGAACTCCACGGGGCGCGTCTTGCGGATGAACAGCGGCGCGCCCAGGCGCTCCTCGAGGTCCTTCAGCTGATGGGACAGGGCGGACTGGGTAAGGTGGACACGCTCCGCGGCTTCGACCAGCGAGCCAGCATCACGCAGGGCCAGCAGGGTACGCAGATGGCGCAATTCAAGCATGATGAATGGTGCTCATGTTGAGAGGTTGAGTGAGAAAGGTGCGTTGTGAACGGCAAGTTGAGACAGGCCAGTCGAGACAGGCAAGCCGAGAACGTTAAGTCGAGAACGATAAGTTGAAACTCCTGGTGCAAGCCGCGAGCGGGTCAATCACTCCCGCGTGACTGGATCAGTGGGGGGAGTGGCAGCGGGATTTTCTCCCCGCCAGGCCACCATCGTGGCGCGCGGTTGCCCGAGGGTGCTCATGACACTGTCTCATATTCATGGCGATTCGCGTATCACTCGGGGCGGCGGAACACGAAGGGCGCCGGAGTCAGGTGCCAGGAGGGTGTCATGCAAGGCCGGCAGGGCACGCGCCTTGTACCCTCAGTGCATTCCCATCCCCACAAGCCTCACTGCGCTTGATAGACTTTGGCAGGGTGCGCCAGGAAGGCCGCCGTCTCCGCCTTGAAGTCCAGCCATGCCGCAGTGTCTCGTCGCGAGAGTGCTGCGCTGCATCTTGTCGTCCGACATGCCCAGGGAGGGTTCATCATGTCACGTCACTGCTGTCGTCTTTTTGCCATTTCCCGTGTGTTGCCCCATAGGTGGGCCGCGAGCCTCACGCCAGGGATGATCGCTGTCGGTCGAGCGGGCTTGCGCCTGTCGCCTCTGGCGGTGCCCATGCTGCTGGCCGGATGTACCTCCCTGCCGTGGAGTCAGGATGCCGCGTCAGGGACGGATGCTGGCCAGCCGCCGCTCAAGGTGCCGGCTCCCGCGCAGGACCCGGGCCCCGTGGTGCATGAGGTGGCGAAGAAACCTGCGCCGCCCAGTGCGGAATCGCTGGGCAAGGCCGCTGCGGTGACCTTGCCCTCCAGCTTTCTGCCACCGCCCCGGGCGAGTGAGTATCAGGTGTGGCGCTGTACTCCGGCGCAGGATCTGCTGATGGCCTTCAGCGAAGGCGACGCCGAGGCATCGCATGACTGGTTGCGACTGTGGTCGCGGCGGCATGCCTATACCCTGGAGCGGGTCGTCAGTGCCTCCGGCGAGCGCTATCAGGCCAATGCCGGTGCATCGCCGGCCGAGCAGGCGTCTGGTGATGTGCAGGCGTTGCCCGGTGAAGAGGGGCTGGAGGTGTGGTTCAAGGGTTCCGAGGCGATGCTGCAGAATGCCCGCGGCAATCTGGAATGTGTGCAGGATGATCGGCGCGTGATTCATCCGACGACGCAGAAGCCGCTGTTGGTGGCGCAGGGCAATGAGCCCGGCTGGCAGGTCAGTCTCGACAGCGAGCACAACCTGCTGACGTTGACGGCCATGCAGGGCTTGCTCGAGTCGCCGCACGAGGCGCAGGCATCCGAGCGCTCTGCAGAAACGGAGGCTGGTGCTCGCTCGTCAGGTGTCCAGGTGGTGAAGCTGCCTTATCGGGTCGCCCATGAGGCAAACGATAGCCGTGTGCTCAAGGCGCAACTCCCGGCTGACGGCAAGCAGGGCGAGCCATTGCAGCTGGTGGTCGCGCCGGGCGCCTGCTTCGATTCCATGCAGGGCGCGCCCTATCCACTGACGGCGACCTTGACGATTGCAGGGCAGAAATTGAAGGGCTGTGGCGAGGCGTTCCGTTATCAGTCGGCAGTCGAATAAGGGTGATGACTGACTAATTGTTCGCTTTTTTCGAATGATATGGGCGATTTAAGTCGCTTTTCGTGTGGAATGGTTCATTTATCATGCTGTGCATGCGGATCGGGTCGAACACCGTCGACAGGATCGCGCCTCACTTTCATGGAGACCCTCCACATGTCAAAAGCTTCGCTCAATGTCCTGCTGGTGTCTGCTTCCCTGTTCGCCGACAAGGGCAATTCACGTGCGCTGGCCGCATCCTTCGTCAGTGCGCTCGAGGCCTCCGGGCAGCCATTTCAGCTGACGCATCATGATCTGGTCGAGCGTGACCTGCCGCATCTCGATGGCGCGGAAATGCAGGCCTGGATGACGCCGGCGGATGAGCGTAGCGCCGAGCAACGCAAGCTCGCCGCACTTTCCGATGGTTTTCTGGCCGAGCTGAGAGCGGCAGACCTGCTGGTCGTTGCGGCACCGCTCTACAATCTGGGCCTGCCGACGCAGATGAAGGCGTGGTTCGACCGGGTGCTGCGCGCCGGCGAGACCTTCCGCTATACCGAGAAAGGGCCGGTGGGCCTGCTGGAAGGCAAGCAGGCGCTGGTACTGGCGGCGCGTGGCGGCATGTACGCGGGCACTGAAATGGATTCCCAGACACCACATCTGAAATCCATGCTCGGGCTGATGGGCATCACGGATCAGCACTTCGTGTATGCCGAAGGCCTCAGCATGGGCGATGAGCCCAGGGCCGCCTCGCTGGCCGAGGCCAAGGCTGCCATCGCCAATCAGGTGGAAGCCCTGCAGTTCAGCTGAGAAAAGTGAAAACACGAACGCCATCGCCGCCCGGACAAGGGGCGGCGATGGCGTTCGTGTTTGTGCACAGCCAAAGAGAATCGCTGGCGCCGGTCAGTCGCTGATGCAGATCAGTCGCGGGAGTCGAGCACTTCCAGCGCTCCCTTGAGGCGCGCATGCAGTTCTTCCAGCGGCGGCTGGGCGCCGCCTTGCGGCCAGCCCGCCGTCAACACCACGCCATCGGCACCATAGTCGCTTGCATCCACCGGCACATCGTAGCCGCTCAACCAGTGGCGAACATCGGCTTCATGGGCGAAGCCGACCTTCAGGCGCCTGGGCGTGCGCGGCGTGAAGGTCGTGGTGGGCAGGTGCTCGAGCGCCTCGAGCACCGCGCGGCTGTATGCGCGCGCCAGGCCGCCGGTGCCCAGCTTGATGCCGCCGAAGTAGCGGATCACCACGCAGGCCACCTGGCCGACGCCACTGCCTTCGAGCACCTGATACATCGGCCTGCCAGCAGTGCCGCCCGGCTCGCCATCATCGGAGAAGCCGATGGCATTCTGCTCATTGGGTGCCCCGGCGATGAACGCCGTGCAGTGATGGCGTGCGTTGGGGTGGGCGAGATGCGCCTGAGCCAGCAGCCGCGTCATGCCTTCTGGCGTCGGGGCATGGGCCAGCCAGGCGATGAAGCGGCTCTTCTCGATCTCGATGCTGTGTTCATGATGCGCCTCGGGCGCCAGTGCCGGTATCAGATAGGTCATGGCACCATCTTACCAAAGCGTCGCCCTCAGTGAGTGACGGCATTGCCGCGCACCACGCCCATCACCATGCCCAGCACTTCGATATCGGCATTCTTGAGATAGATGGGGGCCATGCTGTCGTTGGCCGGTTGCAGGCGCACGCCGGTCTTCTCGATATACAGCTTCTTCAGCGTCACTTCCTGCTGGTTGATCATCACCACGGCGGTCTCGCCGTTCTCGGCGCTTTCGCTGCGTTCGATGATGATGATGTCGCCATCATGGATATTGCAGTTGATCATCGAATGGCCGCGCACGCGCAGGGCGTAGGTATTGCGGCGCACCATGCGCGTCGGCACGGCAACAGTACCGCAGTCGGCGATGGCTTCGATGGGCATGCCGGCCGTGATGTTGCCGAGCAGCGGGATATCCATCATGTCGCTGGCGGTGATTTCCTGCCAGGCCTGGTCATTGAGCGGCAGGTTGTGAAGACGCTGAAGGTAGTGCGGAGCGTGAAGACGTGACATGAGCTATCCCCTGATGCCGTGCGGTCGGCGCGGATGGTGCGTCGGCCTGCGGTGCAGCGTGGAGGGTCGTCAGGCTGAGTTCATCTGTCGCCTGCTAGGCTCCGCGAACATGCTGACAACGCGTTGAGCCGACCCGATCAGTCTGTGCCTGCACTCGGCAGGCGTGTGATGAAGGTACTGTATGGATACTGTTTTTGTATACAGTGTCTGCATCATAGCAAGCTCTCGCGAAGTGGCAAGAGGTGAGCGGATCGACCAGCGCCAATCCAGCGAAAGTGTGTCGTATGAATGTGCACCACATGTCGCTGATATATTTCTCGAGTGCTTGACTGCCCGTCATGGCGGGGCTGCGAGGCCAGGCGATCGGCTGCTCGGTGGTCAGTGTCGACCTCAGCTCGTAGAATGGCTCGCAGTGACCCTTTGGGTCTGCTTTTGATGTCGCACTCCGCGACGGCTCAGCCGCGAGAATCCGGGATGCCCAGCCTGCCTGCCAGCGATGAAGTCTGTAGCGCGCCGCCTCTGTTGGCGGTCGTGGCGCTCGGCTGTGAGCGTGATGAGCGCTGGCTGTTCGAGGGGCTGGATCTTTCGCTGCATGCGGGAGAGATCCTGCAGGTCGAGGGCCCCAATGGCAGTGGCAAGACGACCCTGCTCAAGATTCTGTCCGGTCAGTTCCATGACTACGAGGGCGAGGTGCTGTGGCGCGGCCAGCCCACCTCGCGGGTGCGTGACGACTTTCTGGGCTCACTGCTCTATCTGGGTCACCAGCCCGGCATCAAGGGCACCCTGACCGCCTTGGAAAACCTTGCCTGGTATCAGGCGCTGGGCGGTCAACCGCAGGCGAAGGCAGAGGCCCGCCGCGAGCTCGCCTGGGCAGCGCTGGACGCCGTGGGGCTGGCCGGTTTCGAGGATGTGCCTGCCCAGCAGCTGTCCGCCGGTCAGCAGCGGCGTATCGCGCTGGCGCGGCTGCATCTGACGCCACGCCGGCTGTGGGTGCTCGATGAGCCCTTCACCGCCATCGATCGCGACGGCGTTCAGGCGCTGGAGGCACTGCTGCTGGCTCACGCCCAGCGTGGGGGCAGCGTGGTGATGACGACTCATCATCGCTTCTCACAGGCCTCGCGCTTGCGCCGCCTGTGCCTGGGCGCGAAGGAAGGGGAGAAGGCCGAACAGGGTTCAGAGCAGGGCGTGGGCGGGAAAGACACAGCCTCGATACAAGGCGCCTCGGCATGAACCATGAGCTGCTGACGGCATTGCCCGAGGCCCCGCCCACCAGTTCGCTGGCCGGGGCTTTCAAGGCGACCCTCGCGCGCGACCTGCGTCAGGCGCTGCGCCGACGCAGTGAGCTGATCAATCCTCTGGTGTTCTTCGCCCTGGTGATCACGCTGTTTCCGCTGGGCATCTCCCCGGACAAGGCGCTGCTGGCGACGCTGGCGCCGGGCCTGCTGTGGGTGGCGGCATTGCTGGCGACGCTGCTGTCACTGGATGGTCTGTTCCGGCAGGATCTGGAGGACGGCAGTCTCGAGCAACTGCTGCTGACGCCGCAGCCATTGCCGTTGCTGGTGCTGGCCAAGGTAGCGGGCCACTGGCTGCTGACCGGCCTGCCGCTGGCGCTGATGGCGCCCTTGCTGGGCGTGATGCTGGGGCTGCCGAGCGGCGCCTTTGGTGTGTTGATCGCCTCGCTGGCGCTGGGCAGCATGAGTCTGTCATTGATCGGCGCGATCGGTGCGGCGCTCACGGTGGGGCTGCGGCGTGGCGGGGTGCTGCTCTCGCTGATCATCCTGCCGCTGTACATTCCGGTGCTGATCTTCGGTGCCGGCGCCGTACAGAGCGCCGTCAATGGCATGCCCAGCCTGGCCCATCTGGCCATTCTGGGCGCGATGCTGGCGCTGGCCTTGCTGCTGGCGCCGCTTGCCATCGCCGCCGGACTCAGGCTGAGCATCAATGGCTAGCCCGATCAAGAACTGCATGACGCTGCCCGAGCATTCTCGGGCTTTCGCAAGGCTCTTCATTGCCCCTGACAAGAGGCCCGTGTGACCGCCGACTCCGACTCTCCTCAAGCGCCTGCCCGCAAGGTTCGCCCCCGCAAGGGCGGGCTATGGCCGTGGTTGCATCGCATGGGCGCACCGGCGACCTTCTTCGCGGCCAGCCAGCGCTGGCTGCCGTGGCTCTGGGCCCTGGCCATCATCGCGCTGGTGGCCGGCAGTGTCTGGGGGCTGGCCTTCGCGCCCGCCGACTACCAGCAGGGCAACAGCTTCCGCATCATCTATGTGCATGTGCCGGCGGCGATTCTCGCCCAGTCGTGCTTCATGCTGCTGGCGGTGTGCGCGCTGCTCTTCCTGGTGTGGAAGATCAAGCTGGCGGACATGGTCGCCACGGCCGCCGCGCCTGTCGGAGCCCTGATGACGGCGCTGGCACTGTTTTCCGGCTCGGTGTGGGGCATTCCCACCTGGGGCACCTGGTGGATCTGGGATGCCCGGCTGACCTCGATGCTGATCCAGCTGTTCCTGTATCTGGGCGTGATCGTGCTGCGTGGCTCCTTCGCCAGCCGTGACAGCGGTTCGCGTGCGGCCTCGATCCTGGCGCTGGTCGGCATGGTCAACATCCCGATCATCAAGTATTCGGTGGACTGGTGGAGCACACTGCATCAACCGGCCACCTTCACGCTCAGCGAAGCGCCGCCGATGCCGGCCAGCATGTGGATCCCCTTGCTGATGATGGTGATCGGCTTCTACGCCCTGTTCGGCGCGCTGGTGCTGATGCGCACGCGGGTCGAGGTGCTGAGGCGCGAGAGTCGCAAGCAGTGGGTGCGTGATCTGCTGAGTCCGTCTTCGCGTGCGCGCCCCGATGCTGCGGTGGTCGCGGTAGAAGGGGACAAGCCATGAACCTGCCGGGCATCGCTTTCTCGAGTGTCAGCGAGTTCTTCGCCATGGGCGGCCATGCGCTGTATGTGTGGTCGGCCTGGGGGCTGACGGCGGCGTGTCTGGTGGGGCTGGTGATTGCCACGCGGCTGTCGCGTCGCGCGCTGGAGGCGGATATCCGTCGCCGCCTGCGCCGTGACGCTTCCCGTCATTCTTCGCACCCTGCTTCACACCGCGCTTCGCATCGTTCGTCACATCAGGCTTCGCGCCACAGCTCTCGTGATTGAACCTGTTTTCTGCCTCCCGCGGCGGTTGTCCCGCCGGCCGCGAGAGGCTTGACCGTCCCTTGCCCTGATCGAGCCCTGACCATGACTCCCAAACGCAAGCAGCGCCTGTATATCGTCACGGCCATCGTGCTGCTGGCCGCCCTCGCGGTGGGCCTGACCCTCTATGCCCTGCGCGCCAACATCAACGCCTTTTATACCCCGACGCAGATCGCCAGTGGCGAAGCGCCTCAGGGGCGGCAGATCCGTGCGGGCGGCATGGTGCGTGATGGTAGTGTCAGGCGCGACAACGAGACGCTGGATGCCATCTTCACCGTTACGGATTTCGATCATGACGTGACGGTGCATTATCAGGGCATCCTGCCGGACCTGTTCCGTGAAGGGCAGGGCGTGGTGGTGATGGGCACCTTCGATGGTGAGCATCTCGAGGCCAGCGAGGTGCTGGCCAAGCATGACGAGAAGTACATGCCGCCGGAGGTGACCGATGCACTCAAGGCCTCCGGGCGTGATGTGTCTGGTAACAGGACGGGCAACCTGACCAGCGACAGCAGCGCTGCCAAGGCCGCGCTCGATCCGCAGGAGACCCCGTGATGGTGACGCAACTGTTGCCGGAAATCGGCCACTTCGCGCTGATTCTGGGTGCCTGTCTGGCCTGTGTGCAGGCGGTCGTACCGCTGGCGGGGGCCAGTACGCGCCGTCCGCTGTGGATGAGCTTCGCCCAGCCGATGGCCTGGGGGCAGTTCCTGTTCGTGCTGATCGCCTATGCCTGCCTGACCGCGAGCTTCCTGCTGGATGATTTCAGCGTCGCCTACATCGCCAACAACTCCAACAGCCAGTTGCCGTGGTACTTCAAGTTCAGCGCCGTGTGGGGCAGCCATGAGGGCTCGGTGCTGCTGTGGAGCCTGATACTGGCCGGCTGGGGCTTTGCCGTCTCGCTGGGCGCACGCCATCTGCCGCGCGACATGCTGGCACGGGTGCTGGGCATCATGGGGCTGATCTCCACCGGCTTCATGGCCTTCGTGCTGCTGACCTCCAATCCCTTCGCGCGCCTGCTGCCGGACATGCCGGCTGACGGCGCGGACCTCAATCCGCTGCTGCAGGACATCGGGCTGATCATCCATCCGCCGATGCTCTACATGGGCTACGTGGGCTTCTCGGTGGCGTTCGCGTTCGCGATGGCGGCACTGATGGGCGGGCGTCTCGATGCGGCCTGGGCACGCTGGGCGCGCCCCTGGACCAACATCGCCTGGGCCTTCCTCACCGTCGGCATCGCGCTGGGCAGCTGGTGGGCCTACTACGAGCTCGGCTGGGGCGGCTGGTGGTTCTGGGACCCGGTGGAGAACGCCTCCTTGATGCCGTGGCTGGCCGGTACCGCCCTGATCCACTCGCTAGCGGTCACCGAGAAGCGCGGCGCCTTCAAGAGCTGGACGGTACTGCTGTCGATCTTCGCCTTCTCGCTGTCACTGCTGGGCACCTTCCTGGTGCGCTCCGGTGTGCTGACCTCGGTGCACGCCTTCGCCAGCGACCCCGATCGCGGGCTGTTCATTCTCGTACTGCTCGGCATTACCGTCGGTGGCTCGCTGCTGCTGTTCGCGCTGCGCGCGCCGCGCGTGCGTTCGACGCTGGGCTTTCACTGGCTGTCGCGGGATGCCTTCCTGCTGGTCAACAATCTCGTACTGCTGGTGATGATGGTCACCGTGCTGCTGGGCACCCTCTATCCGCTGGTGCTGGACTCGCTGGGGCTGGGCAAGATCTCGGTGGGCCCGCCGTACTTCAATGCGCTGTTCGTGCCGCTGACCACGCTGCTGTGTGCCTTCATGGGCCTCGGGCCGGCCTCGCGCTGGAAGCAGATGCCGGGCCGCGAGCTTATGCGTCGTCTGGCGCTGGCCGGCTGCGCGGCACTCGTCATCGGCGGCCTGCTGCCACTGACGCTGGATATCGAGTGGAGCTTCTCGGTGGCGCTCGGACTGGTCATCGCGCTGTGGGTGGTGCTGCCGTTGCTGCGCGACCTGTGGGACAAGAGTGCCTCGAAGGCGGGGCGCTGGGCGGGGCTCAAGCGCCTCACGCCCAGCTACTGGGGCATGCAGCTGGCGCATCTGGGGCTGGCGGTGACCATCGTCGGCGTGACGCTGGTCTCCAATACCGAGGTCGCCGAGAACGTGCGCATGGTGCAGGGCAAGGAAGTCAGCGTGGGCGGCTATCAGTTCCGCATGACAGAACTTGGCGAATATCGCGGCCCCAACTACCTGTCGGACCGCGCCACGGTGGAAGTCAGCCGTGATGGCAAGGCGGTGACGACACTGCATCCCGAGAAGCGTCTGTTCCTGGCCAGCGGCATGCCGATGACCGAGACCGCGCTCGATGCCGGCTTCACGCGTGACCTCTACGTCGCCATGGGCGAGAAGCTGGATGACGATAGCTGGGCGGTACGCATCCAGGTCAAACCCTTCGTGCGCTGGCTGTGGCTGGGCGCCTTGCTGATGGGGGCGGGCGGTGTGATCGCCGTGCTGGATCGCCGTTATCGCCGCCGTGTCGAGGCCAGCACGGCCTCTGACACCCGCTCCCTCGCCACGCAGGAGGCTCACCCATGAATGTTCGTCGTCTGGTGCTGTTCGTGCCGCTGGTGGTCGTGGTGGGGCTGGGTGCCTTCCTCTACCAGCGCCTCGATGATGACCCCTATGCACGGGACTCCGCGCTGCTGTCGCGGCCCTTCCCCGAATTCTCGCTCAGCACCTTGAGTGAGCCGCAGGCGCGCCTCGATGCTTCGCTGCTCAAGGGGCAGGTCAGCCTCGTCAACGTCTGGGGCGAGTGGTGCCCGACCTGCAAGCACGAGATGCCGCAGCTGCTGGATCTCGCCAGCCGCGGCGTACACATGGTCGGCGTCGACTACAAGGACACCCGCGCCAAGGGCCGCCAGTTCCTGGAGGAATTCGGCAACCCGTTCAGCGTCAATCTGTTCGACCCCGAGGGCTCGCTGGGCTTTGATCTCGGCGTCTATGGGGCACCGGAAACCTTCCTGGTCGATGCCGAGGGTGTGATCCGCTATCACCACACCGGCTACATCCGCCCCGAAGATGTCCGCGACGTCATCCTGCCGACGCTGGAGCGCATTGCGGAGCCCGCGACTGATGCTGCCAGCATGCCCGATGAGGAGGCCAGCTCATGAAATCCGTGCTCAGGAGTTTCGCCATCCCGCTGGTGCAGGCGCTGGTGGTGCTGATGTTTCTTGCCTGGCTGTCAGCCGGCAAGGCGCATGCCGCCATCGAGATGCATCAGTTCGACAACCCGGTGCTGCAGAAGCGCTACGACAGCCTGACCGCCGCGCTGCGCTGCCCCAAGTGTCAGAACCAGGCGATCGGTGACTCGGACTCCCCCATCGCCGGTGACATGCGCCAGAACGTGGCGGACCTGCTCAAGGACGGCCGCAGCGACAGCGAGATCCAGAATTTCATGATCGCGCGCTTCGGCGAGTACGTGCTCTACAACCCGCGCCTCGATGGGCGTACCTGGCTGCTGTGGGGCGGTCCCGCTGTTTTGATTCTGCTCGGTTTGCTGGTCGTGACCCTGATCGTGCGCGCCCGGCGGCGTGCACGTGTGCGTGCGCTGGATGATGATGAGCAGGCGCGCCTGTCGGCACTGCTTGCCACGCACCGCCAGGCCGTTGATGAGCAGACAGGTGATGAGCCGCGCGCAGATGAGCAACCCGGCGCTGGGCAACACACTGCCAAGGAGCGCTCATGATCCTGTTATGGCTGGCGATTGCCGTGCTGTTGATTCCCGCCGGCTGGCTGCTGCTGCTGCCGTTGCGGCGGGCGCGTCGCGTGCATGCCGATCAGCAGGCGTTCGAGGACAATGACAGCCTCGGCGCCGAGAACGTGCGTGTCTATCGGCGTCGACTGGCCTCGCTGGAGCGTGGCCATGCGCGCGGCGAGCTGGATGACACGGCGCTGGCGGAAGGGCGGGTCGAGCTGGAACGCAGCCTGCTGGAAGACGCTGAATCCCTGAAGCGCTCTCCGCTCAAGGCGGCCAGCAGTGGCCGTGTGCTGGTGCCCGTGTTGCTGGTGGCGATGGTGGCGGGCTCGCTTTACTGGTATCAGCGCGAAGGCGCGAGCGGGGACCTGGCGCTGGCGCAGGTGATTGCCGCCACGCCGATCCATGATGCCGCCAGCTTCGAGGCGCGCATCGCCCGGCTGCGCGCCGAGGCCGAGGCCCAGCCCGACAACGCCAAGGTGTGGATGGCGCTGTTCCCGCTCTACCGCGATGCCGGACGTCTCGATGAGGCCATGCAGTCGCTCGAGGCGTTGATCGCGCTCGAGGGCCGAGTACCTGCGCTGATCGCGCAGCTGGCGCAGCTCAAGTTCTTCGCCGCCCAGCGCACCCTGACCGATGAGGTCCAGGCGCTGGTCGATGAAGCACTGGCGGCCGATCCGCGTCAGCCGACGGTACTCGGCCTGCTCGGGATCGAGGCCTTCGATCATGCCCGCTATCCCGAGGCGATCGATTACTGGCGCAAGGCGATTGCCGGCTTCGAGAACCCCGATGCCGCCAAGGCGCTGCGCGAAGGCATCAAGGCCGCGCGCCAGCGCATGGCCAGTGCCGGTGATGTCGATGCCTCGGTCGCCCTGGCCAACTCGGTCGCGCCAGATCAAGGCGCGGCGGCTGATCAGGACAGCAAGGAGGGCGCTGCACGCCTGACGCTCAAGGTGTCACTGGACCCGGCGCTCAAGGCGCAGCTGGCGGCGCTGCCGGTCAGTGCCGAAGCGGCGACCCTGTTCATCGTGGCGCGTGATGGCGAAGGCAAGCTGCCGCCGCTGGCAGTGGTGCGCACCACCGCGGACAAGCTGCCGCTGACGCTCACTCTGTCGGACGACAACGCCATGGCCCCGATGGCGCGGCTCTCGATGGCCGAGCGCGTCACGCTCGTGGCGCGTATCTCCGCTTCCGGGCAGCCGACGGCCCAGCCGGGGGATCTCGAAGGCAAGCTCGAGAATGTCATCGTCACCCGCAGTGCTGACGCCGGCGGCGAGAAAGGCGCTGATGCGACACAGGCACCGCTGGCACTGCGCATCGATCACCGCGTCACTCAGTAAGCCGCGATTGGCCCCCGGCCCGCGCGATGACGGCTTCGTTTGTCATTGCGCCGGTTGGGGCCATCGCTGCTTTTGGGTAGACTGCGCGCTTGTTTTTCGAAAATACCCTCGATGACCGGCTGTCTCGTCGTAAGGACATGTTTACCTTGCGGCGGTGCGGGCTCCTATCGAAAGGCCTGCGACGCCGCGGTATTTCAGGTTTTTCTGCGTCAGAGCTTCTTTCTCTAGAACTTATTTCTTCAGAACTTATTTCTTCAGACCTTCTTTCTCCAGACTCAAGGACGCGCCAGGCGCAATGCGGCTCAAATCGATCAAGCTGGTCGGCTTCAAATCCTTCGTCGATCCGGTCACCGTGCCCTTCGACAGCAACATGACGGCGATTCTCGGCCCCAACGGCTGCGGGAAATCGAATGTCATCGATGCTGTGCGCTGGGTGATGGGCGAGTCCAGCGCCAAGAATCTGCGTGGCGAGTCGATGACGGACGTCATCTTCAATGGCTCCACCGGGCGCAAGCCGGTGGGGCAGGCCTCCATCGAGCTGACCTTCGACAATGCCGATGGCAGCCTCGGGGGCGCCTGGTCCGAGTACGCCGAGATCGCCGTCAAGCGTCTGGTGACGCGCGATGGCCAGTCCGGCTACTTCCTCAATGGCCAGAAATGTCGCCGGCGTGATATCGCCGACGTCTTCCTCGGCACCGGCCTCGGGCCGCGCTCCTACTCCATCATCGGTCAGGGCATGATCTCGCAGCTGATCGAGGCGCGCCCGGATGACCTGCGTAGTACCCTCGAGGAAGCCGCGGGCATCTCCAAGTACAAGGAGCGCCGCCGCGAGACCGAGAACCGCATGAAGCGCACCCAGGAGAACATGGAGCGCCTGGATGACCTGCGTGAGGAGCTCGACAAGCAGCTCGAGCGCCTCAAGCGTCAGGCCGAGGCCGCCAAGCGCTATCAGACCCTCAAACAGGACGAATATCGCCTCAAGGGCGAGCTGGCCGTGTTGCGTCGGCGGGGCCTGCGTGCGCAGCAGCGCGAGCAGCAGTCACGCGTCGCGGAGCTGGAAACCGGCGTCGAGCGCGAGATTCTTGGTCAGCGTCAGTGCGAGAGCCAGCTGGAAGAGCAGCGCTATCAGCACGACGAGCTGGCGGGAGAGCTGGAAACCCATCAGGCCGCTTTCTATGAGACCGGCGCCCAGATCGCGCGCCTCGAGCAGAGTCTTGAGCATGCCCGCACCCGTGAGCAGCAGCTGGCGGCGGATCTCGAGATGGCCAGGCGTGAGCTGAGCGACATCCAGCGCGTCGAGGGTGAGGACGGCGAGCGCCTCGAGATGATCGATGCGCGCCTGGAAGATATCGCCCCGGAACTCGAGCTGGCCCGCGAGACCCTCGAAGGGCTCGAGCTGGCATTGGAGGAGGCCGAAGAGCGCCGCCAGGACAGCCAGAGCGAGTGGGAGCGCTTCAGTCAGGCCGACAACGAATCCCAGCGTGGCGCCGAGCGGGCCCAGAGCGAGATCCAGCAGCTCGAGAATGCCATCGCCGATGCCGAGCGCCAGCGCGAGCGCCGTCGCCAGCAGCTGGCGGAGCTGCCGGATGTCGCCGAGTTGCGTGAAGCCCGCGAGGAGCTGCGCGAGCAGCTCGATGAATTGTCGCTCAGCGGCGAATCGCTGGAGTCGCGTCGCGAGCAGGCCAGTGAAGCCCGTGAGCAGGCCCAGGCTGATCGTCTGGCGCTGGATGGAGAGCGCGATCAGCTGCGCCAGCGTCGCAACGTCTTGCAGGGCGAGAAGGCCTCGCTTGAGGCACTGATCGACGCGGCGCTGCGTGACGACGATGACAGCCTGGCGAGCCACCTGGAGCAGCACGGGCTCGCCGAGACCCCGGCGCTGGCCGAGGGGCTCGAGGTCGCCGAGGGCTGGGAATCGGCCAGTGCCTGGGTGCTGGGCCCCTTCCTCAAGGCGCGCCTGGCGGCGAGCGAGCCGTCGCGTCTGGCCACGCTGATGGATGAGCTGCCCGGCGGCGAGCTGTTGCTGGTCGATGGCACGCCGGCGTCCAGCGCGGCAGACCGACCCGCTGGCACCCTGGCGGCGCAGGTGAGTGGCGCGGATGCCTTGGCCGGCTGGCTGGCCAGCATCCACTGTGTCGAGTCGCAGGCAGCCGCCTGGGCCAGGCGTGATTCTCTGGCCGCGCACGAGAGCGTGCTGACCCCGGACGGCCTGTGGTTGGGGCAGGGCTGGAGCCGCCGTCAGGTGGCCGGTGAACGTGCCGATAGCGTCATCTCCCAGCGGGCGCGCCTCGAGCAGGTCGTGCTGGAACTCGAGTCACTGGATGAGCGTCTCGAGGAGATCGAGACGCGTCTGGCCGTAGCCGCCGAACAGATTGCCGGCGCCGAGCAGCAGCTCGAGCATCTGCGCGTCGAAGAGCGGGAGCTTGGCGAGCGCCAGCGTGAACTCAGTCTCAAGGAGGCCGGCATCGCCAGCCGCCTGGAGCATGTCGATGGCCGCGCTCGTGAGCTGGATGAGGAGCTCGAGCAGCTGGCGGAAACGCGCGAAACTCAGGCCCTGACGCTGGAGGAGGCGCGTGAGCGCTGGCAGCAGGCATTGGAGGCGGTCGAGAACAATGCCAAGTCGCGCGAGTCGCTGGAGCGTTCACGGCGCGAACATCAGGAGGCGCTGGCCGGGCTGCGTGCCCAGCTGGCGCCCGCGCGTGAGCAGGTCAACCGTCTCGACATGGAGCGTCAGCGCCTGACCACCGAGCGTGACGGCATGCAGGGCCAGCGCATGCGAGCCGTCGAGCAGCGCGAGAAGCTCGCCGAGCGCATCGAGATGCTCGAGGCCAGCCGCGAAGAAGCCTCACTGCCGCAGGAAGAAGAGCGCGAAAAGCTCGAGATGCTGCTCGAGACACGTCTGTATCAGGAAACCAAGCTCAACGCCTGTCGTGACAAGACTCATGAATTGGTCGAACAGATGCGTCAGGCGGAACAGTCGCGTCAGACTCATGAGCGCAATCTCGAGGGGATTCGCCAGCGCCTCGAGGAAGGCCGCATGCAGGTGCAGGCGCTGACCCTCAAGGGCGATGCGCAGGACGAGCAGCTGGCGGAACTGGGCTATGACGAGGCGGCGATCGCGCAGCTCGAGGACGAGCTGGACCCCAATGCCACCGAATCGGCCTGGAGCCACAACCTTGAGCAGATCGGCGAACGCATCAAGCGGCTGGGGGCCATCAACCTGGCGGCCATCGAGGAATACGACCAGCAGGCCGAGCGTCGCAACTATCTGGAAGCCCAGCATGCCGAGCTGAGCGAAGCGCTGGAGACCCTCGAGCGCGCCATCCGCAAGATTGATCAGGAAACACGGGTGCGCTTCAAGGACACCTTCGACAAGGTCAATGCCGGAATCCAGGCGCTTTTCCCCAAGATCTTCGGGGGCGGAACCGCATGGTTGACGCTGACTGGTGATGATTTGCTGGAGACGGGAGTCGCGATTATGGCGCGGCCACCGGGCAAGAAAAACTCCACCATTCACCTGCTGTCAGGCGGCGAGAAGGCACTGACGGCACTGGCGCTGGTCTTCGCCATCTTCCAGCTCAATCCGGCCCCGTTCTGCATGCTCGATGAGGTGGATGCACCGCTGGATGATGCCAACGTCGGACGCTATGCAAGGCTGGTGAAGGAGATGTCGGAAAGCGTACAGTTCATCTATATCACCCATAACAAGATCGCCATGGAAGCGGCAGATCGGCTGATGGGTGTCACCATGCAGGAACCCGGCGTCTCGCGCCTTGTCTCTGTAGGGATAGAAGAAGCTGCCGTGCTTGCCGAAGCGTGAGGGAAAAGCCGTTCAGGAGGGCAAGGTCATCCTCCGGCGCGGTAGCCAGTGGCCGCCTTGGCGGCCTAGTTGGCAAGATCGTGTTGCATCTAGAGATCGAAAGCACTACGAGTTTGCGTCATAGTGTCAGTCAGGGATAATTGAAGGGCGATTGCGCAGGTCACCACCACAGGATTGACATTCGAAAAAATGTCCCCTTTTTCTGCAATCGCGCTATGCTGTTCACGTGCATGGTGCCCAAGCAAACAGGCTAATGACCCATGGAATTGAGAGAGTGGCTCATCTTGTTGGGGTTGGTGCTGGTCGCAATCATCGTCGTTGACGGTGTGCGCAGGCTCCAACGTCAACGTCGAGTACCCCGACTGGATCGAGCGGGTATAGAGGATTCCACCGACGATGCGGGCAATCCCGCGGTGGAAGAAGAGGAAGAACGTGACAACTGGGAGCTGCCGAACGGCGGCTACCGGGTGGTTGGCGATTCCGAGACGCATGCCGAAGCCGAGGAAGATGTCGTGCTCGACAATGCGCACGGCATCAAGGCCTCGCGGGTGACTCAGCCGAGTCGTCCGGCGCAGCCCATGGAGCGTCGTGAAGCGCCGGAGCGCAAGGGCTTCGGCGAGCGTGCGGCTGCCTTCGGTGCACGTGCCAGCCAGTCAATGCGCGACGTGACGGCCAGTCTGGGCGCACGGCGTGATGACGAGCACGAGCACGACGATGCGCATCGTGAGCCCGTGCTCGGCAGCGCCTCCAGTGAGCAGGCCGAGACGGCGCGCGAAGACGACTTCCATGAGAAGCCGGTGATCACCGCCGAGGACGACAGCATCAGCGTCTCCTCCACCCAGGCCGATGATCTCGAGCCGATGGCCGAGATCGAGGAAGGTCAGGATGCCAGCACTGAGGCGTCCTCCGCTGGCAAGCCGGCCGATGTCGCCGGCAGTGCTTCCCAGCGCCAGGAACCTTCACTGGAAGCGGCTGCCGATGCCACAGCGCCCGAGGATGATCGTCATCCGCTGGTGCTGCGTGCCGAACGCAATCAGGTCGATGACCAGCTCGCACGTGACACCCTGGCCGATGCCAGTGAAGTCATCATCATCTCGGTGATGGCGCGTGGCGATGAAGGCTTCAGCGGTGAAGACGTGCTGGGCATCTCGCTGGCCTGTGGTCTGCGTCATTCCGAGATGGGGCTGTTCCTGCGCCACGAGGAAGATGACGACGACAGCCCGCTGCAGTTCGCGATGGCCAACGTGGTCAAGCCGGGCATCTTCAAGCCGGCCGAGATGGTGGACAGCCAGCTGGATGGCGTCACCTTCCTGATGCCGCTGCCGGGCGCGGATGACACCTCTGCCGCCTTCGAGACCATGGTCGAGATCGCCATGCTGCTGGTGCGTCGTCTGGGCGGTGAGTTGAAAGACGAGAACCACAGCGTGATGACGGCCCAGACCATCGAGTTCAAGCGCCAGCAGGTGCACGAGTTCGAGCGTCGCAATCGTCTGCATCGCTACCAGGCCAACTGATCGACTCCCCAGCCATTCTCTGAGTCGACCAGTCATGCCAGAACGCCAACGGCGACCTTCGGGTCGCCGTTGGCGTTTGCGTGTCCTGCCGACCTCTTGCAGCCTCTAACGTTCCGGGCCGGCCCCCGACTGTCGCCCGAAGTGCTTGAATGTGTGGCCTGTCGATCACATTGAGTACAATGGCAGCATCAAGGCGACCCCTCCGCCTGCAAGCCTTTGCAAGCTCTTGCAAGTGCGTCAGGTCGGAGGGTTCGCCACCCGTTTTCAGGTCGCTCAGCGCTGCCTTCTGGCAGTGCTGGCGAGCCACTGTTTCGAGTGAGTGTCATGTCAGCCCAGGATGATCTGTTTTCGGCGCCTGCCGATGATTCCAACGCCTCGAGTGCTTCCCGCTCCGCTGAACCGGCCGTGGTGGAAGGCGTGCCTGCCAAGGTGATGGAGGAGGTCGCGCAGCTGCATCGCGAGCTGCTTGAGGCCAGCCACCGCTATTACGTGCTGGATGATCCGACGCTGACCGATGCCGACTACGACACGCGCCTGCGTCGCCTCGAGGCGCTGGAAGCCGAATATCCCCAGCTGATCAGCTCGGAATCACCCACCCAGCGTGTCGGAGCCGCGCCGGCCAGCGGCTTTGAAGAAGTGCAGCATGCGGTACCGATGCTGTCGCTCAACAACGCCTTCGATGACGATGAGCTGCGCGCCTTCGTGCAACGTGCGGCGAAAACGCTGGAGCTGGGAGACGCTCAGGACGCGGGTGACGAGCTGAGCTTCTGCTGCGAGCCCAAGCTCGATGGCCTGGCCGTGTCGCTCATCTACGAGAATGGCGTGCTGGTGCAGGGCGTGACGCGCGGCGATGGCCGCACCGGCGAAGGCATTACCACCAATCTGCGCACCATCCGCTCGATCCCGCTCAAGCTGCGGGGTGATGATCTGCCGGATCTGCTGGAAGTGCGCGGCGAGGTCTACATGAGCCACGCTGGCTTCGAGGCGCTGAACGCGCGCGGCCGCGACGAGGATGGCAAGGTGTTCGCCAACCCGCGCAATGCCGCCGCCGGTAGCCTGCGCCAGCTGGATTCCAACATCGCCGCCTCGCGTCCGCTGGAATTCTGCGCCTATCAGGTCGCGCGGGTGGATGATGCGCTGCTCGCCAGCGAGGCCGGCCAGAATCATTCCGGTCTGATGGCGCTGCTCAACGACTATGGCTTCCGCACCAGCCCGCAGCTTGAGGTGGTGCGCGGTGCTCAGGGCATCATCGACTACACCCGCCGCCTCGGCGAGCAGCGTGATGGCCTCGATCACGACATCGATGGCGCGGTCATCAAGCTCGATGCACTGCGTCTGCAGCGTGAACTGGGCTTCGTGGCGCGCGCACCGCGCTGGGCCATCGCCTACAAGTACCCGGCGCAGGAGCAGGAAACCACCCTGGAAGGCGTTGATTTTCAGGTCGGACGCACTGGCGCGCTGACGCCGGTCGCCCGTCTGGCACCGGTGCAAGTCGCCGGTGTGGTGGTCTCCAATGCCACACTGCACAACATGGACGAGGTGGAACGTCTCGGCGTGCAGATCGGTGACAGCGTCATCATCCGCCGCGCCGGCGATGTCATTCCGCAGGTGGTGCGGGTCGCCAGTGAAGGCGCCAGCCGCGAAGCCATCGTGCTGCCGGACGGCTGCCCGGTATGCGGCTCCGAGATCGAGCGCCTCGAAGGCGAAGTGGTGGCACGCTGCGCGGGCGGACTGATCTGCGCCGCGCAGCGCAAGGAAGCCCTCAAGCACTTCTCCAGTCGCAAGGCGCTGGATGTCGATGGCCTCGGTGAGAAGCTGATCGAGCAGCTGATCGAGCGTGAGCTGGTCAAGACGCCGGCGGACCTGTTCCATCTGGAAGCTGCCACCCTGGCCGAGCTGCCGCGCATGGGCGAGAAGTCCGCCGCCAATCTGGTCGCCTCGCTGGACAAGAGCCGCAACACCACCCTGGCACGTTTCATCTACGCCCTCGGCATTCGGGAAGTCGGTGAAGCCACCGCCGCGAATCTGGCCACGCACTTCGGCACGCTTGAAGCGCTGCGCGCAGCCGATCAAGCCGCGCTGGAGGCAGTGGAAGATGTCGGCCCCATCGTCGCCGCGCATATCCATACCTTCTTCCAGCAGCCGACCAACAACGAGACGCTGGATGCGTTGCTCGCCTGCGGCCTGAGCTGGGAAGAGGTCGAGATCGGTGAGCGTCCCCAGCCGCTGGCAGGCCAGACCTGGGTGCTGACCGGCAGCCTCGACAGCATGACGCGTGATGAAGGCAAGGCGCGCCTGCAGGCGCTGGGCGCCAAGGTGGCGGGCAGTGTCTCGAAGAAGACCGCCGGTGTGGTCGCCGGCGAGGCAGCGGGCAGCAAGCTCGAGAAAGCCATGCAGCTGGGCCTCACGGTGCTGGACGAAGAGACCTTCGTGAAGCGCCTGGCCGAATGGGAATCCGGTGCTGATGCACAGCAGGACAATCCGCAAGACAGTGCGCAAGCCAATGTGCAGGTCAGCGCGCAAGACAGCGCGGGAGAGGATGCATGAGTACGGATACGCTGAACGATGCACCGCAGGCGGCGCCACGCCACCCTGATGATGGACAGGAGCTACCCATGAGCCAGATGCCACTTGATCAGATGGACCCGCGGGACCGCTTCATCGAGGTGCCGCAGACCATGCTGCCCGCCGATACACGGCGCGCCCTGCTGGAAGCCTTCGTCACCCGTCAGGGCTACGACACCACCGATGTCGGCGAAGGCATGGCCGGCTGGGTCGCGGAGCTGGAAGGCCAGCTGTCACGCGGCAAGCTGCTGATTGTCCATGACATCGGCACCGAATCCACCGAGGTGATGACGCTGGAGCAATGGCAGTCCTTCGGTCGCCAGCTGGCGGACGACGAGGAAGAGGGCGACTGAGCCCAGCCAGCGGTCATGCTGTGTTGAGCATGCCCTGATCCTTGCTCTGCCCCTGACCTCGGGGCCGGAAACGACAACGCCCCTGGCACAGGCCAGGGGCGTTGTCGTTCATGAAGCGCCAGTTGTTGCACCAGTTGGTGCGGTTAGTGGCGTCTGGCGATGCGCCGGATCATGCGAACCACATCGGCACGACCAGGCTCGAGATCAGCAGGATCAAGGCCCCGCCCAGGCGCGAGGAAATCTGCGCGAAGGGCATCAGCTGCATGCGATTGGCCGCCGAGAGTACGGCGACGTCACCCGTGCCGCCCATGTTGGCCATGCACAAGCCAGCGGTGATGGCGGACTCGATGGGATAGAAGCCGACCAGCTTGCCCACCAGACCCGCACCGAAGGCGGCACCGGCGACGACACCGAACACGATCACCACGTAGGTGATCGTGATGGCATCGATCACCTGGCCCAGATCGGTATAGGCCACGCCGATGCCGAACAGCAGCGCGAAGGTCCAGTTGCCTGCCACGAACCGGAACCATTGGGCGGCGGCCTGATTGATGTTCTCCGGTACCAGGTTGGCGCACTTGAGTACGGCGACCGCGATGATCATCAGCGCGTAGGGGTGCAGCGGAATGACCTTGCCGAGAATCTGGCTGGCGACGAAGAAGCTCAGGGCAATCACCATGCCGATGCCCAGCTGGGACAGGTCAGGCGTGCTCTTCTCTTCGCGGACATTGACGCCCGGCATCATCTGGCCGCCACCGGTCAGTGACGGGAAGCGCTTGCCAAGCCCGTTGAGCAGCCCGGCAATGATGATGGCGAAGACATTGCCCAGGGCCAGTGCCGGCACCAGGATCGAGATATAGTAGCTGGCCGGTTGCCCCAGCAGCTGCTCGTAGATCTGGCTCATCGGCACGGCGCCGGCGCCCATGCCGCCGCCCATGATGGGCAGGGCGATGACCATGACGGCATCCTTGGGCGAGAAGCCCATGACCCAGCCGACCAGCATCGCGAAGAGCGCCGCGAACAGCACCGAGCACAGCAGTGGCAGCGCGAAGCGGGCCCCGACCTTGACCAGCACGCGGGAGTCCATGCCGAGAATGCTGCCGGTGATCAGCGCCGCGATGTAGAAGTTCAGAAAGCCACCGCCCTTCATGAACTCACTGACATTCGCCGTGACTTCCTGCGGCAGCCAGCCGCTGTAGACCAGCGCTGCGGCACCGAAGATGGCGAGAATGGCGCCGCCACCCAGATAGCTGTTGATGATCGGCAGGCGGTCGCCCAGAAAGCCCAGCAGCTCCCCGAAAATCATCATGACCAGCAGCGCGCCGATCATGCCCGCAGGCAGGGTGTCGGTGGCGATGGCGGCAATCAGGACCAGGAAGGACAGGGCGAAGATCGGCAGTGACATGCCGAAGATGCGCGTCTTCTGCCAGGGGGACTCTGCGGCAGGCGTGGCCGTGGCGGTCTGCGAGGAATGTGTCATGCATGCTCCTTGTCCTGCACTCTGTCGTTGCAGGACCTGTTGTCATGCCCGGACGCGTTGGCGTGGCATCGCGGGATCGTTTGGGGCGGGGAAGGGACATCATGTTCGCGCACTGGATGCGCGTCACAGGGAGCTTACGGTGTGGCTCCCGAGGGCCAAGTTTTGCGAATTAAAGAAAGCCTTTTGAAACTTATGAAAGCGCCGGCTGCCGCTCGCCCATGCGCCGGGCCGAATGGCCATGCCACCAAGGGGGCACATGGCTTGTCCGGCGTGTTGCGGCATTCCCAACCCGGACTGAGCGCGCTGACCTCATTGCTCGCCGCCGGCATGGTGATCGTCAGCCTGCTGGTCGCGGCCTGGCTCTTCAGTGCCCAGCTGGAGCGGACCCAGCGCGAGATTCAGGGCCAGCGCATTGCCGCTCTTGCCCAACGCATCGCGCGTCTGCCCGAGGTGCGTTCTGCCCTGAGCGAGGCCAGCTCACCGCAGGCTGCGCCTCCTGTCGCGGACAGCCGCCTGGCGGCACGCATCGAGCGACTGCGTCAGGAGAATGCCGTCGACTTCATCGTGGTGATGCGCCCGGATGGCTTGCGGCTCAGTCACCCGGACCCCGCACGCATCGGGCAGCCATTCCAGGGTGGCGACGAACAGCGTGCGCTTGCCGGTGCCTCCTACCTCTCCGAATCCCGCGGCACGCTCGGCGAAAGCCTGCGCAGCTTCGTTCCGGTCATGGCGAATGCGTCCAAGGGCGATGAGCGCGCCGTCGTCGGTGCGGTGGCCATCGGTATCACGCTGGATTCCCTGGGGCGGCGTCTGGCCGATGAGAAGCGCCAGCTGCTGCTCGGACTGGGTGTGTTGATGCTGTTCGGCACGCTGGGCGCACTGGGACTTGCGCGCTATCTGCGCAGACAGCTCAAGGGACTGGAACCGGCGGCCATCGCGCGGCTGGTGGAGGAGCATCAGGCGGTGCTGGCCAGCCTGGAAGAGGGCATCATCGTGGTCGACCCCGAGGGGCGAATCACGCTGGTGAATGCCGCGGCGCGCGAGTTGTTGGGGGCCTTGCCGACGCTGGGCGAGCGCCTTGATGGCTGGCTGCCCGACACCGGCATGCGTGAGTGCCTTGTTGCGCGCCAGCCGGTGAGCGAGCAGGAAGAGGCCCGACTGCGCCAGGTGACTCACGGCGGGCGGCGATTGCTGGTGCGTTGCCAGCGAGTGCATGATGGCGAGCTGCTGATGGGCGGCGTGCTGGTACTGCGCGAGCACGACCGCATGCAGCGCCTCGCCGAGGAGCTGACCGGCGTCCGCCGTCAGGCGGAGTCACTGCGCGCCGCGCGCCATGAGTTCCGCAACCGGCTGCATGTGCTGTCGGGCCTGACGCAGATGCAGGACCTCGCCGGTCTGCGCGATTATCTTGCGTTGCTGGTGGAGCGGGAGTTGCCGGCGGATGCCGCAGCCGCCGAGCGCATCGCGGACCCTCTGCTGGCAGGTCTTCTGATCGGCAAGCACAGCGAGGCTCGCGAGCGTGGCATCACGCTGGCGGTCGAGCTGGAGATCGAGTGCCATCATGGCCGCTGCGCTGAGTGGGGAATGTCACAGGACGAGGGCGCTCAGGCCGAGTTTCCGGTACTGGAGCGTAGCTTGAGTCATGATCTGGTCAGCGTGATCGGCAATCTGCTCGACAATGCCTTCGAAGCGCTGGAGGAGGTGGGCGCTGACGCTCACGCCCCGTCTGTGACCCTGGGGTTGATGCTGGAATCACTGGACGCGTCGGCAGAGGCGCAGTTGTCGATCAGCGTGGCGGACAACGGCCCCGGCATGCCGACGGAGCTGAGGCAGACGGCACGCATGGCGGGGGTGAGCAGTCATGGGGAAGGCCGCGGGCTGGGCCTGTCGCTGGTACAGGAAATCGTGACCGCGCGCGAGGGAGAATGGCACCTCTATGCGCCCTCGGGCGGCGGTACCCTGGTCGAGCTGACCCTGCCTTGCCGACTGCTGACTGGCGCGGCGCCCTGATAGGGGGCCGCGCATCACGGGATGGCGCTGCGGCCGGAATTTGCACAATGAAGGAGCCAGAGCGCATGCGTGTGCTGATAGTCGAAGACGACCCCATGGTCATGCGTCTCAATGTCGAATACCTCAGTCGCATCGACGGCATGCGCCTGGTGGCCCAGTGCGAGGATGTCGCGACGGCACTCGACGTGCTGGCGCAGGAAGCGGTGGACCTGGTGCTGCTGGATGTCTACCTGCGCAGCCGCAGCGGGCTGGAAGTGTTGCGATGGCTGAGGCGCCACGCCGCCCCCGATATCCAGGTGATCCTGATCACCGCCGCCAGTGAGGCGGACACGGTGCGCAGCGCACATGCGCTCGGGGTGTGCGATTACCTGGTCAAACCCTTCAGCTTCGCCCGTTTTCAGCAGGCGTTGGCACTGGCGCGTCGCGGGCGCCAGCAGCTGGAGAGCCTAGAGGGTGAAGTCAGCCAGCAACAACTGGACCAGCTCTTCGGCGTGCAAGGGCTGGTCAGCGGCGCTGCGGGCGCGGTACCCGAGGGGCGCCTGCCCAAGGGCGTGACGGCGGCGTCACTTGCCTTGGTGGCCAGTGCCATCATGGCGCTGCCGCGCGAGGAAGGCAGCTTCACCAGTGAGGCGTTGCTGCCTGCCACCGGCATGTCGCGAGTGACCATCCGCAAGTACCTGCGCCATCTCGCGGCCTGCGGCATGCTCAGCGAGGCCTTCCACTACGGTCAGATCGGCCGGCCATCCTTCACCTATCAGGTCATCGACCGTCAGGCCCTGTCCAGACAGTGCCGTCAGGCCTGAGTGATACCGACCTCTCAACGCCGCTGGACGATATCGCGGATCAGGCGACGCCCCGGGTGCAGGTGCTCGGCCAGTTCGCGTTCCAGCGGCAGCGGCTCGCCACACAGTTGCGAGGCGATCAGTTCGGCGCACAGCGGGGCGGTGGTGAAGCCGCGTGAGCCGTGTGCGGTGGAGAGCCACAGGCCGGGCAGGTGGGCGCCGCTCGACTGCGGCACGCGCTTTTTCGCATCGAAAGCCATGGCGGCGTAGTCCCCACGCCATTGCGCGGCATCCGGTGCCGGGCCGGCCAGCGGGCTCTTGTCCGGGCTGGCGGCGCGCCAGGCGACACGTCCCTGCCAGTCATCGTCTTCCAGCCTGACGCCACGCGCCTGCTCCCAGGCGGCGACGAAGGCGGGCAGGGCACTGCGCAGCTCCGCGACATTGGCGGCGTGGTCCGCCTCGCGGACCGCATCATCCTCATCGCGCGGGGCGAAGGTCGCGCCGAAGCTGAGCGTCACGCTGCCATCGGCGTGGCGCTGATAGGGCGAGACATAGCCACCGGCGCAGACCACGCTGTCGAGCGCGGGCAGGTGCGCGGCGTGTTCCGGCGCTACCGTGATCTCGCTGACCTGGCCGCGAATCGGCTGCAGCGGCAGGTGTGCGAGCGGCTCGGGCAGATTAGTCTGCTCCCCCAGCGCGACAATCAGTTGATCGACTTCCATGCAGCTGCCGTCGCTGATCTGCAGCTGCCAGCGTGGCTCGCCGTTGCCAGTAGCCCCGCTTTCCTTGGCCTCCAGCGACTGAATGGCCTCGATGCGCGCCTGCAGGAAGCGGATGCCCGGGGTGGCGGCAAGATGCTGGCAGAGTGCGCTGGGGCGCACCCAGCCGGCGACCGGATAGAAGAGGCCGTCGAAGGCGATCTCGCTGCCGGCGATTCGGCTGGCCTCACTGGCGCTGACCGGCTTGAGCAGCGCCTCGGGCAGCGGGTGATTGTCGAGGAAGCGCTGCTGGCGCTTGCGCTCACGTTCACTGGTGGCCAGCTGCAGCACGCCGCTGGCGGACCACAGGGTCTGCTTAGGGTCGAGGCTTGCCAGCCAGCGCCGGCTGTACTGCAGCGCGGCCAGCTGGAAGCGACTGGCGGGATTGGTCTCGGCGGCCAGCTTGACGTAGAGCGCACCCTGGCGATTGCCGGAGGCGCGTGCGCCGGGGGCTTCGGCATCGATCAGCGTGACCTGCACGCCGCGCCGCGCCAGCGCCTCGGCGCAGCTGGTGCCGGCGATACCGGCGCCGAGTACCGCGACATGCGTCTCGCGAGCGATCGGCGCGGGCTGCGGGGGCTGGGTCCAGGGCTGCTCACGACGCAGCGGATGAAGGGCGCCACGCACCGCGTGCTCCTGCATGGGGGCATGGCCGGATGCGGGTGAGGCATCAAGCCCCATCAGTTCGGCGCGCGCGGCGGCGGTCGGTTCGTCCAGCTCGCCGCAGATCATCTCGCGCTTCATGCCGTGGCCGGGCACCTTGCGCCACACGAAGCCTGCCGCGCGCAGGCCACGCCGCACGAAGCCCGCGGCGGTGAAGGTGGCGAAGGTCGCCGTGGGGCGCGAGACACCCGCCATGGCCGCGAACAGCTCGGGTGACCACATCTGCGGATTCTTCGACGGCGAGAAGCCATCGAGGAACCAGGCATCCACGCCACCTTCCAGGCGCGACAGGCGCTCCACCGCATCGCCGAAGTGCAGGTCCAGGGTGATGCGCTCATCCAGCCACAGGCGGTGCACGCCGAGGACGGCAGCGGGCCATTGAGCGACCAGCGGCTTCGCCAGTGAGGCGAGATCCGGCCAGGCGGACAGCGCCCGCTCGAGATCCGCGGCACGCATCGGGTGCTTTTCCACCGAGACGACATGCAGGCGCGCCTCGGCGGGCGCCGTTGCCAGAAAGCGCTGGGCGGCGCACAGGATGTTGAGGCCGGTGCCGAAGCCGGTCTCGCCGATCACGAAGGGGCGCGCTTCCCGCCAGTCACGGAAGCGCTCGCTCAGCCGGTTGCTGTCGAGGAAGACGTGCACGGTCTCGGCGCGGCCATCGTGGATCGAGAAGTACACATCGCCGTAATCGGTGGCCTGTGGCGCGGTGTCGTCCCACTCGAGCTGTGCCTCCTCCAATGCCGCCAGTGGTGCCAGTGGCACGTCCGGCACTACGCCGGGCGCCGTGACCGGCTCGATCGCGCTCGGTGGCGTTGTGGCAGGCTTGCGTGCCGCGGTGGCCGGGGCTTGCTGCGGCGAAGTCTTCCGGGCTGACGAGGCGGCCTGATCAGGAGCTGACTGGCCGGGAGCGGGCTGGCGGGGGGAGGAAGGGTGGTCGTTCACGGGCATTCCTGGCAGGAGGTCGAGCGGGAGAGCAGCACAGCGAGACAGCGGCAGAGCAAGGCCTGCAACGCAGACGACGGACAGCCAGGCTGTCCGTCGTCTGTGAGAAACCGCCGGTCAGATGACCGGTCGGGCGCAGGGCTAGGGCAGGGTCTGCTTGAAGGGCTTCACTTCGGCGCTTTCATAGACACCGGCGATGACGAAGGGATCGGCATCGGCCCACTTCTGGGCGTCTTCGAGGGAATCGAACTCGGCGATGATGACGCTGCCGCTGAAGCCGGCTTCGCCCGGAGCTTCGCTGTCGATGGCAGGGTTGGGGCCGGCGATGACCAGACGACCGGCGGCGTGCAGCGCCTCCAGACGTGCCAGATGCGGCGGACGCGCCGCCATGCGTGCTTCGAGGCTACCTTCGACGTCCTGACAGACAATGGAGTAGAGCATCACGAATCATCCTTTTGAGAATTGGTCGAGGAAGCGTTCTCTTCCTGAGGGGCCTGCACCATGTGACGGGACAGGTAGACGCCCTGAACGATGACGAACAGCAGTGTCAGACCGAGCATGCCGAACAGCTTGAAGTCGACCCAGATGTCTTCCGAATAGTGACTGAAGACGTAGATGTTGAGGCCGCCCATGGCGAGGAAGAATACCACCCAGGCCAGATTGAGGCGGTGCCAGATGGGGCGCGGCAGCTGAATCGCCTTTTCCATCATGCGCTCCACCAGCGGCTTGCCACCGAACAGCGGCGACAGCAGGAAGGCGACGGCGAACAGCCAGTTGACCACGGTGGGCTTCCACTGGATGAAGGAGCTGTTGCCGAACAGCACGGTCGCGCCACCCAGCACGACGACCAGCGCCAGGGTGACCAGCTGCATCTTCTCGACGCGCTTGTGGCGCCAGTAGATGTACAGCACCTGCGCAAGGGTCGCGGGAATCAACACGGCGGTAGCCATGATCATGTCGCCAGTCATCTTGTAGACGGCGAAGAAGATCACGATCGGCAGAAAGTCGAGCAACATCTTCATGGGTAATGCGCACTCCTGAACACGACGACGCAGCCGTCGGGAAGGCAAGGGCCTGTGCGAGTGGTATCCTGTCTGACACCAGCGGCGCACCCCTGCCTGCATGTGCTCATTCTGCCGCCATTGCTGCCTGCTGACAAAGCCCCTGTGTGTCCGGGCGCGCATCGCAGCCAATACTGCCCGACGTCTGGCCCGCTGGATCGCCTGCATCTCAGGCATCGCGTGGCACAGACGTTCATCCCGAGAGGTTCCCCGTGTCCGACGTCCCGTCCGACTCTTCGCCGATTTCCGCAACCCGCAAGCCGATCGAGTTTCGCCCGCTGCCGGAGCGCTTCGATTCCGATATCGAGGTGCCGGACATCGACCTGCACATGCATTCCACCGCCTCCGATGGCGGCATGGCACCGACAGAGCTGGTGGCGCTGGCCGCGCGGCGCGGTCTGTCACGCATGTCTCTGACCGATCACGACAGCATGGAAGGCATCTTTGAGGCCCAGCAGGCCGCCCGCGCCGAGGGGATCTCGTTGCTGCCCGGCTGTGAGCTGTCGGTCCGCTGGCGCAACCAGACCATCCACATCGTGGCGTTGATGCCCGAGGGCGCCGGCGATGCGCTGAGTGCCGGTCTCAAGCAGCAGCACGAGGCGCGTGAACGCCGCAGCCACGAGATCGCCACGCGCATGGAAAAGCTCGGGCTCGAGAATGCCTTCGAGCGCGCCCGTGAGCAGGCCACGCTGAGTGGCTCAGGCGACCGCCCGCTGTCACGCCCGGATTTCGCCCGCGCGCTGGTCGAGGCCGGGATTGCACGCAACCTGCAGGACGCCTTCAAGCGGCACCTTGGCGCGGGTCAGAAAGGCGACGTCAAGGCGCACTGGCCGGAGATGGAAGAGGCGGTAGGCTGGGTGCGTGCCGATGGCGGTATCGCCGTGATGGCGCACCCGATGCGCTACAAGCTGACGCGCACCAAGCGTGGCGAGCTGCTGCGTGACTTCATTGCCGCCGGTGGCGAAGGCGCGGAACTGGTCAGCGGCTTCCAGAATATCGATCGCGCGCGTGACCTGGCGCGTCAGCTCGATGAGCTGGGCCTCTACGCCTCCGTCGGCAGTGACTTCCACTTCCCCGGCGGCCCGCTGGCGCCCGGCAGCATGAGTCCGCCGCCCCGCACCAAGGTGCCGCCCGTGTGGTGTCATCCACGCATCGCGCCCTTTTTTGCGGCCGACGCTGCCTCCATGTGATATCAAGAGATCACCGTGACGCCAGTCCGCCTGCCGGGCTGGCGCCCAGACGCAAGGAGCACCGCATGGGACAGTTCTTCCAGATTCATCCCGAAAATCCCCAGAAACGCCTCATCGATCAGGCCGTTGCCATCATCCAGCAGGGTGGCGTGATTGCCTATCCGACCGACTCCGGCTACGCGCTGGGTTGCCATCTGGGCGAGAAGAAGGCCATCGAGCGCATCAAGCGCCTGCGTCAGCTGGACGACAAGCACAACTTCACCCTGGTGTGTTCTGACCTCTCGGAAATCGGCACCTACGCCAAGGTCGACAACGCCATCTTCCGTCTGCTCAAGAGTCACACCCCGGGCGCCTATACCTTCATCCTGCAGGCGACTTCCGAGGTGCCGCGCCTGCTGCTGCACCCCAAGCGTCGCTCCATCGGCGTGCGCGTGCCGGACCACGCCATCACCCACGCCCTGCTGGAAACCCATCGCGAACCGCTGATGAGCGTGACGCTGATTCCGCCGGGCGAGGAACTGCCGATGACGGACGCCGAAGAGATTCGCGAGCGCTTCGGACACGCGCTGGATCTGGTCATCGACGGCGGCGCCTGCAGCTTCGAGACCACCAGTGTGGTGGACCTGCGCGAGCTGCCGCCGGTGATCGTGCGCGAAGGGCGCGGCGATATCTCGAGCTTCACGGAGTGATCGCGACAGCGTAGCGCTTCACGGCGCTGACATCGTCTTGCCATACGAAGACGCCCCCGGACCTTGCGGTCGCGGGGGCGTTGTCATTTCTGAGGCGTAGTCATTTCCGAGGCGTTGTCGTGTGCTGAGTGATTCTCGGCTTCGTCAGCTGCGGTCGCGGTCGGGAGGCCCGCTCTCGGGAGGCCCGCTATCGGGAGATTCTGGCTGATCGTCCGATGGCGTCTCTGCGTCAGGCGCAGATTCGGGCTCCGGTTCTGTCTCAGGTTCAGGCTCCGGTTCCGGTTCGCGCGGGTCGCGGGTATCCTCGTCCAGCCAGGTGCCGCAGAACTTGCAGTACTTGGCGTTGCGATCATGGCCTTCACGACCACAGCCCGGGCAGGCTTCGTCGCTGGTCTGCTGCATGCGCAGGCCGTTGAGAACCTCGGCCGAGAATACCCCGGTGGGCACGGCGAGAATCGAGTAGCCGAGAATCATCATCAGCGCCGAGATGAACTGCCCCAGTGGCGTGATGGGCGCGATGTCGCCATAGCCCACCGTCGTCAGCGTCACCACGCCCCAGTAGAGCGCCTTGGGGATGGAGGTGAAGCCGGCCTCGGGCGGCTCGATCAGATAGATCAGGGCGCCGAACACCGTGACGATGCTGAGCACGGTGATGAAGAACAGCAGGATCTTGCGCCGGCTGCGCGTCATGGCCTCGACCAGCATGCGGCCCTCGCCGACGAAGGCCATCAGGCGCAGCACGCGGAACAGACGCAGCACACGCAGTACGCGCACCACCAGCAGGGCCTGGGCGCCCGGTATCAGCAGCGACAGCCAGGTTGGGGCAATCGACAGCAGGTCGAGCACGCCGTAGAAGCCCTTGGCCCAGGTGCCGGGATGCTTCAGGCAGTAGAGGCGGACGGCGTATTCCAGCGTGAAGATGATCGTGAAGCCCCATTCCATGATGCGGAACAGCTCGCCGTATTGCGCATTCAGCGAGGGCACGCTGTCGAGCATCACCACGGCGACACTGGCGAAGATCATCAGGATCAGGCCGATATCGAAGGCCTTGGCCGCCTTGGTATCGGATTCGAAGATCCAGTGGAACAGCCGCGCGCGCAGGCGGCCTGTCGCGGGCTCGTAGTCGCTGGGGTGCGAGGGTGTCGCTGGGGGGCTTTGCGGCGTGCTGCCATATTCATTGGCAGGGCCCTGGCGTTCAGGCATGCAGGCTTCCTTGACGGGCGTGACGACGCCGGATGAATGTCAGGGCGTATCGGGGATGTCTCAGTATGACCTTCAGTGACTGCCCAGCCGCCAGGCGCTAGACCACTGCCCGGCCGTTGTCCATCAGCCAGTGGTCTAGCGCCTGGCGGCTGGGCAGTCAGTGTCGTTTTGAGGTTCAGCCGCGCAGCGTCGCGAGCAGTGACAGGCTGTGCTGGCCGAAGTCGCGAGTCGCCCAGTCCTGTGAGGCGTCGCCGTCGCTGCTTTCCAGCGCCTCGACCAGCGCCACCGCGTGGATATGGCCGGGATGCTGGCTGGCGGCCAGCCGTGATGCGAGGGCCGACAGGGCGGCCAGCGCATGCGCGTGCCACTTGAGGTCGTCTTTCGCCTGGCGGTCGGCGTGCGCATCGAGCGCATCGATGGCGGCGGACAGCAGCGCGCCGGGGTCAGCGGTATCCAGCGTCTTCTCATGCCATTCGCCATCCCGCAGCGCCGCGCCGCGCTTGGCCTTGCTGGCATCCGCCGGGCGCAGTGCCAGGCGGCTGGCCAGTGAATCCGCCAGCTGCCAGAGCACGCCTTCTCTCACCTCGGGGGCGAGTGCTTCGCCGCCGGTCAGCTCGAGCTCGATCTCCTGGATGGCCACTTCGCGACCACTGGCCTTCACCGCGCCCAGGTCCAGCGCCATCTCAACGCCGACGGTGACCTGTTCACCGCTCACATTCTTGTCGCTGCGTGTCGCCTTGACGTCGATCTGCCAGGCATGACGCTCGAAATCGGTGCTGAAGCTGGGCGCGAGCGCACTCAGCAGCTGCTCGCGGGCGCCGTCTTCCAGCGCCTGCAAGGGCGGCAGGCCACGCAGGCCGTCGAGGTCGAGGCCGGTCTGGCCCTCGGGCAGCTCCCACTCCCATTCGCCGCGAGAATGCAGTCCGCCATGGCTCTCGCCGCTGGTCTTGAGCGTCTGGCGCAGGGCGCCCGTGCTGTCGGCATCCTCACCGCTCTGGCGCAGACGCAGCGCCATGCGCGCGCGCTCCAGCGCATGCTCGGGGGTGTCGAAGTAGGTGTTGGCCAGCCAGCGCCGCCTGGGGACGACCGTTGCCAGTTCTGCAATGCTCGCCAGTGTCTCCAGGATGGCATCGCGATCAATGACGGGTTGAGACAGTGCCAGTTTGAGTTCGATTTCCTGCGCCATGATGGGCACTCCCTGTACGGATGAAAGAAGACAGATGCTGACGGATGAGGATGACAGCGGCGCCAGGACCGCAGAGCCTTCGGCAAGCGTGGTGCATGGTGACGAAGGCTCGTGTGTCTCATGCTCGCGCCTGGCCCGCGGCAAGGCAAGCACGGGGAGGGCGGAAGGGCATGCGGGATATCGGCCTGTCGGCAGAATCACACTTATATGACAGCATGATGACATTGAAGTGACAGCAATTGCCTGTCGTCACGTCCTTGGTTATATTAAGAACAGTGGATAAAGCCAGCGACCACGGGTCCTGCCGCTACATGACAATCTCTCTTCTGGAATCCTTCGTGTTCCCCCGAACTGCCGCTGTTGTTGCGTAAATGACAACAGCATGGCGGTATCATGACGTTACGATGAAAGTTATGTGATCGTCACAAAGGCTTTGCTACACTCCGCGCGTCAATCCTTAACGCCGACGGCCACTATGGTAACGACCAACCCTTTCTCTTCGATGTTCGGGCGCTCGCCTTTCAAGGCGCTGCACACCCACATCATCAAGACCGACGAGTGCGCCCAGCACTTGCTGACCTTCTTCGACGCCTGCGAGCAGGGTGATTGGGAGCAGGCAGCCAGCATTCGCAAGACCATCAGCGGGCTGGAGCGTGAAGCGGACGAGTTGAAGACGCAGCTGCGTCTCAACCTGCCCAACTCGCTGTTCCTGCCGGTCTCGCGCTCCGACCTTCTCGAGCTGATCCATGTCCAGGATTCCATCGCGAATGTCACCAAGGACATCGCCGGGATCATGCTGGGTCGTCATATGCAGATACCCACCGCACTGGTGCCCGCCATGCGTGAGTATCTCAAGACTGCGGTCGAATCGGTCTGCCAGGCGCGTCGTGCGTTGGGTGAACTGGAAGACCTCGTCGAGTCCGGTTTCGGGCGCAACATGAGCGAGCTGGTCGACAAGCTGATCAACGAGCTGCATGAGCTCGAGAAGCAGTCCGACGAACAGCAGATCGCCATCCGCCAGACCCTGTTCTCGCTGGAAGCTAGCCTCCCGCCCGTCGATGTGATCTTCCTCTACAAGATCATCGATTGGGTCGGCGATGTGGCTGACCAAGCGGAAAAGGTCGGTACCCGACTGCAGATCCTGATGGCGCGCTGAGCGCCATCAGGACGTCCTGCCATCTGTCCAAGAGTCTTCTATGTCCATCATTGCTCAATACGGCGATGTGCTCGTCATTCTTGCCTGTCTGTTCGGTTTCTTCATGGCATGGGGTGTGGGTGCGAATGACGTCGCCAATGCCATGGGAACCTCGGTAGGTTCCAAGGCGATCACCATCAAGCAGGCGATCATCATCGCCGTGATCTTCGAATTCCTCGGTGCCTGGCTTGCCGGTGGTGAGGTGACTGACACCATCCGCAAGGGCATCATCGACCCGTCACTGCTGATCGAGAATCCACAGTTCCTGGTCTACGGCATGCTGGCCTCGCTGCTGGCCGCCGGTATCTGGCTGCTGATCGCTTCCATGAAGGGCTGGCCGGTCTCGACCACCCACTCCATCGTCGGCGCCATTGTCGGCTTCTCCGCTGCGGGTCTGGGCGTGGATGCCGTCGAATGGACCAAGGTCGGTCAGATCGCGGCCTCCTGGCTGGTCTCGCCGCTGCTGGCGGGCTCCATCGCCTTCGTGCTGTTCAAGTCCGTGCAGACGCTGATCTTCGACAACGAAGACCCGTTCGCGGCCGCCAAGCGCTACGTGCCGATGTACATGTTCCTGGTCGGCTTCATCATCTCGATGGTGACCATGGTCAAGGGCCTCAAGCATGTCGGCCTGCACCTGAGCTTCGAATCCAGCCTGCTGCTGGCCGTCGTCATCGGCGCCATCGTGATGGGTATCGGCGTGCTGATGGAGCGCAAGGTCGCGCGTTCACGCCTCAAGGAGAAGAATCGCGCCACCGGTGACGACTTCGACTTCAGCGGCGTCGAGAAGGTATTCGGCCTGCTGATGATGTTCACCGCCTGTGCGATGGCCTTCGCCCACGGCTCCAACGACGTGGCTAATGCGGTCGGTCCGCTGGCGGCCATCATCAGCGTCGTCGACTCTGCCGGTCAGATCGGCGCCAAGGCGAGCATGCCGTGGTGGGTCCTCGTGCTGGGTGGCGGCGGTATCGTCGTCGGCCTGGTCACCTATGGTCGTCGCGTCATTGCCACTGTCGGCACCGGCATTACCGAGCTGACGCCGTCACGCGGCTTCGCGGCCACGCTGGCCGCCGCCTCGACCGTCGTGCTGGCCTCCGGCACCGGCCTGCCGATCTCCACCACCCACACCCTCGTCGGTGCGGTGCTGGGGGTGGGCCTGGCACGCGGCATGGCAGCGCTCAACCTGCGCGTGATCGGCACCATCGTGATGTCCTGGCTGATCACTCTGCCGGCCGGCGCGATCCTGTCGATCCTGTTCTTCTTCATGTTCAAGGGCATGTTCGGCTAAGCCGACGCATGATCCAGAGCTGAATTGGAAAAACGAGAAAGGCGACCTTCGGGTCGCCTTTCTCGTATCTGACACATGGATGTCAGGGGCACCGCTCGCCGTGCAGGCTGCGGCGCTGATATGATGATTCATGGGCATGCCTGACATGCCATTTTCCCTCTCTCCTGCCCGGAGCTGGCTCTTGAACACGCGTTTCCCCTTCGCGGACTGGTTTCGCAACTCCTCTCCCTATATCAATGCCCATCGCGGCCGCACCTTCGTCATTCTGATCGAGGGCGATGCCCTGTCCTCATCACGACGAACGCAGTTGATACAGGATCTGGCGTTGCTGCATACCCTCGGCGTGAAGCTGGTGGTGGTGTTCGGGGTGCGTCCGCAGGTGGCCGAGGCGTTGCAGGCTGCCGGCATCGAGGCGGACCGCCATCAGGGCCGCTGGGTGGTGACGCGCGAGATTCTCGGCCATCTGGAGCAGCAGGTCGCCACGCTGCGTCTGCGCCTTGAGGCGAGTCTGTCCCAGGGGCTGCCCAATACGCCGCTGCATGGCGTGGAGCTCTCCGCCGTCTCCGGCAATCTGGTGATGGCCAAGCCGCTGGGGGTGCGTCATGGCGTCGACTTCCTGCATGGTGGCGAGGTGCGCCGCGTGCGCAGCGAGGCGATCCAGGGGCTGCTCTCGCAGCAGGCCATCGTCGTGCTGCCGCCGCTGGGCTACTCCAGCACCGGCGAGGTGTTCGATCTGGACGCCGCTGAGGTCGCCGAACACGCCGCCGTGGCGCTGGCCGCTGACAAGCTGATCCTGCTTGGCGAAGGGGAGGGCCTGTTCGGCGAAGACGGCGAGCTGCTGCGTCAGCTCAATCCGGAGGAAGCCGCGGTGATGGCGCCGCCCCGCGATGACGACAGCGAGCTGTCGCGCCACCTGGCCGCTGCCTGTGGCGCCGCACGTCGCGGCGTCGGGCGCACTCACCTGTTGAGCTGGCGCGACCGTGACGCCCTGCTGGGCGAGCTGTTCACCCGTGACGGCATCGGCACCATGATCACGCGTCAGGGCTATGAGCAGCTGCGCAAGGCGCGGCTCGAGGATGTCGGTGGCCTGCTGGCGCTGCTGGGGCCGCTGGAGCAGCGTGGCATCCTGGTGGCCCGCTCGCGGGAGCGTCTCGAACATGAGATCGACGACTATGTGGTGCTGGAACGCGATGGCATGATCATCGGGTGTGCGGCACTGCATCTCAGCCGTGACGCCGCCATGGGCGAGCTGGCCTGCGTGGCCGTGCATGATGACTATCGCCGCGGACAGCGCGGCGAGCAGCTGCTGGCCGAGATCGAGCTGCGCGCGCGTCGCGCCGGCGTCGAGCGTCTGTATGCGCTGACGACCCATACCGTCCACTGGTTCATCGAGCACGGTTTCGTGTCGGCCGGTCTGCAAGACCTGCCGCCCATGCGTCGCGAGGCCTACAACTCGGCGCGCAACTCCAAGGTATTGCTCAAGTCGCTCTAGTCACACCTCGCTTGCCTGCCAGTGTGAATCGCCCAGAGAACACCCGCTGATGACCCCCTGAATGAGGGCTGATCAGCGGGTGTTCTTGCGTAGGTGTCGCAGTTTTCCCCCACCCCTTGCGGGATTGTCTTGCAAAGGAGACGTTTCAAGGTGTTGATTCAAAAGGGAAAAATAGCATGCCCCGTATATGTGTTGGCAAATCGCGACGAATCGGCCAGTAAAACACGACTCTGTGTGCCGTCCTGGGCAACATTGGCATGCCTGTCGTCGTAATATCCATTTCAAGTCATTGTTTTGTAATGTGTTTTCGCGTTTATGGCACGCCTTTGGCAATAGGTACCGTGAGCAAGAGATATGAGGTGCATCACCGGCCCTTTCTCTGGCCTTCCAGCGATGACGGTACTCACTACCCTGTGCGCTCCGTGATCGCTGACAGGCCAAGCGTCTGCTCCACGCGATGTGTGACTTCAGGTTGCGATG
The DNA here is from genome assembly GCF_018340035.1 of Cobetia sp. MC34. Lineage (NCBI taxonomy): Bacteria > Pseudomonadati > Pseudomonadota > Gammaproteobacteria > Oceanospirillales > Halomonadaceae > Cobetia > Cobetia sp. MC34. The sequence continues at coordinate 189,784 of NZ_JADPPY010000004.1, forward strand.
AGACAGGTACGGCCCCTGGTGGGCATGGACAGTATCTTGAGGGCAAGGACGCCCGGGCAAGGATGCCCGAAACCGATGCGGTAGCCGGCAAGATTGGCTGCCGTCATCCCCGAATTGACGATCGAGGCGGGCAAGTCGGCAAGCCATCCGACTCGATCATCCACATTGCGATGTGTTGCCCCTTGCTTCACATCCGATAGGGAGCGCGGACGCTGTCCGGCGTGAACGTCAACTGACCTGGAACGACCACCAGGTGACGTTCTTTTCTCCCGGGACTGACAGGCAGACCACCTGTCAGACCCGCCAATCACGTGGTGCCTCTGGTCTCCAGGTACCAGAGGCACCACGTGATGACTGACCCTTCAGTTCCCTGCGTACTTGGGGCCGGCTATGCCGGCCCTCTTTTTTTGTGCGTCTAGCGCTGAATGGCCAACAATTTCATGCGAAACGTTGCCAATGGGGCGGTTTGTCTCGTGGCGGCGTAATGATTTGAATAAGAGTCATATTTATTAACGAACTGGCAACCGCGATGGACGCTGGTGAACTCTGGTATTCTAGGAAGACGTGATTCGATGATGACCACCCCTTTCTTGCATAGAGTTCTTTCCATGGCCTCCACAGTGTCACGACGCTGGCGTCCCCGCTCGCTGCCGCAGCTGGTTCTGATGGCATTTCTGGTGGTGATGCTGCCGATTGGCGTGCTCATGTTTCAAGCAGGGCAGGCGCTGTCGGAGTTGTCGGAACTGGCGGATGTCAGTGCCCGTCAGGCCGTCGACCAGACCCGCCGCGCCCGCACGCTGACCAATCTCGCCGTCGAGATGGAGCGTAGCGCCCGCCAGTACGCCGTGCTGGAAAATCCCGATCTGATGAAGATCTACGCCGACAAGGCCAACAGCTTCCGCACCTTGCTGGATGAGCAGGCGCGCCTGTTGGGCGAGGGCGATCCTCGCGTCAGCGAGTTGAAGGCGACGCTGTCACAGCTCGAGCGCATGCCCGAGATGAGCGTCGACCAGGTCAGTCGCCATCTGGAAGACTTCGGGCCCTTCTCGATCCAGGCCAGCGGCCTGCTCAACTCCACGCGTGAACTCGTCGATGCGCGTATCGAAGGCATCCGCGCCCGCGCCTCCCAGGTCAAGAATCAGCTGTGGTGGCAGACCGCCGCGCTGGTCTCCATCAGTCTGCTGTTGATGCTGTTCTTCACCTGGCTGATCATCCGTCCCATCCGGCAGCTGGAGCGCCGCATCAATGGCCTGGGCAGCGGCACCGACAGCGAGCGACCCATCGTCATCAAGGGGCCGGCGGAGCTGGTGCAGCTGGGCGAGCGCCTCAACTGGCTGTCGACGCGTCTGGATGAGCTCGAGGAGCAGAAGCAGCAGTTCCTGCGTCACATGTCGCATGAGCTCAAGACCCCGCTGGCCAGCATCCGCGAAGGCACCGGCCTGCTGATCGACGAGGTCGCCGGGCCGCTGAGCCCTCACCAGACCGAGATTCTTGGCCTGCTGGATGACTCCAGCAAGGAATTGCAGAAGCTGATCGAGCAACTCCTCGACTACAATCTGCTGCAGCACAATCAGGGCCTCGAACAGAGCCGCTTCGATGTGCATGAAGTGTTCAAGGAAGTGCTGGCGAAACATCGCCTGGCACTGGAAAAGAAGGGCATGCGCGTGCATCTTCCGCCTGCCAGCCTCAGTTGGGAGGCGGACAGGCCGCGTACCGGGCGTATTCTCGACAACCTGATCTCCAATGCCATCGCCTACGGCGAAGACAGTGGCGACCTGTGGTTGAGAGCCCGCAAGGAGCGCCGCAAGCTGATCATCGAAGTCGCCAACAGCGGGGAACCCATCGCCGCCCAGGACCGTGACCACCTGTTCAAGCCCTTCTATCAGGGCGCGGTGAAGCGCAAGGGGCCACTCAAGGGCTCGGGCATCGGTCTCTCGGTCGCCGCTGACAGCGCCCGCGCCCAATTTGGTCAATTGGCGCTGGTGGATGACCCCAAGGCGGATGTCTGCTTCCGGCTGACATTGCCGACACCGAGTCGCTCGCTGACATCAGGGGAAGGCAGTGAGCATGAACCGCAGGCAGACAGGGATGCCGCCGGAGCGGATCAGCAGTCCACACCACATGAAATGGCGTCATTGAACGCCATCAAGCACGCAAGGAACTGAAGTGATGAAGGGTCAACGACTACTGATGCGCCTGGCTGCAGGCGTGTTGCTCAGTACGCTTAGCGCCTGTGGCGCCCTGACCAATATCACCATGCCGGGCAGCGAGCCGGAAGTGGTCAGCCCGAGTGTGCGGGAGAGCTGCTACGGCGCCGGCGACCTGCCGGACTTCACCGGCGAGGACTGCCTGCTGGATGAATGGGTCGCCTTCGCGCTGCAGGCCCAGCGTGGCAACAGCGGCTGGCGTGAAAGCACCCTGTTGCAGCTGGAAGGCAACCGCCACGACCGTCGTCTCGCGCGTGCCATCGTGCTCAGCTGGGGCGATGAATCGGGCTGGGAACTGGCCTCCGACCTCTACAAGGCGGACCTGCCCACCGCCCCGAGCCGCCTGCAGCCGCTGCTTCGTCAGTGGCTCAATGGCCTCGAGGAGCGTCGCGGTCTGATCGCCGAGCGTGACAAGAATGACGGTGCCCGTCGCAAGCTCAGCGCCGAGAACGCCCAGCTGACCAAGAAGCTGGAAGCCTTGACGGCCATCGAAGAATCAATCAATTCGCGCCGCCAGAGCACGCCCTGAACCCTCAGCGGCAGACTCTGGCCACGACCCTGTCACTCAATCCCCGCGATTGCATGACGCAAGACTGTGCGGCCCCGACGTCGATGTCCCAGGCCCTCGGGTGTCGCAAGGAGAGTTAGTGTGAAATACGCACAAGCGCATATTCTGCTCGTCGATGATGATGCGAGCCTGCTCAAGCTGCTCGGCATGCGTCTCGAAAGCCGTGGCTTCAAGGTCACGACGGCCAGCAGTGGCCGCGAGGCGCTCAGCCGTCTCGAAGCCGCACGTCCAGACCTGGTCCTGTCCGACCTGCGCATGGATGAAATGGATGGCATGGCCCTGTTCGGTGAGCTGCAGAAGCGTCAGCCGGGTATGCCCGTCATCCTGCTGACCGCACACGGCTCCATCCCTGATGCCGTCAGTGCCACCCGCCAGGGCGTGTTCAGCTTCCTGACCAAGCCGGTCGACAAGGACGAGCTGTTCGCCGCCATCGATGAGGCGCTGGCCCAGGCGCCGCCCGTAAAGGAGGGTGACGATGCCTGGCGCGCTGGCATCATCACTCGCTCCCCGCAGATGGAGCAGATTCTCGAGCAGGCGCGCATGGTGGCGGCATCCGATGTCAGCGTGCTGGTCACCGGCCCGTCCGGTTCGGGCAAGGAGCTGATGGCCAAGGCCATCCACAACGCCAGCCCGCGCGCCTCGCGTCCCTTCGTCGCCATCAACTGTGGCGCGCTGCCGGAGCAGCTGCTGGAAAGCGAGCTGTTCGGTCACGCCAAGGGCTCGTTCACCGGCGCGGTCAGTGCCCATCAGGGCCTGTTCCAGGCGGCGGACGGCGGCACCCTGTTCCTCGATGAGATCGGCGACATGCCGCTGGCGCTGCAGGTCAAGCTGCTGCGTGCCCTGCAGGAGCGTCAGATTCGCCCGCTGGGCTCCACCACCTCGGTGCCCATCGACGTGCGCATCATCTCCGCCACGCACCGCAATCTCGACAAGGCGATGCATGACGGCGATTTCCGCGAAGACCTCTACTACCGCCTCAACGTGGTCAATCTGAAGCTGCCCGCCCTGCGCGAGCGTGCCGAGGATGTGCCGCTGCTGGCCAAGTATCTGATCAGCCAGGCCGCCGCGCGCCACAAGCCGTTCGTGAAGGGCTTCTCGCCGGAAGCGCTCAACCTGCTGGCCTCCAGTGCCTGGCCGGGCAACGTGCGTCAGCTGGTCAACGTGGTCGAGCAGTGTGTCGCGCTGACCAGCTCCTCGATGATTCCGGAAGCGCTGGTCTCCCAGGCGCTGGCCGCGGAAGAGAACGCCTTGCCGTCCTTCTCCGAGGCGCGTGCCGGTTTCGAGCGCAGCTACCTGATCAAGGTGCTGAAGATCACCGAAGGCAACGTGACCCAGGCGGCGCGTATCGCCGGACGTAACCGCACCGACTTCTACAAGCTGCTGGGACGTCATGACCTGGAGCCGGGCGTGTTCAAGCCGGGCGCCGAGCAGGGTCCGCCTGACTTTTGATCTAACGCGTCCGAAGCCACGCGAAGGGCATGAGGTCAAAAGCGGCCCGGCGCCACGCGAAGGTCGTAAGGCCAAAAGTGGCCCGGTGTGTCGGACGTGAAGCGCCCAAGAAAAAGCCCCGTTACCTGTTCAGGTAGCGGGGCTTTTTTCGTCTTGTTCTCGTCTTGTTCTCGTCTTGTTCTCGTCAGTCCGAGGCAAGACAGGGCTCAGGGGCGCGGCTTGTAGCGGCGTTTGACCTCGACGGCCAGGCGGCCTTCGCCGAGGCGGATCGAGAGCATCTCGCCGGGCTGGGTCTGGTGGGCGGCGCGAATCACCTTGCTGTCGCCGTGTGTCGGCGTCTGGCTGCCGACGCGTTCGACGATGGCGTAGCCACGGTTGAGCACATTGAGCGGGCTGACCGCATTCAGTGCGCGCATCGCGCCTTCCAGGCGCTCACGATCAGCGGCCAGGCGACGTGGCAGGGCGTTGTTGAGGCGCGGGGTCAACATCGCCAGTTGCTGACGATGGCGCTGGATGTCGCGCGCGGGGCTGGCCTGCTGCAGGCGGCGGGTCAGCTGATCGGCCTTCTGCTGCTCACTGGTCATGCGCATGCGCACTGCGGTGTGCAGGCGGCGTTCCAGCTCGCGGGCACGCTGGCGCTGGGTTTCCAGCTCACGGGCCGGATGTCGAAGGCGCGAGCGGGCATGATCCAGCCGCTGCGCCGCCTGGTCGAGGCGGGCACGCTGCGCGCGCCACAGGCGCTGCTTGAGGGCGGTCAGTTGCTGCACCTGGGCGCGTTGGTCCGGGTACAGTGCCTCGGCTGCGGCGGAGGGCGTCGGTGCGCGCAGGTCGGCGGCCAGTTCCGCCAGGGTAGTGTCGGTCTCGTGGCCGATGGCGGCGACCACCGGCAGGCGCGAGTGGAAGATGGCGCGCGCCAGATGCTGGTCATTGAAGGCCCACAGGTCTTCCAGGCTGCCGCCGCCACGCGTGATCAGCAGCGCATCACAGTCGCTGTCGCGATTGGCCATCGCCACCGCGCGAATCAACTGCGGCACCGCCTGTGGCCCCTGCACGGCGACCGGCAGCACGCTCAGATGCGCCTGCGGCCAGCGCTTGCGCGTCACCGCGATCACATCCTGCAGCGCCGCGCCGGTCGCGGAAGTGATCACGCCCAGATGGCGCGGCGGATGGGGCAGGGCGCGCTGATTGGCGAACACGCCCTCGGCCGCCAGTTGTTCTCTCAGGCGTGCCAGTCGCGCCAGCCACTCCCCCAGTCCCGCCTGCTGCAACGCCTCGACTATCAGCTGATAGTCGCCACGCGCCTCGAACAGCGACACCTTGGCGCGTACCCGCACCCGGTCACCATCCTTGGGCTTCTCGCGCAGAAACTGGGCGCGGCTCTTGAACAACGCACAGCGTACCTGGGCGTTGTCATCCTTGAGCGTGAAGTAGCAGTGGCCGGAGCGCGGCTGCGAAAAGCCCGAGATCTCCCCCTCGATCCAGAGCTCCCCCAGGCCTCGCTCCAGCAGGCCCTTGGCCTCACGGTTGAGCTGGGTCACGCTGATGGCGTTGGCGGCAGACGAGGTTTCGAACACGCGACATTCCTTGTGCTGGAGCTGACGGGGAGCTTGAGTGAGGGCGACTATTGTAGTTGTGAAACACTGAAGCTGGTGAAGCACTGAAGCTGGTGAAGAGAACAATACAATGATGCCACAGGCGAGGGCGCTGCCACCAAAAAGCCCCCGCACTCCAGAGGGAGAACGGGGGCTTGGGGATTGCTACAGGGCGTACCTTGATCAGGCCGTCTGTGCCTTGCGCTTGCCGAGGCGTGACAGCAGGAAAGGCCCGAGCAGCAGCAACAGCGAGGCCAGCCACAGGCCCTGCGAGATACCCGATTGCCACAGGATGCTGCTGTCGCCACCGCTGATGGCCAGGGCGCGGCGCAGGTTCTCTTCCATCAGCCCGCCGAGCACGAAGCCCAGCACGATGGTCGCCAGCGAGAAGTTCAGCTTGCGCAGCAGGTAGCCCAGCACGCCGATACCCAGCATCAGATAGATGGCGCCCATGTCGGAATGCAGTTGATAGACCCCGACGAAGGACAGGATGACGATGCCCGGCACCAGCGCCCAGCGCGGGATGGTCAGCACGCGAGCGAAAAAGCCGGCCAGCGGCAGGTTGAGCAGCAACAGCACGATATTACCGATATAGAGTGAAGCGATCAGGCCGCCCGCGACCTTGGGATGCTCGCTGAACATCATCGGGCCGGGCGTGATGTTGTAGAGCATCAGTGCGCCAAGCAATACGGCGGTGGTACCGGAACCCGGGATGCCCAGGGTCAGCATCGGCACGAAGGAGCCCGCTGCGGACGCGTTGTTGGCGGCTTCCGGTGCGGCAAGGCCGCGCATGTCGCCGGTACCGAAGGTGTTGTCCTTGTCGCTGACACGCTTCTCGGTGGTGTAAGAAACAGCACCCGCCACCGAGGCGCCGGTGCCCGGCAGCACGCCGATCAGGAAGCCGAGCAGACCGGAGCGCAGCATGGCGCCTTTGCAGTAGAGAATTTCCTTCATCGTCACGAAGACGCGACCGATGACAGGCAGAGCGCCGGACTTGCCATGCTGCAGGCGGCTTTCCAGCATCAGCAGGATTTCGCTGATCGCGAACATGCCGATGATCAGCACCACGAAATCGATGCCGTCGTAGAGATCGGGGATATCAAAGGTGAAGCGCTGGATACCGGTGCCGGAATCGACGCCGACGGTACCGATCAATACACCGAGGATGGCGCCCAGTGCGGTCTTGACCGGGTCATTGCCCATCATCACCGACATGGAGGCGAAGGCGAACACCATCATGGTGAACAGTTCCGCCGGACCGAACTGCACGGCCACCGTGGCCAGCAGCGGGGCGAATAGGGTCAGACCCAGGATCGCGATACTGGCGCCGACGAAGGAGCTGATCGCCGAGATGCCCAGCGCCGGCCCGGCCAGTCCGCGCTTGGCCAGCGGATAGCCGTCGAGGGTGGTCATCACGGCACCGGCATCGCCCGGCACATTGAGCAGGATGCTCGACATCCGGCCGCCATATTCGGCGCCGGTATAGATACCTGCCAGCAGAATCAGCGCCGATTCCGCCGGCAGACCGAGGGTATAGGCCAGCGGCATCAGAATGGCGATGCCGTTGATGGGGCCGATGCCCGGCAGGGCGCCGAACAAGGTGCCCAGCAGTGCGCCACTGAAGGCCAGGCCAAGGTTGAGTGGCGTCAGTGCGACGCCAAAGCCCTGGATGATGAAATCAAACATGAGAAAGCCCTCTCGGAATCAGGAAAACCACAGCCCGGTCGGCAGCGAGATTTCCAGCACGGCGGTGAACAGCACATAGCTTGCTCCGGCCATCAGTACGCCGGTCACGCAGGCGGCGCGCCAGCTGGCACCGAACAGTCGTGCGATGGCGGTGATGGCGGCGACGGCCGTGATGGGGTAGCCGAGACGAACGAAGAAGAAGGCGAAGGCGATCAGGATCACCATCACCAGTCCCAGCTGCAGCATCACGCTGGCCGATGGCCAGTCACCTTCCGGGCCGGGGCGCAGGATCAGCACCAGCGAGAAGATGGCCATCAGGATCGAGAGGCCGATGGGAAAGGCCTTGGGGCCTACCGGGTCGTAGGCGAAGGGCACTTCGATACTCAGGGACTGGGCGACGATGAACGCCGCCAGTCCCATCAGGGCGAAGCCCAGGATGCGATCGGCGGCGAGTCTCATTTTGTCAGTCCCACTTCCTTGGCGAGGTTCTTGAAGTCGGCGACCTGGTCTTTCACGTAGGTATCGAAATCAGCGCCGAATTTCTGGATCGGGAACAGGCCGCGGGCTTCACGAATCTCGGCGAATTCCGGCTTGTCGTTCAGCTGCTTGAGGCGCTCGACCCAGTTGTTGTAGTCGGCGTCACTGACGTCGTTGCCCATGTAGTAACCGCGCCAGATCGGCCAGGTCACGTCATAGCCTTGTTCCGTGGCGGTGGGGATGTCGGCATAGGGGCCGCCCATGCGTTCTTCGGACAGCGCGGCCAGCACGCGAATCTTGCCGCTGGAAAGCTGGGCCTTGAGCTCGGACAGGTCGCCGGTGAAGACCTTGATGTGATTGCCCAGCAGAGCGGCCAGTGCTTCACCGCCGCCTTCGAAGGACACGTAACGCAGCTTACGCGGAGAGACGTCGACGGACTTGGCGATCAGCGCGGCCTTCATCCAGTCCTGGCTGCCCACGGTGCCGCCGGCGCCGAAGGGAATCTCACCGGGGTGGTCCTTGAGATCCTGCATCAGCTCATCGAGGGTCTGCCACGGGGCATCGGCGCTTACCACCACCGCGCCGTAATCGACGCCCAGCGCGCCGACCCAGCGCACGTCATCGGCGCTGTACTTGCCGAACTTGCCCAACGCCAGATTGACGGCGGCGCCGGTACTGGCGGCCACCACCAGATTCGGGTCATCGCTGCGCACGCCGATGATGTGGTTGTAGGCGACCGCGCCGATGCCGCCCGGCATGTAGGTGACCATCATCGGGGAATCGATGACGCCGGTTTCCAGCAGGCCGTTGGCGGCCAGGCGGCAGGTGAGGTCATAGCCACCGCCGGGCTTGGCCGGGGCGATGCATTCACTCTTGTCGGCCGCCGCCGCAGGCATGGCGACCAAGCTTGCAGCGGCCAGCGCGATGGGGGCAGTCATCGCGGCGACGAGGCGCAGCGGCGTGAAGTGGCGCAGTGATGAAGGCAGGCGTCGAGTCTGGGGCATGGTGTGCTCCTGATGGCTGTTGTTTTTGTCTTCGCAGCGCCTTTTGCTTTATGTTCTTGGCGGCAATGGCGCTGGCTGGGTAATGCATCGCAGGCGTGGATGCGATACCGGCATGGTATGAGCGCGACCTTTCATCAACCTGTCACTTTCCCTTCACCTTACTGAGACTTTGGACGCATGCGCCTGCTCGTCGTCGAGGATGACCCCCTCATTTCCAGTACCCTGCAGCGCAGTCTGACGGCGCTGGGCTATGCCATCGATGTCTTCGATAGCCTCGCCCCCGCTCGGGACGCGGCGCGCCAGGGCGGCTTCGATCTGATCCTGCTCGATCTCGGCCTGCCCGATGGACAGGGCATGGACCTGCTGGCGGAACTGCGCCAGCGCAATGACCTGACCCCGGTGCTGATCATCACGGCGCGGGACGGCGTCGATGACCGCGTGCGCGGGCTGGATCTCGGCGCCGATGACTATCTGGCCAAGCCGTTCTCGCTGGTGGAGATGGAAGCGCGCGTACGTGCCTTGCTGCGGCGCAGTCAAGGGCGCAGCGACAACAGCGTGCGCTTCGGGCCGCTGTCGCTGTCGACCAGCAGCGGCATGTTCACGCTGTGCGAGACGACGCTGGACCTGCCGCCGCGCGAACGCCGCCTGCTGGAAAGCCTGATGCTGCACGCCGGCAAGGTGGTGTCGCGCGAGGTGATCGAAGGCAAGGTGTTCGGCTATGGCGAGGTGGGCTCGAATGCGCTGGAGGTCTACATCAGTCGGCTGCGCAAGCGCCTGACGGGCAGTGAGATCCAGATCCGCACACTGCGCGGGCTGGGCTATCGGCTCGAGCTGATCGACGCCGGATGATCATTCACGGCAAGCTGCGCAATCGCCTGCTGGCCTGGCTGCTGAGCATGATGCTCATCGTCGGTGGCCTGTTGATGATGGACGCCTGGGTGACCAGTCAGCGCTCGGCGCAGCGTGCCTTCGACAGCCAGCTTGAAGATGCGCTACTCACCATGACCGAGGCCATCCAGTGGCAGGATGATCAGCCGCGCATCATGATGCCGCCCGCCGCGCTCAAGATTCTCTCCACGCGCCATCAGGAGCGCGTCTTCTACCGTCTGATCGATGATGAGGGTCGGGTACTGGCCAACAACCTCGACATTGCGCTCTCCGCGAAGCTGCAGCGCGAGGCCGCCGAAGGCGATGTGTGGCACAACATCCACTATCAGGGCGTCGAGTGGCGTCTGCATGCGCGTAGCGTGCGCTCGGCGGGCTGGGAGCGGCAGTTCCGCGTGCAGGTCTGGGTCGGACATACCATCGAAGGGCGTGAGCAGCTGGCGCGAGAGCTTCTGACACGTGCCATGGGGCGCATTCTGGTGATGGGGCTGTTCGCCGCCATGATGATCTTCATCACCCTGCGCCTGGCGTTGACGCCGCTCAAGCGTCTGCGTCATCAGCTGCGTCGCCGCCAACCGCAGGATGCCAGCCCGTTGTCTGGCACCATGCCCGAGGAGATGCGTGAGCTGACCGATACCCTGGAGCAGCTTTTCCACCGCCAGGGGGAATCCCGCGATGCGTTGCTGCGCTTTACCGCCGATGCCAGCCATCAGCTGCGCACACCGCTGGCCGGCGTGCAGAACGCTGCTGAATTCGCGCTGGGCAGTGACTCGCCGGCGCAGTGGCATCAAGCCTTGAGCGATATCCATGCCAGCGCCGCGCGCACCAGTCGTCTGGCCGGGCAGTTGCTGAACCTGACGCGGCTGCGCCATCTGGCATTGCCCACGGAGCAGGACGCGCTGGATCTCGCTGACTTGCTGCGCAGCGTGGTGCTGGAGTGGGTCGATCACGACCTCGCGCGCCAGCATGATCTGGGGCTGGCCGAGCTGCCGGCACAGCCAATCTGCGTGATTGGCGAGCCGTGGGCGCTGCGCGAGATGATCGGCAATCTGATCGAGAATGCGCTGCGCTACACCCCGGCGGGCAGCGAGATCACCCTGGGGCTGAGCCTTGAGGCAGAGGGCGGGGGAGTGGTGCTGAGCATCGAGGACAACGGCCCCGGCGTCGACCCGCAGATGCTGGAACGACTCTGTCAGCCCTTCGAGCGTGCAGGGCGTCAGGACACCGATGGCTCGGGGCTGGGGCTGGCGATCGTCGAGACGATTGCCCTGCGTCATCAGGCCGAGTTGCAGGTCAGCAATCGCGATGCGGGAGGGCTGTGCGTGCACATTCGCTTTCCGGGGAGACAGTCATGAAGTTCACGCCTGACAGGCCGCTTGTCATGGCCTTCGCTATCATTTCCTCCATCGTTCATATCATCGCTCCCACACGGGTACGCCGGGCCATGTATCGTCTGCTGCTCGCGCTGTGGGCCAGTGTGGCCATTCTCGCGGCGGCGATGCCAGTCAAGGCGGCTGCGGCGTCCACCCAGGCTCGTCTGGTGATCGAGGCGGCGATGGATCGTGAGGTGGCGGCGCCCCTGCTGGCGGCCTTCACGCGCCGCTATCCCGACGTCGAGCTCGATTACCGCGACCGAAGCTCGATGGCCGTCAATGCTCGAGCCCAGCAGCCAGACCCTCGGGTTGACGTCATTCTCAGCTCCGCGATGCCGTGGCAGGTGGCGCTGGTCAATCAGGGGCTGGCGCAGCGACTCGACAGCGACGAGGCGCGGCAATGGCCACAATGGGCCAAGTGGCGCGATGAGGTCTTCGCCTTCACCTTCGAGCCCATCGTGATGGCCTACCGGCTGGACCTCGCCGCCAGGATGCTGCCGCCAGTCTCGCATGCCGATGTCCTGAATCTGTTGACGCAACACGCCGAGACGCTGGCCGGGCGGGTAGTGGCCTATTCGCCCTCCAAGAGTGCGCTGGGCTATGCGCTCTACCTGCAGGATTCCCGCTATTCGGGGCGCTTCTGGAAGCTGGTCGCGGCGTTGGGGCGGGTCGATGCCACCCTCGAGACCAGCACCCAGCGCATGCTGGCAGGCCTGAGTGACGGGCGCTACTGGCTGGGTTACAACCTGCTGGGCTCCTATGCGCTGCAGTGGGCGCAGACGCATCCTGACATCATCGTGCAGATGCCTTCTGACTATGCGCTGATCTCGATGCGCACCGCCTTCATCCACCGCCATGCCCCGCACCCGGAGCAGGCGCGCGCCTTCATCAACTTCCTCATCGGTCGCGAAGGTCAGCATGTCGTGGCTGGCGAGACGCCGCTCTACAGCATCCGGGACGATATCGTCGGCCCTTTCACCGCCCAGTCACTGCGTGATCAGGTCGGTCAGCGCCTGTATCCGCAGCCGCTGGATGCCTCTTCGCTGAGCATGCTGGACACCGCGCGTCGCAATGACTTTCTGGCTCGCTGGTTCGATGCCTATTCGGGTGGCACCCCGACGCCCTGATGGCCGCCTTCGCAGTGGCAGGCAGTCGTTACGCTCTCACCGCCCGCCAGCCCGCAGGCCGCGCCATCCGTGGCTTTAGTTGACCAGATGGTTAGTGTCGCCGGGACGTGAAGTTGCGAGTTTGATAGCCTGCGACGTTTGTCTCGGGCGGGGCGAATGGGTTATCATGGGTGATTACCTCGCAGCAACCGCTAGAACCGTAGTCATGGCGCCTGTCCATCGGGCCCTGCACTGCGGCTTTCGCGCATCCCTCATAAACTGCTACTGGGCGTTCGACATGCTACGTATAGCGCAAGAAGCTCTGACGTTTGATGACGTTCTTCTCGTCCCCGGCTACTCCGAGGTCCTCCCCAAGGACGTCAGCCTGAGATCACGTCTCACACGCGACATCAGCGTCAATATCCCGCTTATCTCCTCTGCGATGGATACCGTCACCGAAGCTCGCCTGGCCATCGCCATGGCGCAGGAAGGTGGTGTCGGCATCATCCACAAGAGCATGAGCATCGCCCAGCAGGCCGCGGAAGTCCGCAAGGTCAAGAAGCACGAAAGCGTCATCGTGCGTGACCCGGTCACTGTCAGCCCGAAGGCCAAGATCCAGGATCTGCTGGCAATGTCCGAGGAGCATGGCTACTCCGGCTTCCCGGTGGTCGAGGGTGAATACCTGGTCGGCATCGTGACCGGTCGCGACATGCGCTTCCAGCCTGACTTCAGCGATACCGTCGCCGGCATCATGACCGGCCGCGAGAAGCTGGTCACCGTGCTGGAAGGCACGCCGCTGGACCAGATCAAGGCCAAGCTGCAGGAAAGCCGCATCGAGAAGATGCCGATCGTCGATGACGAATTCCGCCTGCGCGGCCTCGTCACCGTTCGCGACATCGAGAAGGTCAAGACCTACCCGAACGCGGCAAAAGACAGCAACGGCAGCCTGCTGGTCGGCGCCGCCGTCGGCACCGGCCCGGAAACCCCGGACCGCGTTGCTGCACTGGCCGAAGCCGGCGTTGACGTCATCGTCGTCGACACCGCTCACGGTCACTCCAAGGGCGTGATCGACCGCGTCGCTTGGGTCAAGGAGCACCACCCGAAGATTCAGGTCATCGGTGGCAACATCGCGACCGCTGAAGCCGCCATCGCCCTGGCAGAAGCCGGCGCAGACGGCGTCAAGGTCGGCATCGGCCCGGGTTCCATCTGCACCACGCGTATCGTCGCCGGTGTCGGTGTGCCGCAGATGAGCGCCGTCGCCAACGTCGCGGCCGCCATGGCCAAGTACGACGTGCCGGTCATCGCCGATGGCGGTATCCGCTTCTCCGGTGACATCGCCAAGGCCATCGCCGCAGGCGCCAGCATCGTCATGATCGGCGGTCTGCTCGCTGGGACGGAAGAAGCGCCGGGCGAGGTCGAGCTGTTCCAGGGTCGTACCTACAAGGCGTATCGCGGCATGGGTTCCATGGGCGCCATGTCCCAGACCCAGGGTTCCAGCGACCGTTACTTCCAGGACAAGAATGCCGGCGTCGAGAAGCTGGTACCGGAAGGCATCGAAGGCCGCGTGCCCTACAAGGGCATGATGAGCGCCATCGTGCACCAGCTGATGGGCGGCCTGCGTGCCTCCATGGGCTACACCGGTAGCCAGACCATCGAAGAGATGCGCACCGTGCCGCAATTCGTGCAGATCACCGGTGCCGGCTTCGCCGAATCCCACGTCCACGACGTGCAGATCACCAAGGAAGCGCCCAACTATCGGCGCGACTGATACATAGCGAAGCGCGACGCAAAGCGGGAGCCCAACACGGGTTCCCGCTTTGCTTGGGTCGAACGAACTTTCGGTATCGGCTACCCTCGACGCCAGATTGTTTCGGCCCTGCGCTCCCTCGCAGCTCCGAAGCGGGTCTCACGACTCCCCAATGAGAGACTGAAGATGCAAGACATCCATTCCCACAAGATCCTGATCCTCGATTTCGGTTCCCAGTACACACAGCTGATCGCGCGTCGCGTGCGTGAGCTGGGCGTGTTCTCCGAGGTGCGTGCCTTCGACATCACCGAAGAAGAGATCCGCGAGTACAACCCCAACGGCATCATCCTGGCCGGTGGCCCGGAATCCGTCACCGAGCTGGACTCGCCGCGTGCGCCTGAGTGCGTGTTCGAGATGGGTCTGCCGGTGTTCGGCATCTGTTACGGCATGCAGACCATGGCCGAGCAGCTCGGCGGCAAGGTCGAAGGCTCCAACGTGCGCGAATTCGGCTATGCCCAGATTCGTGTCGACGGTGAGTCCGCGCTGTTCAAGGACATCAAGGACCACCTGGACGACGAAGGCCGCCCGCTGCTCGACGTCTGGATGAGCCACGGTGACAAGGTCGCGCAAGTCCCGGAGACCTTCACCGTCACCGCTTCCACCCCGAGCTGCCCGATCGCCGCCATGGCGTGGGAAGAGAAGCAGTTCTACGGCGTGCAGTTCCACCCGGAAGTCACCCACACCCTGCAGGGCCAGCGCATCCTCGAGCACTTCGTGATCGAGATCTGCCAGTCCGAGCGTCTGTGGACCCCGGCCAAGATCATCGAAGACCTCACCGATCGCGTTCGCGCTCAGGTCGGTGACCGCAAGGTGCTGCTCGGCCTGTCCGGCGGTGTCGACTCCTCCGTGGTCGCGGCGCTGCTGCACAAGGCCATCGGCGACCAGCTGACCTGCGTCTTCGTCGACAACGGCCTGCTGCGCAAGAAGGAAGGCGACCAGGTCATGGAAACCTTCTCTCGCCACATGGGCGTGAAGGTCATCCGTGTTGACGCCGAAGACCTCTTCCTCGGCAAGCTGGCTGGCGTCAGCGACCCGGAAGCCAAGCGCAAGGCCATCGGCAACACCTTCATCGAAGTGTTCGATGCCGAAGCCGCCAAGCTCAAGGATGTCGACTTCCTCGCCCAGGGCACCATCTACCCGGACGTGATCGAATCCGCTGCCAGCAAGACCGGCAAGTCCCACGTCATCAAGTCCCACCACAATGTCGGCGGCCTGCCGGACGACATGAAGATGGAACTGGTCGAGCCGCTGCGCGAACTGTTCAAGGACGAAGTCCGCAAGGTCGGCCTCGAACTCGGCCTGCCCTACGACATGGTCTACCGTCACCCCTTCCCGGGGCCGGGTCTGGGCGTGCGTATCCTCGGTGAAGTGAAGAAGGAATACGCAGATATCCTGCGTGAAGCCGACGCCATCTTCATCGAAGAACTGCACAACTTCGACTGGTACCACAAGACCAGCCAGGCGTTCGCCGTCTTCCTGCCGGTCAAGTCCGTCGGCGTCGTCGGCGATGGCCGTCGTTACGAGTGGGTCATCGCCATTCGTGCCGTCGAGACCGTCGACTTCATGACGGCCCGCTGGGCGCACCTGCCGTATGAGCTGCTGGAGAAGGTCTCCAACCGCATCATCAACGAGCTGGAGCACGTCTCGCGCGTCACCTATGACGTCAGCAGCAAGCCGCCGGCCACCATCGAGTGGGAATGATCGTCTGACGATCACCCCTCGCTGAGCTGACGCAGCGTTTCGTCCTGACGGTCTCTTGAACTGATCGAGACGAGAACGCAGCAAGCAAAAAGCCCTTCTGGCCAATGGCCGGCAGGGCTTTTTTGTGGGCGCGATTCAGGAAACGCAAACCGCCTTGTTTACTCCAGCTCGGCTCACTCCTGCTCGGCTGGTCCCTGCCTGGCCTTCTGTAAGTTCAGTCGGACACCGTGGGCGGAGTGGAAGAAGCCGAAGTCGGCCATCAGGCGGGTGTCGCCTGCGGGTGTTTGCCATTCGACTTCGGCGCGGTGATTGCGGACCTCGTGCATCACGGCGTCGTATTTCAGCAGCAGTGAGTCGGGCGTGGCACCTTCGTAGCTCAGGTTCCACTGGGTGACGACCAGCAGGTAGTCGCCGAGTTGTGGCTGATAGGTGGAGGTGAGATGCACCTCGGTGAGTGTCAGCGGCAGCGCGTCGCCATCCTTGGAGAGTGCCAGATGCTGACTGAGATAGTCGCCGAGTTGATCTGTCAGCGCCTGCGGCAAGGGGGCATCGGGCTTGGCGTCACCAAGCGCTGCCAGTTGTGGCGCGGCGATCAGCAGATCTTCACGCGGGAACTGGAGAGTGAGCTTGAGCGTGTGCTGTGGCTGCTGCTCAAAGATGAGCGTGCTGCCGGGCAGGGCATGGGCGTGAGCCGTCTGGATGATGCCCATGCCGCTGATGCCCATACCGCTGATTCCCATACCATTACCGCCAAGCGTGGCCCCGCCGATCATCACCGCGAGCGTGAGCAGCGCCGCGCGCCACGGCGAGCAGCGGGTCATTCGCTCTGGCCGCCGTAGTCGTCGGTGCGGTCACGCCATACCGAGTGCGGATGGTTGCCGACCTTGTCGGTGGACTTGTTCGACTGCAATGAGAATTCGATCCACAGCGACGGGCCGTGTATGCGCACATAATCGTTTTCGGCACTGACCTGCGGCGTGCCGGAGAAGCCGAGATAGGTCTCGGGAAGTTCGGAGGTGTACTTCTCCATGTAGGCCGCGGCTTCGGGGGCGGAGATATCGTCCACGTAGGTTTCGATGGCCGTCAGCAGCAGCGCTTGCTGGTCATCATCCAACTCGGAGACCGGCAGGCCTTCATAGCTTTCGGGGATGGCATCGTCGGCCTGGGGGCCAGCGAGGATATCGCGGTAGGTACCTTCTAGCATGGCCTTGGCCTGCTGGTCATCGGAGAGCGAGCTCAACAGGGTGGCGAAGGCATCGCGTTCCTGGGTCAGCGGCTCGTTCACCCGACCGTTCATCTCGAAATAGGGGAAGGGTTCCACACCACGGAAGGAGGGCGTGGCGCCGGCCAGCTTGCCGTCGGTGTAGGTGTTGGCGAAGGCCATGTGGTGGCCGCCGTAGTACAGCTCCCAGGTGCCGGTCTCGCCGGGCGTGCCGAGGAAGGCGAACTTGGTGTTGTAGGAGGAGTAACCGGCCTTGTAGTCGGTGCTGACGGTGTTGATGTAGTCATCGGCGTTGAGCGTCTGGAGCATCTCGTCGAAGCCTTCATCGGGCGCATGGCCAGTCGCTTCCAGCATGATGGCTTTGACGAGGCCGCGCTGCTTGATGTTCAGCTCGCCCAGCAGCACGCCGGGGCGTTTCGGGAAGGCGCCAGCGGGCAGATTGCTCCAGTTCTCGGCCTCTGCGAGGGAGTAGTCATGCTGCAGGTTCTGCAGGATGTCATCGTCAGAGATATCCGCCTTGAGCAGATCAATCAGGCACAGCATGCGCTCATAACCGGGTGTGTCGCCGCACTCGGCGGCGCTCTCGGGGAGAGGCACGCTCTGCATCTGGGTGCTGGTGTCGCCCATGCGCGCGCGCAGTGCCTCGCTCAGGGCCTGGTCTTCCGCTGACATCGGCGGCGGGCCATCGTGATCGGGCGGCGGCCCGTCGTGCCCTTGTTGTGCGAGGACGGGGAAGGACAGGAGCGCGGCCAGCGCGGCTCCTCCGGTCACTGCGAGACGTCGGGACATCGATGGGCCTATTTTCCGGGGACAGGAGGAAAACCTTAGCCCGCCTGACGTCGAGCAGGAAGTCTTCGCCAGATGATTTCTTTGTGCACATGCCGTGGCCTGTGCGTCGGCTGGCGACGACAGCCAGTGGCTATCTCGCGCCTCATGCCAGCGTCAGATCACCGTCGTATTCGAAGCGTCTTTCCTCGCCGGTGACAGGGTCAATGAACTCGAACCCCTTGGAGAGCAGCTGCAAGGGGCGCGCGTAGTCATCCGGCGAGAGCGGTTGCAGCAAGGGGTAGTAGCGGTCATTCAGAATCGGCCAGCCCAGCGTCTGCATATGTACGCGTAGCTGGTGGGTTCTTCCGGTGACAGGGTGCAGCTCGAACAATGCCTGGCTGGCTGTCTGCTGCACGCAGCGAATCACCGAGTGGCTGTTGGCCGCGCCTTCAGTGACATGAATGCGGAAGCGCTGCTCGCTCTGTTCGAGACGATTCTTTACCTCCCACTGCTGGCCCACCAGGGACTCATCGCTGTGGGTCTCCGCGATGGCCTGATAGGTCTTGTGGATATTCCGCGACTTGAACAGTTGATGGTAGAGGGGGCGCGTGTCGGGATTGACGGAGCACAGCACCAGCCCCGCCGTGACCCTATCCAGACGATGCACCGCCTGCAGCGCCTCTATCCCGGTGCGCTTGCGCAGCCGCTGCTGCAGGCACTCGTTCACGTACAGGCCGCCGGGCGTCACCGGCAAAAAGTGCGGCTTGTAGGCCACCAGAATGTGCTCATCCTGATAGAGAATCCGCTCCGCGAAGGGAATGCTCGGCTCGCTTGCCACCTCGCGGTAATAGAACACACGCAGATGTGGTTGGTAGGGCGACTCTGGCGTGATCAGCGAGCCATTATCGCGATGCACCTTGCCCTCGGCCATGCGCTCGCGCCAGCGTGACTCGGCAATCGCCGGAAACTTGAGCAGCAGATACTCCAGCACCGTCGTCACACCGGGATTGACCTGAGGCAAGCTCAGCTTGGAAGGACGCGCGGAAATGGACATGGTGGGCCTGAGGTTGAGTTGAGAAAATTTTAGGAGATTATTGTACGGATAGTGACTTTAATCATGTGAAAAGGAGAATTCTGAATAAATTTTATCATACTATAGGTAGGTGCTGAATGCCGTAACGGTAGGTGTTATGAGTGATTTATTAAGTATTTCGTATGCTCGTGTTGTGTGTGTGCTATGTTATTAAAGTCTGCGTAGGTGTAGTGGCGCTCTTAGTTAAAAGATTAATTTCTCTGATTTGAGCCTCACTTAAAATGATGTGTCGCAAATGCTTATGTCATGCTATATTTTCTAACCTGTCATATGAGAGCTATCAACTGACGTACAAAAGGATTTGTTTATGTCTGATAAATTGTTTTTAGATGCTTTGATTGTAAGAGATGACTTTGAAGTACAGGATAAAGCTCATAGCTCACAAGGACCACATAAAACCACATTGAGTCATAATGACTTTGAGATTCCTGGTTTTTTCTTTTCACTCCTAAGAAAGCCAGACTTCCAACGAGAGACAAATGAATGGGGTTTAGAAAAAGTCAAAGATCTTATTGAAAGCTTTTTGGATGGAGATTTAGTTCCAGCTATAATATTATGGAAGTATGCAGATAGTTATACTTTTGTGATAGATGGAGCGCACAGAATCAGTGCTATCGCTGCATGGGTCAATAATGATTATGGTGACGGAGTTATTTCTAGAAAATTTTTTGATAATGCAATACCGCAACAGCAGTTAGATTCGGCGAGGAAAGCGAGAATAGTTATCGATAATGATATCGGTGCATTTAAAGATTATAAAGATGCACTGTATAATATAGAATTGGCTGACCCGAAAATAAAGAAAAGATTGAAGACTTTCGGCACGAGGGCTTTTCAATTGCAGTGGGTAGATGGTGATTCCAAAAAAGCTGAAAGTAGCTTTTTTAAAATAAACCAAAAATCGACTCCAATAAGTGAGACTGAAATTGCTATTTTAGAATCAAGGAAAAAACCAGTAGGATTATGTTCGAGAGCTATATTGCGGGGTGGCCAAGGATTTAATTATTGGGCTAAGTTCGAAAATGAAGTTGCTGCGACAATAAGGGAGCAAGCTGAGGAAATTAATAGATTGATATTTTCTCCTAAGCTCACGACTCCAATAAAAACTCTAGATTTACCTCTAGGCGGAAAAAATCATGCAAGTAGTTCATTGTCGATGATTTTTGAGCTGATAAAGATATTGGGCGTCGATTCGGAAAAAGATGATGAGGATGGTAGAAGTACGGTCCAAGAGCTATCAAGGGTTAGAAAAATCATTGAAAGAGTTAACTCGAAAAAACCCTTTTCGTTAGGGTTGCATCCTGCGGTTTATATATACAGCAAATCTGGTAATTTTAGGGTCAGTTGTTTTCATGCGACAATAATGTTCGCTAAGAGGCTGGAGGAGAGTAATAGGCTTAATTTGTTTACTAAGCATCGAGATAAGTTAGAGGAAATAGTTTTACTTTCAGACGGTGTTATACAACAAATTGTTAGGAAGGCACGCCATGCTACTAGCGCTATTGAGCCGCTAGTGAATTATTTTAACAGTATTCTTTTGCATTTAGAATCAGGATGTGAGACAAGTAAAGTCTTATATAATATAGCGAAGACAGATGAGTTTTCATATCTAAAACTAGATGAGTCAGGTTATTCAGTTACAGCTACAAGCAGTTTCTCCAAAGCTATAAAAAACTCTGCCTTTATTGCAAATGGTATACGCACAGTGCAAAGATGTGAAATATGCGGTGCAAGGCTCCATTCGTCTTCTATTTCATATGATCATAGAGTTCGTAAGCAAGATGGTGGTAGTGGAACTTTAGATAACATTCAGCTATCGCACCCTTACTGCAATACCACATTCAAAAACTGAAAATTAAATATGAATGGATTTTGCGAAAATTAAGTTATATACACTCTAAAAAGCCCTCCCGGCATCGCCGGGAGGGCTTTTTCATGCGTCTTGCGGACTACGTTCACCGATGGGGTGATCTGCGGGGTTCTACTGAGATCAGACCTTACATCGGGTGTTGCTCTTCTTCGTAGAGCTCGGCCTTGGCGTCGCGTAGGACATCTTCGCAGGCGCTGTGGTTGGCCAGTTGCAGCATCAGATTCTGGCTGAGGGCAAAGCCCTTGCCCAGGCAGGTGTCGACCTCTTCGCGGGTGAGCGCCGGGGTGACATTGCAGTCAATCTTCATCGTACGACTACCGCCATCAAAGCGGTCGGCGAGGGCGCGCAAGCGCCAGGCAAGCCGTGTTTTCCAGCGGGCGGTGGGGTCGGGGCCTTCCGTCACGTCGAGCGTGCAACGCCATTCAGGTTTGTAGACCTTCATGTGAACCTCCTCGGCTGGTCGTTTTCAATGATCGATCGTGATGTTCTGCTCCGCGTGCTGTGCTTGATGTCGTGCCTTGTTGCTCGTACCAGAAATGCGTTCCAGTCGTGCATATGACAGTCGTGCTCGAGGCTCGCGCGTCATCTTGATCGACGACAGGCCGAGCCTCTCTCTCACCATACGAGTTTTGGCGCCGAGATACATCAGTCTGAGTGTAAACGTTGCTTATCCTGATGTACGGAATCTGTCAACATAGTTGGCACATGAAGTGGTTCTGGCTTTTTAAAATCCTACTGCCTGCGGTGCCGGATCCCGCTCCGGATTCAGATGCACTATCTCCGGCAGATCGAGTTTCCGGATGTCGCCTGACCACCGCTCCGGGTGACGCTGCTTCGCGGCCTCGAAGACCTCTCGGCGCTGCGTCAGAATGCCTTTGGCCTCGCCGTCATGACGCTGGCTCGGCGTGACGTAGCGAAGGGCGCTGTGCCGGTGCTCATGGTTGTACCACTCGGTAAATTGCTGAACCCAGTCCTGAGCCTCGGCCAGGGTGGCGAACCCGTCGACGGGGAAGCCCGGCCGGTACTTCAGCGTCTTGAAGGCCGACTCGGCGAAGGCATTGTCGTTGCTGACTCGCGGTCGGCTGTACGAGGGAGTGATGCCCAGGTCATAGAGCTTTTCCAGGAAGGTCGCTGCCTTCATCGGGCTGCCGTTATCTGAATGCAGAATCAAGGGTTTATGACGATCTGTCAGGCGCTCTCGCCAGCAGGTTTTCTGAATCAACTCAGCGGCCAGCTCGCCAGTCTCTGTTTCATAGATCTCGTGCCCGACGATCTTGCGGCTGAAGACGTCCA
>NZ_JADPPY010000050.1:0-17434 GCF_018340035.1 Cobetia sp. MC34
TGGCTTTCATGATGTCACTTCTCGTCTTTTGCGTTGGGTTGGGTTGGTCAGATCTGCAAGACTTGCACTTTACTGAACGTCAGATTGATAGAGCTCAAGATTGATGGAACGTGAAATCGATAGAACGTCGGGTTGGTGGCGCCAAGGGCCTGTGAGCCAAGGGCCTGTGAGCCAAGCGCGTTGTCAGCCGATAGATTCCCCGAACAGGCTTCACCGGCACCCTTGGTCACGCCTGACCTCACATATTGAACTTCACCAATGTCACGATACGTGACAGGCCCTGGGCCGCCGCCAATGACTGCGCAGTATTGCCACGCGCATCTTGGATCGAGGGGTCGGCACCTGCCTGCAGCAACAGCTTGATGATGTCTTCATTGCCGAACAGAGACGCCATCATCAGCGCCGTCTGGCCACTGTAATTGCGATGATTCACATCACAGTCGGTATTGGCGATCAGCCATCTGGCTGTCTCGTCAAAGCCGCGAAATGCCACGCCCATGAAGGCATTGCTGCCCTTCTCATCGAGTGCACAGGCGTCAGCTCCGGCAGACTTCAGCAGCGCCAGGGTGTCGGTATGCCCGTAGTAGGCCGCGAGAATGAAAGGGGTATAGCTGCGGGAATTGGTGACCGAGAGATCACCGCCCTGCTGAACATATTTCCGAATCGCGGCATTGTCGCCGTCGCGTGCGGCGTCAAAGATATCGATGTCGCCAGCCGCGACAGCCTGCCCTGCCATCACCATCATCAGCAGACTGGCCAACACCGCCAGCCATCTTCTGCCCAGGCCGTGTTGCTGCCCGCTGGGGTCTGTGGCTCGCATCGTATGCATCTTGCGCTCCTCTCTGGTCTTTCGCTCGTGTTGAGCTCGTGTTGCGGCCGGCAGAGGAGCGCAAGCTCCCCTGCCGGGTGAAACAGGTCCGGGACTTCCGGGCAGCGGTTGATCGCGATCGCATCACGCTTTTCTTCATACGCTTTGCTTTCAGCCGCTGCCTCAGATGTCTCAGTCCTCGATCAGCTCTTCAACGTCATCCATGTCGACGTCTGCCACCTCGGCCAGACGCTCACCGTATTCGTGGTCGGCCTGGTAGAAGTGGCTGACCATGATCTCGCGGATCTCCTCGTTCTTGACCTTGCCCAGGTCAGTCCCCAGCGCCTGGGTCAGAGCGTCCTGATCCTGCTCGGAGAAGGAGCGATACAGCTCACCGGCCTGAGCGAAGTTCTGCTGCTTGCCGATCGGCTGCTGCTGGGTGGTGCCATTCAGGGTGTAGCGCTTGTACTCGTACTGGCTGTCATCCACCAGCGAGTCGGCGTTGCGGCTCGGCTGATAGTTGATGGAGCCGGAACGCGGCTTGGAGTAACCCGCGCCGTCCTGATGGTTGTTGTGCACCTCATTCTTGGGCGCATTCACCGGCAGCTGCATGAAGTTGGCCCCCAGGCGATAACGCTGGGCATCGGCGTAGGCGAACAGACGCCCCTGCAGCATGCGGTCTTCGGACGGCTCGACACCCGGCACCAGGTTGGCCGGCGACATGGCCGCCTGCTCGGTTTCCTGGAAGAAGTTGTCCGGCGTACGATTCAGCGTCAGCTCACCGACCTTGCGGGCAGGAATCAGGTCTTCCGGCCACAACTTGGTGGTATCGAGCGGATTGAAATCGAAGCTGTTCAGCTGGCTGGGATCCAGGGTCTGGATATAGAGATCCCAGACCGGGTCATCGCCGGCATCCAGATGGGTGTAGAGGTCATCGGTCAGATGGTTGAAGTCAGTGGACTGCACCTTGGCGGCTTCTTGCGGCGTCATGCCGTGGTTGCCCTGACGCGACTTCCAGGTGAACTTCACGTACTTCCAGTCGCCTTCGGCATTGACGAACTTGAAGGCATGCACGCCAGAACCATCCATCTCACGCAGGCTGGTCGGAATCCCCAGCGGCGAGTAGAGGTAGGTCAGCATGTTGGTGCTTTCGGGGATATGGCTGAAGAAATCGAAGTAGCGATTCGGGTCCTGCAGGTTGGTACGCGGGTCCGGCTTCAGCGCATGGATCATGTCCGGGAACTTCATCGCATCGCGGATGAAGAACACCGGGAAGTTGATGCCCACGATGTCCCAGTTGCCCTGCTCGGTGTAGAACTTGACGGCGAAGCCACGCGGGTCACGCAGGGTTTCCGGCGAGCCCTTGCTGTTGATCACGCTGGAGAAGCGCACGAAGACCGGCGTCACCTGGCCCTTGTCCTGGAAAGGTGCCGCGACGGTCAGGTCGGTGAGGTCCGCGGTGGCACGGAACTCACCGTAGGCACCGGTACCGCGAGCGTGGACGACACGCTCCGGAATGCGCTCGCGCTCGAAGTGCGCCAGCTTCTCCAGCAGGTGGTGGTCCTGCAGGAGTGTCGGGCCGTTCGGGCCGGCGGTCAGGGAATTCTGGTTGTTGCCTACCGGCGCACCATTGGAGCGAGTCATCACTTCCTGCTGCGCCAGACTGCTGGCAGAAAGGCCCAGCGCCATCACGGCCGTCAGGGTCTTCATGGGAAAACGTACGTTCAGCATCTCGCAAATTCCTCGTTAAATCAGGGAGTAACGGGGCGAGGAGTATTGGCGAGAGGCTCCCATAGCAAAAATAAATAAAAGCCAACCAGGGAATAGCGAAAACCTAACGTGTTGCAATATAAGCACCAGTTGATTCATCCCGCCAACGAGGAACCCGAGGTGGCGTCCGGCACGACGTGCACAACTTACTGCATGTTCATGCATACAGGTGTCGAGCTGCTGCGGTTTTCAGGTCAGATACAAACTCCTACCTCATAAATCGCCCAGCAAGAGACCGCCAACCCAAGGCCTGAGGGCCAGACGTTCAGGCCAGGATTGTTGCGTCCTGTCATCCAATCCGAGCGGCTCTGGATACTCGATGCTGGCCGTCGCCCACCACGAATACACACGGATGAAGCCCCACCATCCGCCCACTCCCCTTTTTGCCTTGTCGTCCGCTGCCGTCCGCCTGCTTGAGAGCCTACTGTTGAGCACCTCTTGCCAAGCGCTATAGGACTTGATCGTCCCTGGCTGGAATAACCGAGAGAAATGAACGAGAGACGTGGCCGAGCGAAGGGCTGGGCATGGTAGGCCTGAGCCTGGACAAACCTGCGCCTTGTCAGGCGTTTCCATACGCCAGAAACGACAAGAGCCCCTCATGTTGAGGGGCCCTTGTCGTTAGGTTTTGCGCCGTCTCTTTCAGCGCATAGCGCGGTTACGCCTGGCGATTCGTCTTCTTCGGCTTGCGATGGAAGGCCGGCATGTCATCGATGACCAGTACCGGATTCAGCTCTTCCTTGGGGAAGTCATTCTTGAGCCAGCGCAGCATCGAGAGCGCCAGAATCAGCATCACCGGAATCATCGGCAGCGCCACCACGATGGTCGAGGTCTGCACCGTCTGCAGGCCACCCAACTGGATCAGCGCGACCCCGACGGCCGCAATCAGGAAGGCCCAGATCAAGCGGAACGAGCGCTTGGGCTCCTGATACCCGGACAGCTTGCGTGAGGCCACCAAGGCCAACACGTAGGCCGAGCTGTCCAGCGTGGTCGCCAGGAAGATGAAGCACAGCAGGATGAAGGCCACCGTGACCAGCTTGGCATACGGCAGGGTCTGCAGAATGCCTTCCGCCGCCAGCGGGATACCGCCGCTGTCCAGCAGCGCCTTGATGTCCAGCGCGCCGCTGATCTGCAGATCCAGCGCGTAACCGCCCCACACCGCGAAGAATACCCAGGTTCCCAGCGAGCCGAACACCAGCTCCGCGATGATCAGCTCACGAATGGTACGGCCGCGCGAGATACGCGCCACGAACAGACCCACCATCGGCGCGTAGGCGATCCACCAGGCCCAGTAGAAGACGGTCCAGTCCTTCCAGAAGGTGGAATCCCCCGCCGGGTCGGTCCACAGGCTCATCGGGATGAAGTTGCCCAGGGTCTTGCCGAGGCTGTTGACGAAGCCTTCGACCATGAACTGCGAGTCACCGACGATGAAGGTGAAGGCCAGCAGGAAGATCGCCAGGATCACGTTGACGTCGGAGAGAATCTTGATGCCCTTGGCCAGGCCGAACCAGACACTGGCGGAGAACATCGCCGTCCAGATGCACAGCACCGCGACTTCCAGCCCGAAGTTAGCTTCCATGCCGAGGATGCCACTGACCAGCTGAGATACCAGCGGTACCGCCAGCCCCAGCGAGGTGCCGACGCCGCCGACGATCCCGAACACGACGATGGAATCCAGCAACACGCCCCAGGCGCCATCCGCATGACGGCCCAGTACGCCGCGCGAGGCGACGGACAGACGCACGCCATCACGCTTCTTGACGTACATGGAGTAGGCGATCGGCAGGCCCGGCAGGCAATAGAAGGCCCATGGCGTCAGCCCCCAGTGGAACTGACCGAAGGCCAGCGCCCACTCCGCGGCCTCACGACTCTTGGCCGCCACGTGATAGGCCGGCGAGGTGTAGTAGTAGATCGGCTCGACCCACGCCCAGTTGACGATCGCGATCCCCATCCCGCAGGTGAAGATCATCGCCACCCAGCTGAAGTAGGAGAAATCGGGCGTGTCCTCTGCCCCGCCCAGGCGGACGTTGCCGTAGCGGCTGAAGGCCAGCCAGATGAGGAATCCGACGACGCTCAGGCCGGCCACCAGATACAGCCAGCCGAACTTGCCGGTGGCGAAGGAGAAAGCGGCATTGATCAGCGCGGTGCTGGCATCCGGGAACAGGATGACCGGGCCGATGAAGGCCAGGATGACCAATACGGCGGGGATGAAGACACGCGGGTCCAGATGATCGCCATCACTGGCGGGGGGAACTGCTTCTTGCACGACTACCACCTTAGTGAGAAAGCCCGAGCAAGAGGGGCGAGACGTCGCTCTTGCTCGGGCAGTTCGCTGTATTCAATAATTTTTCGTAATGAAAAGAGCGCGGCATTATACATTTTTTATTCCACGCGCATTATACTTTCCCGGCAACCGCGAAAAGCATGAATCGCGACACGGTATTTTCTCATGCAAACATGAATTTCATTCATTAATCTCGCACTGCGCACTTCACATCCTCGCGCCCCCTCGTACCTTCTTAACGCCTTCCTCGACCAAGTTTCCGCCAGACGCGAACAGGCCGCCGACACGTCAATGTCGGCGGCCTGTGGGTCTCAAGCGCTCATGAGCGGCGACTGTCACGCAGAAGCCAGCACCTGACGCGGCAGTCTTTCCGCTCCTTGCTTCGCGAGGGTCTCGCCAGCCGATGCGCCAACGTCACACGCAGAAGCCTCGACGTTCACCTCGTGTCATAAGACGCTCAGCGCTTGAGCACTTCTCATGCTCTGGAAGCTACCCCCTGCAGGCTCAGGGTCAGACAAGCCGGCCTTGAGCGATCAGCACTGGCTGACGCATTGGGGACATGCAGGGCCTCGTATCAGTCTCCTCCGACAGCTGACTCCAGAATCCATCCAGCGGCTTTCTCCGCGATCATCAGGGTCGGCGAGTTGGTATTGCCGCTGACGATGGTCGGCATGATGCCGGCATCTGCCACCCGCAACCCCTGGATGCCGCGCACACGCAGACGGCTGTCGACCACCGCCATCGGGTCATCAGCGCGCCCCATCCGCGTGGTGCCCACCGGATGGAAGATGGTGGTGCCGATATCGCCGGCGAGCCTGGCGAGCTCTTCATCAGTCTGGTACTCGACCCCCGGCTTGATCTCCTCGGGCTTGTAGCGCGCAAAGGCTGGCTGGGAGGCGATACGCCGCGTGACCCGCAGGGAATCGGCCGCGACCTTGCGGTCTTCATCGGTGCTCAGATAGTTGGGCGCGATCGCTGGGGCCTGACGCGGGTCGGCGCTCTGCAGACGCACCGTGCCACGGCTAGTGGGGTTGAGATTGCAGACACTCGCGGTGATCGCCGGGAAGGGATGCAACGGCTGCCCGAAGGCCTCGAGGCTCAGCGGCTGGACGTGATACTGGATATTGGGGTGGGCGTAGTCATCGCTGCTGCGCGTGAAGGCCCCCAGCTGCGACGGCGCCATGCTCATCGGCCCGGAACGCTTGAACAGGTACTGCATGCCGATGCCCATCTTGCCCAGCAAGGTGCTGGCCATGGCGTTCAGGGTCTTGGCATTGGTGACCTTGTAGACTGAACGGATCTGCAGGTGGTCCTGCAGGTTCTCGCCGACGCCGGGCAGGTCCTTCACTACCTCGACGCCATGTTCCTCCAGCAATGCCCTGGGCCCAACGCCCGAAACCTGCAGCAGATGTGGCGAGCCGATGGCGCCGGCACACAGCACGACCTCACGCTTCGCCGAGAGGTTGATGACCTTGCCATCACGCACGACCTGTATCCCCGTGCAGCGCAGATCGGAGGCTTGCTTCGCTGCGTCCGTCGCCCCTGTGCCAGCCCGTGTTTCAGCCCCCATGCCCTGCTCGCCGCCCGCAAATAGCAGACGATTGACCTGGGTGGAATGCCACAGGGTCAGGTTGCTGCGCTTGAGCGCCGGGCGCAGGAAGGCCTTGGCCGTGTTCCAGCGCCAACCCGCCCGCTGGTTGACCTCGAAATAGGCCACCCCTTCATTGCTGCCACGGTTGAAGTCCTTGGTGCGCGGAATGCCGGCCTGCTCGGCCGCAATGGCGAAGTCATCCAGTATTTCCCAATTGAGTCGTTGACGCTCGACGCGCCATTCCCCGCCGTGACCGTGGAAATCATGCTGCCCAGGATCACTGCTGGCGCCGTCATCCAGTAGCGCGTGATCCTCGTGACGCATGAAGTCAGCCAGACACTGCTCCCAACGCCACTCGTCGTCGCCGGACACCTCGGCCCAGTGATCGTAATCCCGCGCCTGGCCGCGCATGTAGATCATGCCGTTGATGCTGGAACAGCCGCCCAGCGTCTTGCCGCGCGGATAGATCAGCGAACGGCCGTTGAGTCCCTTGTCCGGCTCGGTGCGGAACATCCAGTCGGTGCGCGGGTTGTTGATGCAGTACAGATAGCCCACCGGAATGTGAATCCAGTGATAGTTGTCACGTCCGCCCGCCTCGACCAGCAACACGCGGTGGTCAGGGTTGGCGCTGAGACGATTGGCCATCAGGCAGCCGGCGGAACCGGCGCCCACGATGATGTAATCGAATTCAGAGAGATCGTCGCCCGGTTTGGCGGGGCGAGCGTCCTGCTCGCCCTCCGGGGATCGATGCGGGTTGTTCTTGTTGTCTGACATGACGCGTCCCTCTCCAGACAGCTGGCGTATGCTGGTAGGTAACCAGAATGCAGATGACCGCAGTCGCGAGCGACTTACTTGGCCGTCGGCATGGCGAACTCGGCACCGGCATCGATGGAATCCGACCAGCGCTGCATGATGGACTTCTGCTTGGTGTAGAAACGCACCCCTTCTTCTCCGTAGGCGTGGGTATCCCCGAATAGGGAGCTCTTCCAGCCACCGAAACCGTGCCAGGCCATCGGGACCGGAATCGGCACGTTGATGCCGACCATACCCACCTGAATGCGGCGCCCGAATTCCCGCGCGACACTGCCGCTCTCGGTGAAGCAACTCACGCCGTTGCCGAATTCGTGCTCGTTGATCAGCTGGATGGCGGTCGCGACGTCCGGCACACGGACACAGGCCAGGACCGGGCCGAAGATCTCTTCCTTGTAGATGGTCATGTCCGGCGTGACGTGATCGAACAGCGTGCCGCCCATCCAGAAGCCTTCAGTGCTGTCGCCGCCGATGTCGTTGCCGGTGAACTCACGCCCGTCGACGATCATCTCGGCGCCTTCCGCGACACCCTTTTCGATGTAACCGCAGATACGCTCATGCGCCTGACGGGTGACGATCGGGCCCATCTCGGCGTCCAGATTCATGCCGTCCTTGATCTTGAGCTCGCGGGCACGCTCGGCCAGACGCGGCACCAGGGTGTCCGCCACATCGCCCACCATTACCGCGACACTGATGGCCATGCAGCGCTCGCCGGCGGAGCCGTAGGCCGCGCCGATCAGGGCATCCACCGCCTTGTCGAGATTGGCGTCCGGCATCACCACCATGTGGTTCTTGGCGCCCCCCAGTGCTTGGATGCGCTTGCCGTGACGTGCTCCGCGCTCATAGATCAGGTTGGCGATCGGGGTCGAGCCCACGAAGGACAGGGCGCGCACCTTGGGATGATCGATCAGCGCCTCGACGGAATCCTTGTCGCCCTGCACCACGTTGAAGACGCCATCCGGCAGACCCGCCTGCTTGAGCAGGTCCGCCATCATCAGCGAGGCACTGGGGTCCAGCGGGCTCGGCTTGAGCACGAAGCTGTTGCCTGCCGCGATGGCAACCGGGAACATCCACATCGGCACCATCACCGGGAAGTTGAACGGCGTGATGCCAGCGACGACGCCCAGCGGCTGGCGCATCGTCCAGTTGTCGATGCCGGTACTGACCTGGTCGGTGAAATCCCCCTTGAGCAGCTGCGGGATACCGCAGGCGAATTCGACGATATCGATGCCGCGTGCCACTTCGCCCTGGGCGTCGGTGAATACCTTGCCGTGCTCGCGGGTGATCGCCTCCGCCAGCTCGTCCTTGTGCTCGTTGAGCAATGCGAGGAACTTGAACATCACTCGGGCACGGCGAATCGGCGGCGTGTCGGCCCAGGCCGGGAAAGCGGCGTTGGCAGCAGCCACGGCGGCATCGACATCACTGTTACGGGCCAGCGCGACCTGACCGGTCACCTTGCCGGTGGCCGGATTGAAGACATCCTGAGTGACGCTGGAGTCGCCTCGAGTCACCTGGCCGTTGATGAAATGCTGGATAGCGTTGGCTGCTGTCGTCATGGTGCTGATCTCCGCTGGCGGTGTTTTATAGGAATAAGCCTGTGTCATGCACATGTCTGGCGCTGAAGGTCCTTCGCCTGGTCTATGACGAACGAGGACATGCCATCAGCAAGTGTTCATGAAATTACGCCGCCACGCGCAGGGTGCAATTGAGTAATTCTTGGGTGAGATATAACGATTGCTGATATCCGGTTTCGCTCAGACATTTCTCCACTTCCCTCGAGAACCAGAGCAACAGTTAAGCGCTTATAATCAATCAGTTACAATGAATAAAAAGGAAGAGATTTCGACAGCGACAGGCGCTTCGATCACGAGGCCTGTCCCGGGTGAACACGGCTTACCGCGACTAATGGCCAATAGGTGGCAGAGAACGCATTCAGGCCACAATGCGTGATGCAGGGCCAGCAGCACGTGTCTCGCCGGCCAGAAAATGCCAAACACAGGGATGTCACTGATGCAGGATCTGTCCCGACTCAACGCCTTTGTCACCGTGGCGCGCACCGGCAGCGTGTCGCGAGCGGCGCAGGCGTTGCACCTCACCCAGCCCGCGATCAGCCTCAAGCTCAAGCAATTGCAGGAAGGCCTGGGATTGAGCCTGTTCGAGCGTCACCCCCATGGCCTGTTGTTGACGGCCGACGGCCAAGCCTTGCTGCCCAGTGCCGAGAAGACCTTGGCCAGCGCACGTGGCTTCGAGCAGGCCGCCGCGGCACTGCACAGCACAGTGCGCGGCAAGCTGCGCATCGGCACCATCGTCGACCCGGAATTCATTCGTCTGGGCAGCTTGCTGCGCCATCTTCTGGAACGCGCACCCAATCTGGAAACGGAACTCCATCACGGCATGAGCGGCTGCGTCCTCAAGGCGCTGCGCCAGAATGAACTGGAAATCGGCTTCTACCTCGCTCCCCCCGGAGAAGGCCCACGCGATGACTCCCTCTGTTATCGCGAGCTGGCATTCTTCGACTATTTCATTCTCGCCCCCAGCGGCTGGTCAGCGCGCCTGACGGACACTGACTGGCCTTCCCTGGCCGCCCTGCCGTGGATCGTGACGCCGGAAAACTCCGTTCACTCACGCCTGCTGGCGCATGCCATGCGTGACAGTCAGTGCACACCCCACCGCGTCGCGCAGGTGGATCAGGAAGTCTGCATGCTGGACCTGGTGCGCGCCGGCGTCGGGCTGACACTGGCTCGCGATGTACTGGCGCTGGCCGAGCGCCAGGAACGAGGCCTCAATATCGTGCCGGATACCCGCCTGCCCTGTGCCTTGAGTGTGGTGTGGCGTCACGACAAGCAACACGAGCCCTGTGTAGAAGCCGCTCTGCAAAGTCTCGAAGAGGTCTGGCCGTCCGAGTGAAGGAAGGTGGCCTCCCGAGATCGGACAGCAAGCGTCATGCTGACCAGAGAGGCCGGCGTGCATTCCGCGTTCTCCCTTCTTGCACTGCCATGCAGCACACTTGATCGCCTCGGAGCTCTGGTGTCAGGGCGCGGGGCTACTCCGTTGGCGCGGGATGGATTATGCTAGTCCTGATACTGAAAAAAGCCGCATGTCCCGCCAGAGGCCGAGGGAAGGCTCCTACTCATGCGCTAGCGAAGTATCCCCAGATGGCAGCACTGTCGAATCACAAGGTAATACAATGATAGATTTCAATAATAAAGGCTTTTTTAAACTCAAACAGAACGATGAATATGCCGAACGCGTCAATGACCTGCTGATCGAGGGCGAAGAAATCATTTCAGCCTATAAATCAATGCGTGACGGGGTCGTGTTTACCAACAAGCGTATTATCGCTGTCAATGTTCAAGGCTTGACCGGCAGCAAGAAAGATTTCACCTCGCTCCCCTACAAGAAGATTGAAACCTATTCCATCGAAACTTCCGGCACCTTTGATCTTGATTCAGAGCTCACGATCTATTTCTCGGCACTCGGTACGGTGAGATTTGAATTTACCGGCAAGACACGCCTTACCGAAATCTCGCAAGTCATCACCACCTATGTGTGTTGACTCCCTGCTGCTTCAGATGTGAATTCCTTTGATCAAACGGGGTTACCCAGATGAGTGACATGTCAGTCGACCAATTCGAAGAAAGCATGAAACGCGAACTCGACAAGTTCGTGCGTAGTACCAACAGAACCGCCAGCTCAACCTCCCGAGAGACCGCTCCTCGCGCGCGTCCTGAAGCACCCCGCGCCAGAGAAACCACCACGCCTCTCAAGGGGCTCAGAGTGACACTGGGCGTCAAGAACAAGCGGCTGGCATGGGAAGAGCCCTTCACGGTGCAGACTGACAGCATCTCCAAGGTTCAAGCCAAAATTCAGGCAGAGAAAGCGGCGCGCAAGGCCGGCTGGAAGATCATCAGCCATGTGATCGACTGGAATGACACCGAACGAGCTCCCGACGCTCGCTGACGACGCGCCAGCCGCTGACATCGGTTGTTCCGCTAGTTCATATCGATATTACCGAAAGGCAATTCTGTAGCACGCGGCATAGTCTCTGTAGACACATTCATTGTCTGGAGGGGGATATCGATGAAATACTTTGATGCATTATTCTCGTTGATCGCCGCGGTACTGGTCTCTGCACTACTCCCTTTTGAAGTGGAACAAGGCAATCGTTCTACCCCACAAGCACCGCATGAACGCTCTATTCTGGTGATAGAGGGATTGCTGAAGGAGAGTGAGGACAACGCATCGGTTGATACGTGAGTCACCATCACTGGATCATCGTGATAGCGAGTCGACTTGCGGCGTAAACGGACAATCCGGTCAATCGCCCGGATATTAACACGCTCATGCGCAGCGACTTCACTCGAGGAGGCCGAATGGCGGACATTCAACTACGTATTGAATTGATGGACACGGATCCCCTGGTCTGGCGTCGAGTCGTCGTGCCAGAAACGATCAATCTGCACCGACTACACGAGCTTATCCAGGACGTGATGGGGTGGGAGGAGCAACACCTCTACGAGTTTGAGTGTGACGGCCGCTACTACGCTGAACCCGACGACTTCAGCGAACGCCCCATTACCATGTCGCGAAATGCCAAGCTGAAGACCCTGGTGAATCGGGCCAAGGGGAATGACTTCCATTATCTCTATGATTTTGGCGATGACTGGAAACATCGCATTGTCATCGAAGCAACAGAGGTAGAGGCAGTATCCCCCTGTCCAAGATGGCTGGATGGTGCCATGGCGTGCCCGCCAGAGGATATCGGCGGTGTGCAGGGGTATGCTGCCCTGAAAGCCGCCAGTGCCGGCGAGCAGGATCCTCATGGTCACGAGCTACTTCAGATGCTGGGGGAAGACTTCTCGCCGGAGGCACTGGACGAGGAGGCCATTGAAGAGCACCTCATCCCCTTCCAGGCGGGCTTCAATCGCATGGCATGACTCAAGAGACAATAGCGGCCCTTATTGAAGGTGGGCTGCCAAAACAACCACTTGGCTGGGTAGTGGCACTCCCGCCTCCCCTGCCCCAGCGGGACTCTCTGATAGGACCTCTTGCACGGCCCGCGCTGTTCATGGGGGCTGTCAATGCGTGAGCAATTACGGCGACTCACTGCGTGAACACTCACTGGTTCGCCCATGCCTCACTCATCCCTCTCGTCAACTCTTGCCCCTTGCGCACGCAAGTTGGCAGGGCAGCCTCACCTGTCGGCATACAGCCCAGAAAACGTCCTTGAGCATGCTTCGCGTTTTAAAGGTGATGGCATTTACCGACAACGCGGGCGATCGCTCTCTGTACCGTGTTTCGCTCACCGAGGCCCACATGAGCGCCTCACGCTGCCCCTCTACTTCTGCATGGCCGAATCCGGCGTTTTTCCTGGTTGGCATTGTCGTTGATTCCTGACAAGGCCTCGAATCCCCAGGGCGAAGAAACGACGCAATCCTCTGCCTCGTGATACTCGGCTACGTGTCACATCGCATCATCAAGTAAAGGCAAGCCATAAGACTTTAGCCTTAAATTTATTTTATCCGGTAATTTAACGATACTAAAGATTATTTATCGTTAAATCATTGAAACCGTTGTCAGAATGGAGTCTTTCTGTATTTTAGAACTCTCCTAACCTCTTGCCCGGCA
This sequence comes from Cobetia sp. MC34, assembly GCF_018340035.1. NCBI lineage: Bacteria > Pseudomonadati > Pseudomonadota > Gammaproteobacteria > Oceanospirillales > Halomonadaceae > Cobetia > Cobetia sp. MC34. The sequence continues at coordinate 12,889 of NZ_JADPPY010000050.1, forward strand.
TAGGAAAAAAGGAATTTATTCCGTTCAGAGTACTACTTTCTTCCCCATTGCGATTGAAATTGACATGTTCTTGCGCATACTCTTAGTTACACGAGGGCGGAGACCTTCGGCAACAATATATGGTTAAACGAAAAAATAACGCTTATTGCCCCGCACACCTCGGCATTGGCTGTCGCGGTGAGCAGACACAACAGTGAAACCGTAACGCAAAGGAACATCGCGATGGCAGTGCTCAATCTGAATCTTGCTGGTACTCACACAGAAGTCATTGATACTCCAAACGATGGTGTCAATATTAACGCGCTGGGCTCCTCTGAGCTGGTGTCCGACGGTGTTGAAACCAATGTGCTCAGCATCGTAGGGGTAGAAGTTGGCGCCCAGCCGACCTTCACGGCGACTAACGGTGGCCAGCTCAATATCGGCCAGGGCCTGCTGAAGGTCAGCGCCCTCAGCAATGTCACTTACAACGTTGATGGTGCAAGCGGCATCAGCGTCGATGCTTCCAGAATCTCTGTTCTATCTGGGCTCAGCTCCTACGATGTGAACTTCACCGGAGAAGGCGCTGGTAACTTCACTTACGACGCTTCAGATGTCAGCCTTCTGGACACCACCACACTGAATGTCACAGGTCTCGGAACCGGCGACACGCTGAGCATCGCTAATGATACTTGGCAGCTGGATGACAGCCTGTTCAAAAATGCTTATCGAAAGGACGCCCTGCATATCACCAACTCAGGTAATGGGGTGTTAGGCGAAGGGGACGTCGTCGCCAATATCCCCATGACAGAAGCGGAAGCTCAGGCATACATTGATGATCCAAGCCTGCTAAACGGTGAAAACGGCTTCACCCTGGTTTGCTTCGCTGAAGGCACCATGATTGCCACACCGGACGGTGAAGTCGCTGTTGAAGATCTGGCCATCGGCGATATGGTTGTGACCGCCGAAGGCAACACTGTGGCCGTCAAGTGGGTGGGTCGTCAGACAGTCCGCCCGGCAAAGGCGCAAGACAAGTTCCAGGCTATTCGCTTCCAAGAAAACGCTATTGCTCCAGGGCTGCCGAACCAGGATCTGACAGTTACTGCCAGTCACGGCATGATCATCGATGGCTTGGTCATCAACGCCGGCGCACTCGTCAATGGCTCAACGATCACCACCGTTGAAGCGAGTGAACTTCCCAAGGAAGTCACCTACTATCACATCGAGACAGAAAATCACGAAGTAATTCTGGCGAATGGTGCTGCCGCAGAGACCTACATCGACTACGTCGATCGTAAGGCCTTCGAAAACTATGATGAGTACCTGTCACTGTACGGCATGGACACAACCATCACTGAAATGAAGCGTCCGCGCATTTCTGCACGCCGCTTGCTGCCACTGGCCATTCGTGAGCGTTTTGGTATTCAGGAGCCGCAACTGGCGATCCAAGCCGCCTGATAAGCTCCGCCAGAGCATAAGGTAGTTCACCTACACCTGCGTGACAGAATCAATCTGTTGCGCGGGTGTTTTTGTGTTCATGGCTTGCTAATATGTTCTACCTAAGAGTACGTCAACTCTCCACTCAGACCTCAACAAGGTAATGACAACATTGTCCGTACATGACGATCGCTCACAAAATCAAAGCCAACCCTCGTTTGACCAAATTCAACAGGCGATCGCCAATAGTCATTATGAACAAGCGGCACAGTTGCTCGCACCGAGATTAGAAGCACCGACTCCCTGTGCACGTACTTGGCAGTACTGGGTACAACTTGCCTATCGACAAAATGACTTGGTGGAAGCCAGTCATCGTGTTGTGCAAGCTGTCTCAGACCACCCCTATCATCGCCCCATACATGAGCTCTACGGGCGTATTCAAAAGGCACAAGGGAACGATGTAAAAGCTAGAGTCATCGTAGATAAAGCGCTTATCCAATGGCCGATGGCACCAGATCTTTTGTGTCTCAAGCTTGACCTATTACGGGGCAGTGAACTCAAAACAGTAGGCTTAGAATTCGTCAGCAACACAAGAAAAAATACAGATCCTCATCCCGCAATACAGATGGCAATAGCGCGCTGGTACCAATCCTATGGTAGATTCGATGCTGCTTATTCTGTTGTCATTTCTCTTTTGACTCACCAGCCAACTCATACTAATGCCATTGCCCTAGGCAAAACCCTGGCCGTTCATATCGCACAGTATGCGATTAATAAGCGTCAGCTTGAAAAAGCGGATAAAGTGCTCACGGATGCCATTACCTATAATATCTTCAACCCTGTCATCTGGAAATTATGGGTACAAGTGGCACTAGAATTAGACTTAATAGAGCTTGCCTCTGAACGAGTTACAAGAGCACACACACGTAGGCCAAATGACCCAGAACTACAGGTTCTGAGAGTTAGAATCCTTATGGCGCTGGGAGAATTTTCTCGAGCACTCTTATTAGTCGAAGAAGAGTTGAAAAAACATCATTTACATGCGGGACTATGTTGTGCGAAATTAGATTTACTGCGTATGATCAATCTTAAGTCACCTGCTTTCTCACTACTTCGCATGCTATACGATGCGAAGACAGTGCATCCCAGTGTGATGTTGGCAATTGCGCGATTTTATCAAGCCAATAACCGAATCGAAGCTGCAATAAGTGTATTGCAAGCATTGCTCGCACAACACACAGACCATCTTAACGGCAGGAAGCTCTGGTTATCATTGATAGCCAATTTTAAAAAAGATGAATACCCTTCTCATCTTATTAATACATATCAGGTAATCAAGGAAAAAAATAACGCTTCTCAGCAAGATATACAAATACTTTTACACGCAATATCACTGATAGATACCACACAAGCCGCCTCACAGGTAAGACGGAACAACTATCACAGCATTATTCAGTTTATTCTTGGTCAAATACAGTATCTGAATGAGAAGGAGAAACTGAAATTACTATTTAATGCTGAAAAACTGACAGTAAAAAAAGAAGTATCTTTAACATGTGATGCCATATTTTCACATGGACCGAAAGACAAAGATGTCATACTAACACTGTTTCAAAAAACTATTTCCTCGCAAGTATATCATTCGCTTTCCGCATTAAAAGAAAGGTTAACTAAGCATCTAACACAAAAAGCAAAAAATGACGTAAATGTCGAATTTACACTGTGCACAGATGGGCCGCACGCCGCCCTCTCTATCTACCGCTCTGTCCGTCAGTCGAAGCGAAATTTACTAGAAGCACGTAGACTATGTCATCTACTAAAAATCACCCATGTCCATGGACTTGGACAACGCTATATTCGGCAATGTCGTCTACGCTGGCCGCAAGATTTTACACTTAAGTCCTTGCATGCGTTAATGCTACTCAATTCGGGCCAGCCCCAAAGAGCGCTTGAGATATTGCATGGTAATATTCCTGTCGCAAAAAAAATAGCTGCAGCAAATCTACGTGCTCAGTGCTGGTTGGAAATAGGGGATAGTCAAGAAGCGCAAAAAGAGCTGGACACAAGTGGTGTAGGAAATACAGTACAGCTATTAATGACGCGGCTCCGTCTGCTTATCATGCTAGGGCGCTCTGAAGAAGCTCATAATCTTATTGAAAAAGCCAGGCGGTCTGGGATACAACACGAGGTAACGTCCGAACACTTTTCTGTGTCCATGATAGGGGTTCATCTCAACGATTTATGCCTATATCAAGCGGAAAAAAGTGCTTTGAACTTGTCGCATGAATCTGCTGATCTTGTTTCCCGTTATAATTTTGCCGCCTCGAAGGTCGTAGCAACACATACTATAGACACTACTTCTGTCTCTCAAACGGATGGTCATCGTATTCCACGTCGCATAGTCCAGTACTGGGATACCCCTACCCCTCCTCAATCCATAACGGATACGATGGCGACTTGGGAAAATCTTGCTGATATCGAATATGAGCGATTTGATAGTCGTAAAGCGAGATACTTTTTAAAGACTACTTTTGGCCAGTCTTATGAAAAAGCATTTTTATTGGCCAATAATCCTGCTGAAGGGGCTGACTTTTTCCGTCTTTGCTATCTAAGACATTATGGAGGGCTATATATTGATGCCGATGATCGCTTCCACGCTAACGTGGATAGTCTATTCCCGGAAGGAACTGACTTGCTTTGTTTTAGAGAGAACTTTGGTGCATTAGCCAATAATGTGATATCCGCGACCCCTCAACACCCTGCTATTATATATGCCAGTGAAATGGCATTATCTTCATTACTCGCACGAGATAATGAAAGCACTTGGAGCAAAACGGGACCAGGACTGCTTACACGAGCCATTGCCACATACCTGATAACTCAAGGCAATCAAGAACAAAAATCAAGTCTAAAAATACAGCCAATCTACCAACTACGCCGAACAGTGCATATACATATGGAGCTGCCTCATAAAAAAACACAGTCATATTGGAATGCGAACACAATAAATCGTTTCGACATACGGAAACTAATACTTTAGAATTTACGATAATACATTTATTTCGATGCTATGTTAAATAATCGATTGGTTCGTGCTTTCATTCAAGCCTTCATGGATAAAATAAAAATCACT
>NZ_JADPPY010000051.1:0-17150 GCF_018340035.1 Cobetia sp. MC34
ACGGCTTGGAGGGTAGAATCGGTCATGGCGTATCCATCCTATGCTGGTTGTGATCTGGCGTGATCAATCAGCAGGATACGCCACCCTTCCTTCTGCCCTCCATACACAAGACTTGAGCTTAACTCCATCAAGATCGGCTCCTGCTCCGGCTATCCCCGCCAGGTGCTCGAGCAGGTGGTCGCACGGGGCAAGGGCAATGGGCTGGTGGTGGATCATGTCGTGGCCACCGATGAGGTGCCCAAGGGGCGACCCTCTCCGGCGCAGTCTCTGGCCAATGTCATCGCGCTGGGCATCACTGATGTGGCGGCCTGCGTGAAGGTGGATGACACGGCGCCGGGGCTGCTGGAAGGTCGCAGCGCCGGCATGTGGACAGTCGCGTTGACCTGCTCCGGCAACGCCATGGGGCTGGATCACGCAGCGTTCATGGCCCTGTCAGAGGCAGAGCTCAGTGAAAGGCGCAGCGCCATCGAAGCCCAGTTCGCGCCGTCCGGGCCGCACTTCATGATCGACACCATCGCGCAGCTGCCCGAGGTGATCGCCGAGATCGAGGCGCGTCTGGCGCGTGGCGAGCGCCCCTGACAACCTGGTGACGGGGCGGCGATGCCAGGCCTGGCGCTGCACTGCCTGTCACCTCGCTCACCTACCTTGATCTACCATTTCACCCCACCACTTCACTCCACCCCCTCAGGCGCCAGCCCCGGGCCCTTGTACCAGGCCTGGAGGCTGGCGCCTTCCTGCAAAAGGTAAGGACATATGCTCATTGGCGATTGCCGCCTGGTTGCCCTGAAAGCCCGTAATCTCCGCATGCCTGTCCGCATGCCCGTCTCCATGCACGGGCAAGCTCACTCTCAAGCCCAATTTCATGTTCAGGCCCAATCTCATGTTCAAGCTCAAGTTCAAGCCCACACGATTGCCGTGAGTGCCTCTTGAGCCCACTGGCGCTGGGACTCATCCTGATCTCGGTCTGTCTGCACGCGGGCTGGAATCTGCTCGGCAAGGGGCGAGCGCCGTCGCTGGCCTTCTTCATGCTGGCCATGGCCAGTGGTGCGCTGATCTTTGCGCCGCTGCTGGGACTGGGGCCGTCGTTTGCCGTGCTGCCCGTTGAATTCTGGGGCTGGCTGGTGGCCACCGGACTCTGTCAGGTGCTCTACATGGGCGGACTTGCCTGGGCCTATGCGCGCGGCGAGGTCAGTGTGCTGTATCCCGTCGCGCGGGCCTTGCCGGTGGTGCTGGTGCCGCTGGTGTCGCTGAGTCTGCTGGGCAGACAGGCACTTACGACGTTGGATCTGGTCGGCATGGGGCTGATCGTGCTCGGCGCGTTGGTGCTGCCCTTGAGCAGTCCGCAGGGCCTGCGCCCCTCGACCTACCTGACCCCGGCACTGGGGTTCGCGCTGCTGGCAGCAGTCGGCACCACCGGCTATTCGCTGATCGACAAGCAGGCACTGGATATCATGGTGAGTGTCGGCTACTCGCCCACCTCGGCGGGTGCTGTCTTTCTGGTGTTGCAGGCCATCATGACCGTCGCCTGGGGCGCGCTGCTGGTGATGTTGCTGCCGGCAGAGCGTCGCCGTCTGCCTGCGCTATGGCAGGGAGAGCGGGGCAGCATGGTGCTGACCGGCGTGATGGTGATGGCGACTTACGGACTAGTGCTGGTTGCCATGACGCTGACGGCGGAGGTCAGCCTCGTCGTTGCGATGCGTCAACTGTCGATCCCGCTGGGCGTGATGCTCGGGGTGCTCTGGTTGCGCGAGCGAGCGGCCATCGCCAAGTGGATCGGCATCGTCATCATGCTGGCGGGGTTGTGGACCGTTGCGTTGGTGTGAGGAAAGGGGTGGCGTGAGGCACAAAAAAAGCGAGACAGGCGGCTGCCTGTCTCGCTTTTGTCTTTCTGCGGGTGCTGGCGGGGCATCACGTTGTCGTGAGCCCCTGCACCGCCATGCTTACTTGGCGTCTGCCACCAGCATTTTCAGCGTGGCGCGCGCGCCGTTGTCGTGCAGGCTCTTCAGCGCTGCCAGGTAGGCGTCGCGGAAGCGCGGCTGGTCGACCAGATCACCGAACAGTTCACGGTTGTCCAGGAAGGCAGTCGGCTCTTCGCGCTGACGGCTGGCACGCTCCATCAGCTCGTCCTTCAGCGGATCGACCACGTCGATGGTCTCGCCTTGCTCATCCACGCCTTCTGCATAACGTGCCCAGCTGGCCACGACGGCTGCGGTACGACGCAGTTCGCCGTCGGTCTTGAGCTGTGCGTGTGCCACCGGGATCAGGAACTTCGGAATGCGGTCGGAGGTCTCGGCGCACAGGCGGGCGAGGGTGTCCTTGACTTCCGGGTTGGCGAAACGCTCGATCAGCGTGCGGCAATGGGCGTCGAGATCGATACCCGGCAGCTGGGCCAGCGTCGGGCGAGCTTCCTCGTTCATGTAGCCGAGCAGGAAGTCGACGATCAGCGGGTCGTTGCAGGCTTCATGGGCGTAGCGATAGCCGGCCAGATAGCCGAAGTAGCACAGCGCCTGGTGACCAGCGTTGAGCAGACGCAGCTTCATCAGCTCATAGGGCTCGACATCTTCCACCGGCTGCACGCCGGCATCTTCAAAGGCCGGACGGCCATTGGCGAAGTGGTCTTCCAGCACCCACTGGGTGAAGGGCTCGCAGACCACCGGCCAGGCATCTTCCACGCCGAAACGTGAGGACAGTTCTTCGATGTCAGCCGGCGTGGTCACCGGCGTGATGCGGTCGACCATGGAGTTGGGGAAGGGCACTTCGGCTTCGATCCATGCCGCCAGTTCTGCATCACGTGCACGCGCGTAGGCAGTGAACATCTTGTGAGCGACGTTGCCGTTACCTTCGACGTTGTCACAGGACATCACGGTGAACGGGGCGACGCCACGCTCGCGACGACGTGCCAGGGCTTCGGTGATCAGGCCGAAGCTGGTCTTGGCTTCCCCCGGGTTGGCCAGGTCGTGCTGGACGTCGGCGTTCTCGAGATTGAATTCGCCGGTGACCGGGTGGAAGTTGTAGCCACCTTCGGTGACGGTCAGCGAGACGATGCGGATTGCCGGGGCGGCCATCAGCTCGATGACGGCATCCGGGGAGTCCGGGGCAAAGCGGTAATCGATGATGGACCCCACCACGCGCGGCTCATAGTTGCCGTCGGGGTGCTTGAGTACCACGGTGTAGAGGTGGTCCTGCGAGGCCAGGGCTTCCTGCATGCGGCGGTCGCCCGGCATCACGCCGACGCCGACGATGCCCCAGTCCAGCGCCTTGCCCTGATTCATCAGCTCGTCGAGGTACATGGCCTGGTGCGCACGATGGAAACCGCCCACGCCGAAGTGGACTATACCGGCGCTGACCGCAGTGCGGTCATAGTTCGGAGTGGCTACCTTGGCGTCCAGCTGAGTCAGACTGGCATTGGAGAGACGGGTCATGGGGAGGTCTCCTGCCGCGTGTCGCGGTCGAGTCGAGATGGGTAAAGAAAGGGTAGGTCGTAACGGCCAGCGGCGAAGGTCACCCGTGTGATTCAGGCTTCCTTCGCCGCTGGCATGGCAGGGGGCGAGCCCCTGCCGACTCAGCTAGCGGTGGCCGCTTGCTTCGGGGACTGCTTGTTGAACAGCGCCTTGCTGCGCTGCAGCTCCCAGTACGCGAAGATGAAGTAGATGATCGTCGACCAGATGGTCACGTCATAGAACATCTCACGATTCGCTTCGTAGCTGGCCAGGTCCGGGCTACCGAATAGCACGCGCAGTGCGAGGACCATCGGCACCGCCAGGCCCAGCACCATCCAGACGGCCCTGATGGCCTTGGTCAAACCCGAAGTGTCCTTGACCGGTGCATGGTTGGTGGTCTCGGCCTGCTTGGCGTGCAGGGCTTCGACACGCTCCTGGAATTCCCGCTCGGCCGCTTCGGCTTTCGGGTAGGAGGCGGCAGCACCGGCCGATCTGGCCATCAGGGTGTAGAGGATGATGGAGACGAACCAGGTCGGCAGGAACAGGTAGTAGAACGGGATCACGTCGACCATCTCGAGGCCAAAGCCGAAGATCAGTGACAGCGCCCAGGTCGCCAGTGCCGGCGTGTTGTGCTTCACGCCCTTGTAGCGCGCCCAGTAACGGCTGAAGCCGAGTTTCGGGAACAGGTGATGCTCAGCGAAGATGATCCCGCCGACCGGCACCAGCACCAGACCCGCATAGGTCAGCAGCGGCAGCATGCTGCGATAGACGAACGGGAAGCAGCTGAGCACGGCAACGCAGATACCCACGGCCAGCGTCGCCTTGTTGCGCGACAGGTTCGGCATCGCCGACTGGGCGGCAAGGCCCGCGCGGTACAGGTTGGCGTTGGCCGTGGTCCAGCCTGCGACGACCACGATCACGAAGCCAGCGGCGCCAAGGGCGTGCAACGCCACTTCGCCCGGTTCCAGTACATCGATGCTGATACCGGCGACGGCTGCGGTGGCCGCGCCCATCAGGCCGGCGGAGATCCAGGCGACATAGTGGCCGAACATCATGCCGGTGCTGGTCGCAAGGCCGGAGCGCATGCGCTTGGCATAGCGCAGCAGCGCCATGTCGATCAGACCGAAGTGGGAGAAGGTATTGGCCGCCCAGGAGAAGCCGATGACTTCCCAGATGCCGATGCCCGCTTCGCCCTGGGAGTTGATGCCGGTGAAGACGGTACTGCCGGCGACATCAATGAAACTCGAGAAACTGTTCAGGCTGGTTTCACCGGTGACGGACTCTGCCAGTTCCGGCAGCAGCACCATGCCGCCGACGGTGAACATCAGCATCAGCCACGGGGCACAGATGCTGGCGAATTCGGTCAGGGCGTTGAAGCCATAGACCGCGACCAGCACCACGATGGCCGCCACGGCCAGTGCCAGCAGGATGAACTCGAAGCTGGTGGGGTAGGCCTGGGTCTGGGCCGGAATGTCGAACAGCAGCCTGACCGCCGTGGCGGAAACGGTGATCATGGCCGCCGATATGGCGGTGAATATGACCACGTTGGCCCAGTTGTAGAGCCGTGACATCGAATCACCGGCAATACGGTGAAGATAGGTGAAGAGGCTCAGACGGGTCTCGATCGCGATTGGCGTCGTGATCAACCAGAAGCTGAGCACTGCGAGGCCATTACCGATCAGCAGGCCCAGCAGGATATCCCAGATACCGGCACCGAGCGCCACGAAGGTGGCACCGATGACGAACTCGGTCGCGGCAACATGCTCGGCGGCATAGAGACCGGCAAAGTGCGGCCACCGGTGCAGTTTATGACGTGGCACCGGCAGTAGCTCATCGTCCATATGGGCGATCTGCCGATCCAAATCTGGCGCAGTACTGGCCATGATTGGCTCCTGTTTTTTTACGGCTTGTCTTGCTGCTCCTACCCGAGATGTCACGCAGCCGCCTTGGCGATCCTGTCGGCGATGACGAGGGTAGATCGTCTATTATCGATCAAATGACTCAGGCGTGGTGCAAATGATCGATGAATGGTCATCAAAACGCAAAGCCCGCGTGCTTGAACTTTGGGCTATGTCCTCGAGTGATCATGGCTATGAAAGTCAGGAAAGCGCTGAAGGCCGCATGAAATCAGGGCTTGCGCGAGGGTGTCTCGATTCAATGACACGATTCAGCAAAGTGAATTTTCCGTTCTCACACCCCGTTCGGCGCCTGAAGCATTGTGTCCTGGCTAAAACGGCCAACGATCCAGGGCCAGATATCTCACTACTCTGAGGGTGGTCTTGCACCGATGTGGTGCGGTCGGCGTACCAGGCATCGTCGCTTTCTTGCCATGCCTCGGCAGTGTCCTGATCGAGGCTCGAGGCCCGAGGCCCGGGAGTCGAAAGGGGAAATGGGGCAGCGGAGAGGGCAGCGAAAGTCGGGTCGCTGCGAAAGAGCACTATAGAGGTGGCGGCATATAAAGGTGGGTGTTGGTCAGTGGCGACATCGTTTTCGGCACAATGCGACGGAAAGTGCATGAAATAACGACAAAGAACGAGAAAAATGAGACATCTTGCGGCGTTCCCCAGTTCTCGCTAAGGTTGCGCAACACTGTTTCCTAATCAGGAAGCCCCCAACACGACTCCCGGCGCTTGATTGGCGACGGGGCAAGGCGAGGAGGCCAGCCATGCGAACGCGCACACTGACCATTCTGATGATGATATTCACGCTGCTGGGAGCCCCGCTGGCTCAGGCAGGACCGCACGATAGAGGCCAAGGGCATCATGACCGTGGGCATGGCCACCACGACCGCGGCCATCATGGCAAACAGCACAAGAAGCACCACAAGCAGCAGCGTCATCATGAACGCCGCCGTCATGAAGCGCGACGCCATCACCAGTGGCGCCGTGGCGACCACCTGCCGCGTCATTACTACTCCGACAGCCGCTACTGGGTGAAGGACTGGCACCATCGTCATCTGTCCAAACCGCCGCGCGGGCATCGTTGGCTGAATATCGATGGGCGCTATGTGCTGGCTGCGGTGGCGGGTGGCGCGATCACGGCCATCATTCTCAATCGCTGATTCCAGCCGCGTGTTCATACGTCAGTAAGTCAGCAAGACCAAAGACAAGGGCCTCCAGTGAGGCCCTTTCTCGTGCTTGTCGTTCACGTTTTGACATGGCGAGGCTGCCAACGCACGTCAGGCCCGGGCAGCATTCTCAGGCGTAGGCGCTGCATACCCAGGTCATGGTCGCCGGGGTGTCACCGTTGTAGGTGATGGCGTGTCCGAGGGTGCTGTCGAAGGCCAGGCTGTCACCGACCTTGAGCTGGATGGGGTCGTAGAGTTCGGTCCAGACCGTCACCTCGCCGCTGGTCACGATGATCTGTTCCTGGCCGGAATGTTTCTGCAGGCCGCCGAACTCCTCGAGACTGCGATTGAGCACGGTGGTTTCCAATACCATGTATTCCTTGGACGCCACGTTGTTGCAAAGCGGTCGATAGCGATAGTTGGGCGTCTCGATGACTTCTCCCTCCTGCGCTCGCGTCAAGGCGAGCCAACCCCGAAATGCCGCGTCCTCCGTGTGATAGAACAGCTCGCTGACATCCACCTTCAGGCCCCTGGCGAGATTCACGATCGCCTCGAAGGTCGGCGAGATACGTCCATTCTCGATTCTCGACACGCTGGCCGCCGAGATGCCTGACGCACTGGCCACGGCCGCGATGGTCAGTCCCTTCTCCTTGCGTAGTGCCTTGAGGTTGTCACCAATGGCGCCCGCCTTGCGTTCTCTGTGCTTCAGGGCGATTGGCGTTTCCTGGTGGGGTGTCATGTCAGCGTGCTCCATCGGGTTCGTCTGCCGGGGCGGCGTATGTCGCCGCTGTGTCCGGGTGGCACAAGGGCGTGTGTCACCGGGTCATGCAGCGGCCAGGGAGTGAGGCATGGCCGCCATGATGGCGTCCATTTAGGGCTCCCATGAGCAAAATGTCGAGCCTGATATCCATATTTGACCCAATATTGCATATATGCAATTGTGAAGGCGAATGCGCAATCGACAGTGGCCGCCCACTGGGCGTGTATCAGTCCTCAGCCTGCATCAGGCATTCGCCTGCAGGTGCGCATGGTATTGCGCGCTAATTAAAATAATTACGGGAAAACAATAATGTACAACTTCAAGAAACAGTTCATCGGCATGGGAATCGCTGCCAGCCTGTTGGCGACTGCCACATCACAGGCGGCGGACATCGAGTGGAAGATGGCGACCCCGTGGGGCGGCGGGCCTTGGCTTGAACGGGATGCCAAGACCTTCGCGGACTATGCAAGCGAATTGACCAATGGGGACGTGAGCATCCAGGTATTCCCCGGCGGCACCCTGGGCGGCGCGCTGCGTGTCACCAATACCGTGAAGTCCGGTGTCGCACAGATCAGCCACAACTACATCAACTATGACTACGGAACTGACCCGACGGCAGCGTTGCTGGCCGGGCACTCCAGCGGTCTGACTCCCGAAGAATTCATGCTGTGGATGTACGAGGGCGGCGGTGTCGAGCTCTATGAAGCCTTCCGTCGCGAGGTGTTCGGCGTCGTGGCCTTCCCGTGCTCGACCCTGGGCACCGAGATCTTCCTGCACTCGAGCAAGAAGGTGCAGACGCTTGAAGATTTCCAGGGTCTACGCCTGAGAACCTCGGGTGCCTGGGCTGAAATCGCCTCACGTCTTGGGGCCTCTACCGTGGTGATGGCCGGCAGTGACATCTATACGGCGTTGGATCGCGGTGTGATTGATGCGGCGGAGTGGGGGAGTCCTGAGCTCAACAAGCCGACGGGTTTCCAGAATGTCGCGCAGTACGTCATCTTGCCCGGCATCCATCAGTCGGGCGGCATTCTGGAGTGTGAAGTGAATGTCGATGCCTGGGACGGGCTGAGCGAAGCCCAGCAGAACCAGTTGCGTCTCGCGGGCAAGCTGAGCGTGTTCGAGTCCTGGCTGGATAGCTCCTTTGCCGATCTCAAGGCCTTCAAGGAGCTGGAGGAAGGCCCCAACGAAATCGTGCAGCTGGATCAATCCTTCATCGATGCCATCTACGAAGAGACCCGTGCCTGGGAAGATGAGAAGGCGGGCGAGAATGAGTGGTTCGCACGTGTGCTTGAGTCACAACGTACCTTCAGACAGAGCATGACGACCTGGCAGGACTACCGTTTGCCGATCGGGGAGATGGGACGCTGAGTCCTCTTGAATGATGTCCCTGGCCCGGGCGATGCCTGTATCGCCCGGGCTTTTCCCTTGTCATCATCCTGGTGAGTTGCCATGAAAATCGTCGCTGTCATTGAGCGCCAGACCCGCTGGGCCGGGTATCTGGGGGCAGTCTTGATACTGCCGCTGGTGCTTGCGTTGGTCTATGAAGTCTTCAGTCGTTATGTGCTGGGAAAGCCCACCTTATGGGCGTTTGAAATCAGCTACATGGTGATGGGCGCCATCTTCATGCTTGGCATGGCAAATGCCCTGCGTGTCGGCCAGCACGTCAGTGTGGATGTGTTGAGCCAGAATTTTGCACCGCGTCTCAGGGCGAGAGTTCATCTGGCCTGTTATGTGGTGTTGCTGCCGGTACTGATGTGGCTTGTCTGGGAGCTGTGGCTCTATGCGCTCGAGGCGTTCTTCAGCAATGAGCGCTCCGGGCGTTCTGCTTGGAATCCGGTGATCTGGCCGGTCTTCGGCGTCTGGTGGCTAGGCTTTGTCTATCTGACGCTGCAGGTGGCCGCGGAGATCTTGAAGCTCTGGAGCACGTTGCTGGGCCACGGTCCTGGCCCGGAGGTGTCCTCATGAGCGACTTCATTGCCCTCATCATGTTCCCGGCGCTCATCGCGCTGATCGTGCTCGGTTTCCCGATCGCGTTCTCGATGATCGTCGTCGCCACCATCTTCGGTGTTGCCCAGTTCGGGGATGCCGCGGCCTATCAACTGCTGACCAAGATCGAGGACACGGCGTCCAATTCCATTCTGGCTGCCGTGCCCTTGTTCATCTTCATGGGCGCGATGCTCGAGAATTCCGGCATTGCCGAGCGACTGTTCGGGGCCATCCATCTGTGGACGCGCCGGATGCCCGGCGGGCTGGGCGTCGGTGCGGTCATCATGGGCACCATCTTCGCGGCTGCCAGCGGCGTGGTGGGCGCGACCGAGGCAGTGATCGGCATGCTGGCAGTGCCGGTCATGCTCAAGCACCAATACGACAAGTCTCTGATCTCCGGCACCATCTGCGCCAGTGGCTCATTGGGCACAGCGATCCCGCCTTCCATTACCGTGGTCATTCTCGGGCCTGTCGCGGGTGTCTCCGTCGGGTCACTTTTCAGTGGCCTGTTGATTCCGGGACTGTTGATGGCGCTGCTGTTCCTTGTCTACATCATCGTGGTCTGTGCGCTGAAGCCTGCGCTTGCGCCGCGACTCAAGGAAGATGAGCAACATCCGGGGTGGGGCAAGCTGCTCACCATCACCCTGAGTGCATTGCTGCCGACCATGAGTCTGATCCTGGTGGTACTGGGCACGATTCTGATGGGCATCGCCACGCCGACGGAAGCGGCGGCCTGTGGGGCGCTCGGCTCCGTATTGCTGGCGCTGGGGTATCGCAATCTCACGCTGTCCATCCTGTGGAACGCGGCGGTACGTACACTCAACATCACCGCGATGATTCTGCTGATCGTGCTGGGCGGCAACATGTTCGCGGGCGTCTTCTTCGCCTCCGGCGGGATGGCCACCGTACAGTCACTGCTGCTGGATACCGGCTTGAGTCCGTGGCTGATTCTCGGCGCCATCCTGCTGATCGCTTTCCTGGCCGGTTTCGTGCTCGACATGATCTCGGTGGTATTGATCGTCATCCCCGTGGCGATGCCGGTCATCGGTCTGCTCGGATTCGATGAGATCTGGTTCTGCGTGGCCTTCCTGATCGTGATGCAGACGAGCTATCTGACACCGCCGTTGGCGCCCTCCATCTTCTATCTGCGTGCCATTACACCGCCTGAAGTGACGTTGAAGCATATGTACAAGGGGGTGATGCCCTTCATCTGCCTGCAGTTGGTGGTGTTGGCGCTGATCCTGGCCTTCCCGGAGCTGGCGCTGTGGTTGCCTGATGCCATCAGCGGGCCGTCATGGAAATGATGGACACCTTATTGGAAAGGAATGAGTTCGCATGAGTGATGCAACACAGGAAGAGGCAGGAATGGACGTCAATCTCGATCGCGCAGCGCTCAAGTCGCTATGTCAGAAGGTACTGAGCCATCATGGCTTCAGTGACCCACATGTCGATGCCATGAGTGACGCGCTGGTGGCGGCGGAAATGGATGGCTGTCGATCCCATGGGCTTTATCGCCTGATGGGGTTCGTCGCGACACTGAACAATGGTGGTGTGGTGCCGAATGCCGTGCCGGTGGTCGAGGATACGGCGCCCTCCATCGTCAAGGTGGATGCCAAGGGTGGCTTCTCGTCGCTGGCCTTCCAGCAGGGCGTGCCTGAGCTGCTCAGCAAGGCGAGAGCCAATGGGATTGCCATTCTGGCCATCAATCATTGCGTGCATGGCACCGCATTGTGGGTCGAGATCGAGCGGCTGACGCGGGAAGGGCTGGTAGCCATCGCCTGCAACCCGACCCAGTCGTACATGGCGCCGTATGGAGGCAGCCAGCCCCTGCTGGGCACCAACCCCATTGCCTTCGGCTGGCCGCGCGGGGATGGCAACCCTTACGTGTTCGACTTCGCGACCAGCGCCATCGCACGTGGCGATATCGAGCTGCATCGTCGTCAGGGAGATGAGATCCCGCTGGGCTGGGGAGTCGATCGAGAGGGTACGCCGTCACAGGACCCTGCCGAAGTGCTGGATCATGGGGCGATGTTGCCCTTCGGGGACCACAAGGGCTCTGCGCTGGCGATCATGATCGAGTTGATTGCAGGGCCGCTGATCGGCGACATGCTCAGTATCGAGTCCAGCGAGCATGATCAAGGCAAAGGCAGTCTGCCGTATCATGGTGAGCTGATCATCGCGATGGATCCGGCGCGCCTGACAGGCGGCAGCACTCAGCAGCACATGTTGCGCTCCGAAAGGCTGTTTGAGCTGGTCAAGCAGCAGGGGGCGCGTCTTTCCTCCGAGCGCCGCTTCAAGGCCCGCCAGGTTCATCAAGAACAGGGCGTCACGCTGTCGAGAGCCTTGTATGAGGATATCCTCACGCTGGCCTCATGAACCTCCGTGTAGACCGAGCAGTAGAGTGATCGCTGAGAGCACACCGCGGGAAGTTACAACTGCATGAAGAAGAACGGCCGCCTCCTGGGCGGCCGTTCTTGTATGAGGGTCTATATCGTCGGCGTTGTCATCGGTGCTGCCAACCTCACGCCTGCCGATACTGAGCGCCCATCCAGTTCTGCCTGATTATGTGCACCATCAGGTGAGCGAGCTTTTCAGCAAATGCTTAGATGCTGATAGCGTAAGGCGTGCCGGGCGGCATTGGCGCCACCTTGATGGCCATTGGAAGAGGGAAGGACATGACGCTTGAGACGAGTTCGCGGTTTCGGGGGTGTTTGTTGGGCGGCGCGACGGGGGATGCGCTGGGCGCGGCAGTCGAATTTCTGTCATTCGATGAGATCCAGGCGCGTTTTGGAAGCGATGGCATACGTGACTATGCCCCGGCCTACGGCGGGCTGGGACGGATTACCGATGATACGCAGATGACGCTGTTCACCGCCGAGGGGCTGTTGCGCAGTCATGTGCGTGGCTGCCTGAGAGGCATCACGACGCAAGGCAGCCTGGTCAACAGTGCCTATGAACGCTGGCTTTATACCCAAGGGGGACGCTCGCGGCAGGAGACCGACCAGGAGTGGCTGGACAGCGGTTGGTTGATCAAGCAGCGCGAGCTCCATTCGCGGCGTGCCCCGGGCATGACATGTCTGTCGGCGCTCAGGCAGGTGCGTCGCTACAGTGACATCGCGCAGAACGACAGCAAGGGCTGTGGCGGCGTGATGCGCGTCGCGCCGATTGGTTTGTTCGCGCATGTGATGGGAGCCTCCCATGAGATGTGCTTCGCACTCGGGGAAGAGGTCTGCGCGCTGACCCATGGGCATGTGACCGGCCAGCTGACGGGCGGCGTGCTGGCGGTGATGATCCAATGTCTGGTGGCGGGGGATTCGATGGCACAGGCACTTGCGCACGCCATGCGCATTCTCGAGCGCAAGCCGGGCTGCGAAGAGACCATGCAGGCTCTGCAGCAAGCCCGCGAGCTTGCCGAGTCCGGCACTCCGCCGCGGGTGGCTGTCGTGATGCTGGGACTGGGCTGGATCGCGGAAGAGGCCCTGGCGATGTCCGTGTATTGCGCACTCACGGCGCGGGATTTCCGCTCCGCGATTCAGCTGGCGGTCAATCATGATGGGGATTCTGATTCTACGGGCGCCATCACGGGCAATCTGCTCGGGGCGCAATGGGGAGAAGAAGTGATACCGAGTGACTGGCTGGCCCCACTTGAACTGCGAGATGTCATCGGTGAGATCGGGCAGGATCTCCACGATTGTCCGCGCTGGGAGCTCTACACCAACGGCGGTGGCAAGGATGAACGGTGGGCCTGGGAGAAATACCCGGGTTATTGAATCGCGATGCAGCAGCATGAAAAGCGCGGAGCCATCTTCCAATGGCTCCGCGTTTTCGTGTCTGGACAACAATTTTCATCGCCCGCGGCGATGCAAGGGGAGCGCAGAGGCGCAGGGAGTGCTTGAAACAGGTGACTTGAGAGGGCGTCCACGGGCTTCGTAAGCGGTTGATAATACTATGCTTATTACCAAAGTCGTAGATGAGTGTCTGTCCAGCTGGTCAGGTGAGTGACGCATTGGTTCGTGATTGGAATCAATGCTGTTCCAGTGGAGGGATATCTCGCGTGGCGGGTTTCGTCCACAATGCGCTCATTCCACATTGCACGAAACGGCAGTCTGGATTCGGTCGATGGCTGGCGCCTGTCAAGACGTCTTCCAGTTTTTTGAAGATGGCATGCATCCAACCCGTTGGCGCAAGCGTAAGACTCTACAAGCACAACGGTGAGGGTTTCAGCAGGGTAGAAAGACATACTGCTGACGTATGCCTTCCTCATGATCGCGACCAAAGTTGAAGTGTCAGGCAGCGGTACCGGAGCAGACCTGGGTGACTGATCGACATTCGATCACTGGCGACATGCACCTTCATGGTTGTACAGAAGTGATGCAAAAAGCTTTCAAGGGTTTTGCGTGGTGAGGGGCTTCACCACTTACGGGTACCGAGGCAATGACAAGGCATCGCAATTTGGTTCTTTTGTGGAAACAGTGAGCTGCCAGCGACACGGCTAGTGTGATAGCGCAATAATCATTAGTCTGTTAACAAGTTAGACGGGTGCAGCCGAGACTGCACACGACATCACAAGGGCAACATCGCCCAGGACAAGCAAAGGAAAATCATCATGAAAACTCTGAACCTCAAGACTCTGATCGCCGCCGCCGCTCTCGCTACCGTGAGCACTGCCTCTTTCGCAGCGGATGACAGCCCGGCCGCACAGCGTGTTCAGCAGTCCGTCAGCCAGGACGTCGTCGTCGGCACTGCCCAGCCGGCACCGACTGCCCAGGCCACCTTCGCCGATACCGGCATGAGCGTTGCCGCAGGTCGTGTCGAGACTGCCCTCAATCAGTCCGCTATCGAAGGCAAGGGTGTTGCCACCGTCAGCCGCGAGCAGGCCTTCGACAATGACGCCGGCAAGAGTGTCGCTGCTACCCGCGTTCAGCACGCCCTGAGCGACAGCAACGTCTGAGCCATTCAGCCGTCTTGCCCGGGCACTCACGCCCACTGACCACTTTGTTCATCGAGGAGATTCATCATGAAAACCATCAAGACTCTGATCGCCGCCGCCGCTCTCGCTACCGTCAGCACCGCCACCTTCGCCGCGGATGACAGCCCGGCCGCCCAGCGTGTCCAGCAGTCCATCAGCCAGGACGTCGTCGTCGGCACCGCTCAGTCAGCCGCTACCCAGCAAGCCAGCTTCGCGGAAACCGGCATGAGCGTCGCGGCAGGTCGTATTCAGCAGTCCATCAGTGCCGATCGCATCCATGGTCAGTCGCACACCGTGGCCACTGCCAGCCAGGCATTCGATAACGATGCCGGCAAGAGTGTGGCAGCGACTCGCGTCCAGCACGCCCTGAACGACAGCAACGTCTGAACCATCGTCAAGCCTGGCCTGGATTGCCGGGTCTGATCATCGCTTTGCTTTTTATCGAGGAGATACACCATGAACACTCTCAAGACTCTGATCGCCGCTGCCGCACTCGCCACCGTCAGCACTGCGTCCTTCGCCGCCGACGATAGCCCGGCTGCCAAGCGCGTCCAGCACAACGTCAGTGACAGCGTCATCCATGGCTCTGCCCAGCAAGCTCCGACCGCCCAGGCGACCTTCGCGGAAACCGGCATGAGCACCGCTGCTGGCCGTTTCCAGGTGGCATCCGGTGACGACGAGATCCGTGGCCACGATCGCTCCATCCATCTGCAGGAATTCGATGTCGCCAATGATTCCGGCGATAGCGTTGCCGGCACCCGTGTTCGTCACGCCGTGAGCGACGTCAACGTCTGAGACGCCCGGCGTCTGCGTCAGGCGCTTGCAGGCCAGGTGTCTGCACTGACATGACCTTTTTCGACAGGAGAACCCCCATGCAATCCCTCAAGTCTCTATTGGCCATTGCCGCATTGTCCGTTGCCGCCACTGGCGTGGCCTCTGCCAATGACAGCGAAGCCGATGCCCGCGTCCGTGCCACCCTCAGTGATCGCGTGATCATGGGCCAGGCACAGCCGGTGACTCAGCAAGCCGCGCTGCATCACGATGACGCCGTGGAAACCGGCATGAGTGTCGCGGCCAGCCGCGTCCAGAAGTCCATCAGCAACGCCGGCATCCAGGGCACTACCCGTGCACTGGCGAGCGATTCGGCTGATTACGTCAACGATGCTGGCAAGAGTGTCTCTGCCACACGTGTCGAGCATGCCTTGAACGAAAGCGCATGATCTCTCGTCGGCGGATGAACATCCTCCGACTCTGCAAGACAGCCAAGGATGCCGATATGCCATCGACTTGCCCCTGTCAGTTGCTGAATGGATCCACTGACCTTCGTGTCGCGTCATGATGGTCAGTGTCCTAGAGAAGAATACGTGAGAGAGAAGAACGCTTGAGCAAGTGTTTTGGTTGAGTGAAAGCCAGTGTGGAAGTGCGCACTCGTCATCAACTGCAGAGCCCTTGCTCAAACGCTTTCCTGTCCTGAATGTCCTGTCCCGACATTCCCTGCCCGCCATTGGCGGGCTTTTTTCGTTGCATGAAGGTAATCAGCAGCGGAGATCGGCAGCAGGGAGAGGCAGCCGGGGCAGGCAGGCCGTTGGATGGCTCGTGGCGCAGCCCGCCGGGACGGTCGAACTGCGTCAGCGCTGTCGACTTGAGGCGTCATCTTTGGCGCAGATGATGACGTTTCCGTGACAGATGCCGGCCGTTGGCCGCAACAAAAACTGCGACTGTGCCTTAGAAATTCTGAGGCTCGCGTCTTCCTGCCCGTGCTAGCGGGGCTGGGAGGGCATCTCGCTGGTGACAGGATTGGCCTGAGAGGTGTGCATGGTGCTGCGCAACCAGGTACAGAAATCGTTGACCGCCTGGGCATGGCGGCGCTCCGGAGACACTAGCAGGTACTGGCTGCTGGTACTGGGCATGCGCAAGGCGTGCGCCAGTTGCAGGCGTCCGTTCTTGATCAGGTCCATCACGAAGGACTGGCGGACGAGCAGGAAGCCATGCCCCTCGAGTGCCGCTGCAATCGCCAGACAGGCATTGCCGAACTTGAGGCCGGCCGGCGGGATGTGGCCGCGAAACTTCTGCAGTCGGAACCAGTCCAGCCAGCTTTCGCGGTAGCCGATGCACTCGATTCGGGGCGCGCGGGCCAGCTCGTCGAGTGGACTCGCGGGCGAGGCGTTGGGAGCGAGGGAGTGGTGCAGGAAGGTGGGGCTTGCCACGACGACCCACTGCTCATCGGCCAGTTTCTCGTACTCGCGCCCACACCAACCGCCGTAGCCATTGATGATCTCGATATCGACGTCGGGCTGCTCGTCCGGGAGTACTTGGTTGTGCGGCAGCACCGTGACCTGGATGTTCGGATGCAGGCGCTGGAAGTCCTTGAGTCTGGGGATCAGCCAGTATTCGACGAAGCTGTGATTGGAGCGCAGCGTCAGGCTCTGTTGCTCATCGTGCTGGAAGAGGGTGGCGGTACCACGCTTGAGGGTCTCGAACACGCCACTGACCAGCGGCAGATAGGCATGCGCCTCATCAGTCAGCTCGATGCGATTGCCGCGGCGCATGAACAGGCTGACCGCGAGGAAGTCTTCCAGCTGCTTGACGCGCTGACTGACGGCGCCCTGGGTAATGCACAGTTCGGCGGCGGCGCGGGTCAGGCTGCCGAGGCGTGCGGTAGCCTCGAAGGCGGTCAGGGCATTGAAGGGGGGGCAGGCGCTGAGCAAGGCGTTGGGAAGGGTGATAGGCAGGACGCGACATGCAGAACTCCAGCTTGACTGAGCCAGTCGCCGCATCGGCGGCTGGTGCTGAAGCCATGACCCCGCCTTATTCACGAGTGCCCTGATCAGGCGGCTTGAAGTGGCTGGCCGTTGGGTTCTCGCACCAGGGGCGCTATCTACGCCGTAACGGCCCGCTGAATCATGCCCAAATGCTGCTCTTCTGTCG
>NZ_JADPPY010000052.1:0-14388 GCF_018340035.1 Cobetia sp. MC34
GAATTACCTGAAAGGAGAGAAATCTTTCAAAGGCGGAATTCGGCGGAAACAGAAGAAAGCGGCACTGGTTGAGACATATCTTGCTGACATTCTCGCGGTCTGAAAGCTTTCATGCGTTTTCCCTGGCGCCAAAGCAGAGGGCCCAAAAGATGCCGTTCAGCATCTGTCTGTCGTCTTTCCTGGGCCTGCCCATCGATAGAGCCGGTGAGACAATGTCTTCAATCAACTGCCATTGGCTATCCGAGATTTCGTAGCGTCCTGTCATACCGTACCTATGCTGGATGTGCATGGGTCATATTAGCAAAAATGACTTTTCTTATAAAACCTAGCGCAGACACTCAAGCGCTACTCTTCGCTGTACAATTATCATATCCCGTAGAAAGCGCTGCACCATCAGTCGCCGATTGCAGCGATGCAGGAATGGCAGATCAAGCGGCCTGGGTTATTTACCAATCGATTGGTCTATCACACGAGATCCGACATTTAGGTGTTATCCCTACTTTGAGTGCAATAACTGTGGCCGTCATAAATGGCGGCCTTTTTAGATTTAAAATGGTTTGTTTATACGAATAGAGTTGTTTATCGTTATCTGCCTATACATTTGTAAAAATTAATTTGTAAATATTTTGTCGGTAGGATATTTTTTTGCTAGTTTGAATGTCATTGCTTTCTATTATGGTGGTTAAATGAGCTGGGATGTAGAGGTTGTTAGAGGTTTTTCGAAAGATATTGGTACTCATTACAAAGTATATGCAAATAAGGTGTTGATACATATAGAGTATAGCCGTTCTTCAGCTGACGCTTTAATGCAATCTATAAGGAGTTCTAATAAAATTTCTGACCTATTTGTCAGAAGTAATGAAAGGTATAAGTTAAAATATAATGATGCACTAGAGAAAATAGAGTCTCTAGAGATCGAAAATTGTAGTATGCGTGAATCTCTGCATACTCATAAAACATCTAATTCTAATGTCGATATGATTAAAAATGAGTATGCTGAATTATGGCTCATGCATAAGTATAGGCTGAGTGAATTGCAATCTAAAGAATTATTAAGTTTAATTCTCGCTGTGTCTGAAATTGGCTTCAAGAAAAGTAGCGATCTTTCTAACTATATTGTAGAAAGAAAGCTTGGATATGAATATCCAAATATAGCAGGAGTTGTTACTATGAGCTCGAAAGGAGATACATGGAGTTTCCCTGGCGGATTTCCGACCAATATATATAAAGCAATATGTTTGGAGTTGGGGCTTTCTGATCAAGGGTCTAATGCTAGGGCCATAGCATTCAGATCTTTTGGTAATAGTCAAGAATAGCTTGGCCGCTATTTCTGAATATAACCGTTATCCAAAATGGTAAGGTTTTGTACTCGGAATCTTCGGCTAAGAGGTATAAATATGAATATGACATTACTGGATGAGTTTGAAGGCTTGTTTGTGAACAATCCAGATATGGATGCAATTCGCGCACATTTGAGTCGTTTTAACCCTATTAAGACTATGGGTATGGAGAGTATGGAGATTCGCCATTCAGCGATCCTCGGTTGGTTGCTTAGTCCTCAAGAGACGCATGGTTTAGGGGATGTTTTTCTAAAAGCATTTCTTGCACAGGCCTTGCGTGGCCACGATAGCTCAATGTCTCCAAGTGCACTTGAAGTATCTCAAGCTGATCTAATGGATGCAGAGGTACGTAGAGAATGGAGGAATATTGACTTACTGATATTGAGCCCTCGCAATAAATGGGTATTTATTATTGAGAATAAGTTCAATGCTAAACAGCATAGTGATCAATTGAAACGATATATGGATATCGTTTCAGCATCCTTGATGGATGGTGATACATATCGTGATTTGCGTGGCATATTTCTGACCTTATGGGAAGAGGAAGCAAATGATACAAGGTATTCACCTATTGAATATGCAACGGTTTGTGAGCTAATTGACCAATGTATACTATCAGGGCAAGTGTCTCTTTCATTAGAAGTGATACAGTTTATAAAGCATTATCTTGAAGTCATCAAAGAGGCCTCTGGTATGAGTGATCAGCAAGAAGAAATGGAGAAATTGGCACGTCAGCTTTATAGAGATCATCGGAGAGTTTTAGATTTCATTGTGGAACATGGTAAAAGTACAGACTTCCTTATTGCCTGTGAAGCAGTTTTTGGAGAGATGGTAACTTCTGGTGATATTGTTGGAGTAGAGAAGTGTCAATATGTTATTAAACATTCTGATTCGAATAGATTTAGCTTCTTACCTAAAACATGGAATGAAGCATTTGAAAAGAACAGTTTAAGCTGGAGCGGGTGCGAGAACTGGTGGGCGGGGTTCCCTATGATCATGTGGCTACAACTGACAAGCGATACGGATGGAGGTAGTGGTCAAGTACGTCTCTACGCCGAGGTCGGTCCGTTAAGTAGTCATGACTTGAGGCATGATCTTATAGAAGGGATAAAGTCTATTGCTCAAGAAAAAAATTTGAAGCGAATAGGTTTCCAACGTGGTGCTTCGGATGAAGGAAAAAAATACTCTAAATTCTTTAAAAAGAATTTCTTCCCTGTTGATGATGTACAAGATCATGACCAAATAGTCAACGCTATTAATAAGTTATTAAAGTCATTCCAGCCTGAGATGGATGCCGTTGCCTCTATACTGCCTAATTATATAACCTGCTCAGAAAAAATAGCACAATGAAGTTGTGTTGAATATTGAAGTCAGTGTGCTATCTAGTTTATCTATGAGCTACTTAGCGTGATTAATCTATATTTCCTGCTATGTATATAGTGCTCTCGATCGTAAAGGTGACACTCACTGGATTCAAATTACCTTATCCAGTAACTATAGGCGTCAGCTTAAGCGATTATACGGACTTCGAAGGCCTCTAGGGTGACCATTCCAATGGCACTGTGCCGTCAATGCCGGTTATAGCCCAATTCAATCTACTCGAACACCTGGCGTTTCATGAGGCCTGGGTTTGAAATAGTTTGCCGTAAATCGCCTCGACCTTGAGGCTATTGAAGTAGCTCTCAATACAGAGATTATTGTAATAACTCGGCGGCCGCGAATGAGCGCAACATCTAATTGATTCATGTTGCACCCAAAATATGCGGCTGTAAACATCATGATTTCTAGGTTTCAGGCCGTAGGAGAAAGCTACTGTTATTAGCTGTTGAAAAATATTATGATTCCAATGACTTACTGCTTAAGGATCTCCCTGAAACGTCACTCAGCTCCAGCCAAGCCTCCGTACTTCCCCTTGAAATACAACAATGGCCGCGCCGCTTGTGCAACATCCAAATTCAGTCCCTTCACTTCCCCGATCACGATCAGGTGATCACCTGCAGGGTGCTCAGCGTGAATCTTGCAGTCGAGCCAGTGCAGGCTGTCATTGATGACAGGGTTACCGAGGGGAGAGAGCTGCCAGTCGATGCCTTGCCATTTGTCTGCGCCGCGCATGGCGAACTGGTTGGAGACATGGCTTTGCTCGCTGGAGAGAATGTTGACGGCGAAGCGTTCTGCCTGGCGAATCTTCGGGTAGCTGAAGGAGCTTGCCTTGACGCTGAAGGAGACCTGCGGCGGGTTCATCGAGACGCTGTAGAACGATTGGCAGGTAAAGCCGATCGGCTCGTCGTCGACCTGGGTGGTGATGATGGTGATGCCGGAGGCGAAGTGGCCGAGGGCTTCACGGAAACTGGCGGGGTCGATGGTGATGCTAGTGTTGGTGTCGGTATCGGAGAGTGACATGGCAAGTCCTGGAAAATTGGGGAGGTGGTAATAGTCAGCCGTGGTGGGAGGGGCTGCAGCGATAGCGCGGGTCTGGGCGCTTGGGTAACAAAGATAAGAGTGATGAAAAAATGGCCGTCGTGAATTCTTCACGATGGCCATTTTTGTTTGCGGCGGTATCAGCCGCAGCTGCTTCCACTCTCGAGCACTATCGTCGGGCCAACTCGGTTCGCAACTAGCTTGGCGCTATCTGTCAGTGCTGTGTCCTAGCGCGTGTTCTGTCTCGGTCAAGCGATCAGCGCTGCGCTTCGAGTTCCTTGCGCACGATAGCGGCGCCGGCGCTGAGTGCCTGCAGCTTGCCGCGGGCGACTTCACGAGAGAGCGGGGCCATGCCGCAGTTGGTGCAGGGATAGAGCTTGTCGGCGTCCACGAACTGCAGCGCCTTGCGCAGGGTCTCGGCGACTTCTTCCGGCGTCTCGATGGTGTTGCTGGCAACGTCGATGGCGCCAACCATCACCTTCTTGCCACGGATCAGCTCGATCAGCTCCATCGGCACGTGAGAGTTATGGCATTCCAGCGAGACGATATCGATGTTGGATTGCTGAAGCTTGGGGAAGGCTTCTTCGTACTGGCGCCATTCGGAGCCCAGGGTGTTCTTCCAGTCGGTGTTGGCCTTGATGCCGTAGCCGTAACAGATGTGGATGGCGGTCTCGCACTTGAGGCCCTCGATCGCACGCTCCAGCGTGGCGATGCCCCATTCATTCACTTCATCGAAGAACACGTTGAAGGCCGGTTCATCGAACTGGATGATGTCGACGCCTGCCGCTTCGAGTTCCTTGGCTTCCTCGTTGAGGATCTTGGCGAATTCCCAGGCCAGCTTCTCGCGGCTCTTGTAATGGCCGTCGAAGAGGGTGTCGACCATGGTCATCGGCCCAGGCAGTGCCCACTTGATCGGTTGATCGGTCTGCGAGCGCAGGAACTTGGCATCCTCGACGAACACCGGCTTCTGGCGAGAGACCGGGCCGACCACGGACGGCACGCTGGCCTCGTAGCGATCACGGATCTTGACGGTTTCGCGCTTCTCGAAATCCACGCCATTCAGGTGTTCGATAAAGGTGGTGACGAAGTGCTGACGCGATTGCTCGCCATCGCTGACGATATCGATCCCGGCGTGCTGCTGCTCCTGCAGGGAGACGCGCAGCGCATCCTGCTTGCCTGCGATCAGTGCCTCACCTTCGAGCTTCCAGGGGGACCACAGGACCTCCGGTTCGGCGAGCCAGGACGGTTTCGGCAGGCTGCCAGCGGTAGAGGTCGGAAGTAATCTCGTCATGATGAATAACCTTGTCCTTGGAATGGTTCAGATAGCGAATGTCGTTCGTCGATCAGCGCGCTGTTTGCGGATTGATGAGCTGACCGATGAGGGATTTATCGGTTGGCGGACCAGTTGGCGGACCACTGCTCGAGCAGGCTCTGGTAGGGCTTGATGAAGCTCTCTTCCACGAACTTGCCCTGCTCGATGGCGAGCTGGCTGCGCTCTTCGCGGTCGTACACGATGCGCGTCAGTGAGTGGTCCTGCTGCTTCAGGCTCGCCTGATAGGATTTGCCGGCCACGGAATTGGCGTTGTAGACCTCGGGACGATAGATCTTCTGGAAGGTGTCCATGGTGCTGATGGTGCTGATCAGTTCCAGATTGCTGTAATCGTTGAGCAGGTCGCCGGTGTGGTAGAAGGCCAGCGGTGCAACGCTGCCCGGCGGCATGAAGTAACGCACCTTCAGGCCCATCTTGCTGAAGTAGGCATCGGTCAGAGAATCGTCGTCCTGGCGATATTCCACCCCGAGGATCGGGTGCACGTTCTCGGTCTGCTGATAGGTCTTGGTGGTCGAGACGCTGATGCAGATGATCGGCGGCTTCTTGAAGCATTCCTTGTAGGCAGCAGAACCCACGAAGGCCTGGAACAGATTGCCGTGCAGCTCGCCGAACTGCTCCGGCACGCTGAAGGAGTCCTTGCCCTTGTTATGCTCCAGCAGGCGCACGCTGAAGTCATAATCGCGTACGTAGGACGAGAAGTTGTTGCCGGTCACGCCGTCAATGCGCTGATTCGTCTGGTGGTCGACGATGGTGGTCTGCAGGATCTCGATGATCGGCAGGGCGTTGTCGGAACGCGCGGCATCGAGATTCAGCTCGACGGAGATGATGTCCAGCTCGAGGGAGTAACGGTCGCCCTTGGGGTTGTCCCAGTTGGCCAGCGCATTGAATCGGTTGTTGATCATGTTCAGCGTGCTGCGCAGGTTCTGCTGACGGCTCTCACCACGCGCCAGGTTGGCGAAGTTGGTGGTCAGGCGGGTGTTTTCCGCCGGAACGTAGTTCTCGTCGAAGCGCAGACTGTTGATGCTGAAACCGAATTCGTTGCTCATGGCGTTCACCCTGATCCTGAGAGAGAAAATTCACTGTGTCGTCGACATCTTCCCGTGATCTTTCAGGCGTCTCGTGAGCGGGTTGCTCTCTGTGAGAACGCATCCATGCCGGGAGAGACACGCTGCTCGCCATCACGTTCCCTGTGCTGTCTGTGAAGTGCAGCGTCATGGGAAGTCTTCATCAACGATCTGATGCAGATGAGTATCCATTCAACAGCTTCATGAGACAAACTGGATTTTTTAATGTTCAAGTTGAGTGCGATTCATGATGAGGGCGAGCGTCATGTTTGCCGCTGAGAAAGCAGGCGAAACGAGCGGAGGAGGCGAGCTCAGCAAACGCGCAACGTGAGCCGCAGAGACGTTGACGTTAGGAGTGGGTAAGAGGGGTAAGAGGGGAATAATGGAGAAACACACACGCTGGCCCGAACTTCCGCTCGGGCCAGCGTGTGTGGCAAGCAACTGATGCTTCAGAGCACGACACCCTCATGCACTCTTCACGTTCTCCACACTCGGCCATGAAGATGCAGCTGGCTCATGAGGCGAGCGGCTGATGATTGGGCGCCACCAGACCGTAGCGGCGCATGCGGCGGTAGATGGTGGGGCGCGAGACGCCGAGTTGGCGGGCGACCTGGCTGACGTTCCAGTCCGTGTGACGCAATAGCTCGAGCAATTCGCTTGCATCCGCATCAGCCCCTGCAGACGCGAACGCTGGAGAGGCCGGGTTCGAGGAAGCGCCGTATGCAATGGGCGAGGCTGCGGCAAGCGGGTTGGCAGCCCCGCGGGCGCTGCCGGTGTGGGTCTGGCAGACCTCCGGCAGATCATGCAGGGTGATTTCATCGCCCTCTGCGGTGGCCATCGCGAAGGCAATCGCATTGCGCAGTTGGCGTATGTTGCCCGGCCAGTGATGACTCAACAGCGCACTGATGGCATCGGCGCGCAGGTGGAGTGTCTGGTCGCGTTCGGCCTGCAGCTCCGCATGCAGCTTGCGAATGAGGTAGTGGCGGTCGGCGCGCTCACGCAATGCGGGTAGCAGGAGCTCGGCGCCGTTGAGTCGGTAGTAGAGGTCTTCGCGGAATTGCCCGCTGGCGATCAGCTCCGTGACATCACGATGCGTGGCAGTGATGACGCGAATATCCACCTTGATGGGCGTCTCGGCCCCCAGTGGCGACACCTCCCGTTCGGCGAGTACGCGCAGCAGGCGCGACTGGAGTGGCAGCGGCATGTCGCCGATCTCATCCAGAAACAGCGTGCCGCCGTCTGCCTGTTGGATCAGGCCGCGCATGCCCTTGGGCCTTCCTCCCGTGAAAGCACCCGGCAGATAGCCGAAGAGTTCACTTTCAATCAGCGATTCCGGGATGGCGGCGCAGTTCACCGCCACGAAGGGCGCCTTGGCGCGTGGCCCGCTGTCATGCAGCGCCCGCGCCAACACTTCCTTGCCGGTTCCCGTCTCGCCACGAATCAGGATGCTCACGTTCTCGTGGCGCATGCGGCGCGCCAGCTTGAGCAGCCGGTGCATGGAAGGGTCGTCTCCCGCGAGCTGGTCCAGCTCGGGCACCGGGTCATCCTGCTGACTGACAGTGGGGAGGGCTCGCACTGGATAGCCGCGTGGCTCGATCAGCGTCACGAAGACGATGGCGTCATCCGCCCGCAGACGGAAGGCGCGAATCTGATCCCGGCTGGCGTGCGGAATGCTCAACAGCTCATTGAGCTCCCCATCGAACAGCTGCGTGACGGCGGGCAGGGTGGAGACCGTCCACGGTGGCCAGCGCGCCAGATGCGCATCAATCAGACGCCGGCCTTCGTGGTTGGCGGC
Organism: Cobetia sp. MC34; assembly: GCF_018340035.1. Taxonomy (NCBI): domain Bacteria; kingdom Pseudomonadati; phylum Pseudomonadota; class Gammaproteobacteria; order Oceanospirillales; family Halomonadaceae; genus Cobetia; species Cobetia sp. MC34. The sequence continues at coordinate 7,948 of NZ_JADPPY010000052.1, forward strand.
GACCACCTTGCCATCTTCCTGAATGGCAAACAGGCCACGACCATTCAGGTGCACGAATTCCCGCGCCGTGTCGAAGCGCAGGATCAGGCAATCCCGATAGCGATGCAGGAAGTACGCATCCTCGATCATGCGGGCATGCAGGGTGACCACGGAGAGAGCAAAGGTCTGGCTCTCCTGCGGGCGGGGCGACTTCAGCGCCGAGATGTCGAGGGCGGCGATCACACGGCCCTGGGGATCGGTGATGGGGGCTGCGGTGCAGGTCAGGTCGATGTGGGTGGCATCGAAGTGCTCACGCTGATGGCAGGTGACGGCTGCGCCATCGTGCAGACAGGTGCCCGCCGCCGAGGTGCCGGCATAGCGCTCGTTCCAGTCCGAGCCGAGATAGAGGCCCGCGCGCCGCAGCTCACTCAATTGATCACGCTGTCCCCGGAAATCCACCGCGATGCCGCGTTGATCGGTGAGGATCAGCGCATAGCCATGTTGTGCGATCTGACTATAGAGCCGCTCCACCCCGGCACGTGCCACGTGCAGCAGCTCATCCGCTGATTCCTGATGATCGCGCAGCGCCTGCTGGGTGAGAACGCGGACCGGGCGAGGGCGGCTGGGGTCGAGCTGATATTCCTCCAGACAACGCTGCCAGGAACGACGGATGACGTCGCGCTGCGTCTCGGTGAAGGCGTCGCGGCCTTCGCCCAGCTGCATCAGGGTCTGGATATGCTGCCGCTTGTCGGGCTGCATCGTTTCGAGTTGGCGGATCATGGCTGCCTCGGCGCTGGCCGTCTCGGGACGGCTCTTTTGATAGTGGCTATGGCTCTCGTGCAAGTGGCGATGGCTCTTGTGAAAGTGGCAATCGTGGTTGTCGCAACAGCGGCCATAGCAAAAGCGGCGTGTGCTCCTTCAAGCGTATGCGGTGTGGCGGGAGCGTCAATCACCCTGTCCTGCATCCTTGGTCGGGGCGTTACAGGTGTAGCGCCCCGTGCCAGGCGTACGGCGTACAGTTGTCACAAGGAAGGTGGAGAACCCGGCGAGGTGAGGAGGGTGGTGATTCGGTAGTGGCGAATTTTTGTCATTCACGACAAGTGCTTACGAGCTTTGTCAGTCGTGCATGACGAAGCTGGCATGCTTGATGCCTTGGATGGGAGGCGTGACTACAACATCCAACAACACGCGGAGAGACGCCATGACCGCACGCACGCCAACTCAGATCGCTCAGCAATGGCTCGATGATTTCGAGTCCTCCCTGACTCAGCGCGATATCGCCCGGGTTCTCTCGTTGTTTGGCGAGGAATGCTACTGGCGCGATTTGATCGCCTTCACCTGGAATCTCAAGACGTCGGAGGGCAAGGATGAGATCCAGTCGATGCTCGAGGCGACCCTCGAGCATGTCGCTCCCTCTCGCTGGCAGCTGGATGGTGAGGCCAGTGAGGCTGGCGGCATCGTCGAAGCCTGGTTCACCTTCGAGACCGCCGATGCACGGGGCAAGGGCTTGTTGCGCCTGAAGGAGGGGCGCTGCTGGACGCTGTTGACCGCCATGCGCGAACTCAAGGAATTCCCGGAGCCGCTGGGAATGCAGCGCCCCAAGGGCGCCGAGCATGGTGCCAACAAGCAGCGTGAGACCTGGCTTGAGTCGCGTCAGCGCGAAGAGGCCGAGCTGGGCTACGAGCGCCAGCCGTATTGCGTGATCATCGGTGGCGGTCAGGGCGGCATCGGGCTGGCCGCGCGGCTCAGACAGATGGATGTGCCGACCATCGTGATCGACAAGAATCCGCGCGCGGGCGATGCCTGGCGCAATCGCTACAAGTCCCTGTGTCTGCATGATCCGGTGTGGTACGACCACATGCCCTACATCCCCTTCCCGGCAAACTGGCCGGTGTTCGCGCCCAAGGACAAGGTCGCGGACTGGCTGGAGATGTACACCAAGATCATGGAGCTCAATTACTGGAACTCCACGGCCTGCGAGAGTGCGCACTTCGATGAGGCGAGCGGCGAGTGGGTGGTCGAGGTGGTACGCGACGGCAAGCCCGTGACCTTGCGTCCCAAGCAGCTGGTACTGGCCACGGGCATGTCGGGCATGCCCAATGTGCCGCACTTCCCGGGGGCCGAAACCTTCGAAGGCGAGCAGCAACATTCCAGCCAGCACCCGGGGCCGGATGCCTATCGTGGCAAGAAGGTGGTCGTGGTGGGCGCCAACAATTCCGCTCACGATATCTGCGCCGCGCTGTGGGAGCACGACGCGGATGTGACCATGCTGCAGCGCTCCTCCACGCATGTGGTGAAGTCTAACTCGCTGATGGAAGAGGCGCTGGGTCCGCTCTATTCCGAGCAGGCGGTGCAAAACGGCATCGATCACCACAAGGCGGACCTGATCTTTGCCTCGATTCCCTACCGGATACTGCCTGACTTCCAGCGCCCGATCTTCGAGGCGATCCGCAAGCGTGATGCGGACTACTACCGTCGGCTGGAGGCGGCAGGCTTCCTGCTCGATTTCGGCGATGACGACTCGGGCCTGTTCCTGAAATATCTGCGTCGCGGCTCCGGCTACTACATCGATGTGGGCGCCTGTGACCTGGTTGCCAATGGTGACATCAAGCTGCGCAGTGGCGTTGGCATCGAGTGCATCAATCCGCGCTCGGTCACTCTGACCGATGGCTCGGAATTGCCCGCTGATCTGATCGTCTATGCCACCGGCTACGGCTCGATGAATGGCTGGGCGGCACGAATCATCTCGCAGGACGTCGCCGACAAGGTCGGCAAATGCTGGGGCATGGGCTCCGATACGCTCAAGGACCCTGGGCCCTGGGAGGGCGAGCTGCGCAATATGTGGAAGCCGACCCAGCAGCAGGCGTTATGGTTCCACGGCGGCAACCTGCACCAGTCCCGCCACTACTCCCAGTATCTGGCGCTGCAGCTCAAGGCGCGGCTCGAGGGTATCCCGACGCCGGTCTACGGCCTTCAGGAAGTCCACCATCTGAGCTGAGGCCAGTGGCGCTGGGCAGTGTGCCAGCGTCATGGCAGCAGCGCAGCATTTGCAGATTTCAGTGAGAGATTCAGGAGACGACTCATGCAACTGAACGACAGGATTGCACTGGTGACAGGGGGTGGGCGCGGTATTGGCCAGGGGATCGCGCTGGTATTGGCCAAGGCGGGCGCGGATGTCGTGGTGGCGGATCTGGACCTCGCCATCGCCCGCGAGACGGCGGCAAAAGTGGAGGCACTGGGTAGACGGTGTCTGGCGCTACAGGTCGATGTCGCGGATGCGGCGTCCGTGCGGCGCTTGATTGAAGAGGCAGAGGTCGGACTCGGCCCGCTCGATATCGCCGTCAACAATGCCGGCATCATCGGCATCCATTCCATCGATGCGCTGACGGTGGAGGAGTGGGACCGCGTCATGAACGTCAATGCGCGAGGTACCTTCTTGTGTACTCAGGCCGAGGTCGCCGTGATGCGCTCACGCCGCGTCGGGTGGATCATCAACGTGGCCTCGATGGCCGGCAAGGTCGGCTTTCCTGATCTGTCGCACTACTGTGCCTCGAAGTTCGCGGTCATCGGCTTTACCAATGCCGTCGCCAAGGAAGTGGCAGCGGAAGGCATCACCGTCAACGCGATCTGCCCGGGCGTGGTGGGCACCGGCATGTGGCGGGGCGAGAGTGGGCTCTCGGCACGCTGGAGTCAGGAAGGCGAAAGCGAGCCCGCTGCATGGGAGCGCCTGCAGAAGAGCCTGCTGCCCCAGGGAGTCGCCCAGACACCTGAGGACATGGGGCAGCTGGTGGTCTACCTCGCCCAGGCCGAACACGTGACAGGGCAGGCCATCGCCGTCGATGGTGGCTTCACGCTGTAAGCTAGCGCTGATCATGGTTCGATACATGATGACAGCACGAGACAGGCCACCTTCGCTAATGGAAGGCGGCCTGATTGTCGTGACGGCTCCTGACTTCTGTCACTTGAAGGCTTTATGACCCTCGCTCATGGGGCGGTCTACTCTGCAACCGCGTAGGCTCATGCGGTTATCTGTCAGCGTGTTAGTGCCCCCGTAGTACGTCATCGCTCAAGCACTTAGGGCGAATCGAGCAGGTGCGTACCAGAGGGTCGAGTGATCAAACGTCAAGGGATCAGGCGGCGTTCCTTCATGGCCTCAAGGTGCTGAATGAGACTCTGGGGTGAGTGGCGACACATTTCTGCAAAGCCGGCTTGGCGAGCCTTCGTCAAATCAAAGACAGCGTCCTCTTCGACATGGAAGATGAAATCTCCGAAGCCACCTTGGGCAATCTTGTCGATATCTGTCTCGGCAAGTCCTTGGCGCTCTGCAAGCGTCTTCCAAGTGCCTGACACGGCAGCGAGACGTGTCTCCAACGAAATAGGTTGAGGCTCGCCGGTCTCAAGCCCAAACCAGTTGGCGATCTCTGGCCAGACGTGGCGCCACCGAATCTGATCACCATTGGTGACGTTATAGGGCCCTTGCTGGTTCTCTGCGATGGCCCACAGGGCGGCTTTGCCCACCAGATCGGCATCGCAGATGTTCAGCAAGATATCGTAGGCACGCGCCGTACCGGGAAATTGCATGGCAACACCGAGCTCCCGGCAAAGCGTGCCATAGAGACCGATAAGGTTACCGAGGTTCATGGCTGAACCCAGGGAATGGCCTATCACGATGTCGGGACGCAATGCGGTCCAACGAATTCCCTTGCCTTCGAGTTCGCGAGCCAGATCTTCATGCTCGAAATACAGGTTGGGGGGGAAATGCCGGCTGTCCTCTTCTCGAGCCGGTGTTTTGTAGACCCCGAGGTGAGCACCGTAGACCTTCCCGCCCTGTACGAAGACCTGGTGCTCGATTGACGCTTGGGATTCTTCAAGCACCTGGAAGAGGTGCCGCATCATGTCGCCATTCTGTTGTGCTTCAGTGGCAGGGTCCGGATCCGGTTTCAAGGCGGCGTAAAATACGTGCGTCACGCTGCTCAGTACATCACTTGCATCTCGCAAAGAGGCAATATCCAAGAGATCGGCGCTGATGTGGTGTCCGCTTCCCGGACCCTCTGAGGAGCGAGAGAGTGTCGTGACTCGCCATCCTGCCTCTTCAAAGGCCAATGTTGCTGCACGGCCGATGACGCCACTGGCACCAGCGACTAATAGGTGATGTTGGCTCATGAGACTCTCCTGTCCTGTGGCGCATGATCATGGGAGGGGTCGCCCATGACGTCGTCCCTGACAGTGGCATTGTTTGTTTTGCTAATAAATGCTCGACTGATGAACTCATCCTTCACTATATGGTGAATAATGGATCGCTTGGCGTTAATGAAACTTTTTGTGGATATCTGTGAGCGTGGGTCAATGGCGGCGGTGGCCCGTCAGCGAGGCCAGTCCCCGTCATTGGTCACCCAAGCCTTACAGAAGCTTGAGCAGCAGGTCGGGGCCAAGCTTATCGTCAGAACAACGCGTGCCATGCATTTGACGGCGGAAGGCGAACAATTTCGAGACGACAGCGAAAGGATCCTGGCCGAGTATGACAAGGCTCTTGAGCGGATCTCGGGCACAGGGTCGCTGAGTGGCACCATCAGGCTGACGGCGACCAATGATTTTGGCCGCACGCGCCTACCACGGCTGATCGATCAGTTCCTGATACAGCACCCGGAAGTAAAATTTGAACTCGTGCTATCCGATGGAGTGTTGGACCTGGTCGATGAACGATTTGATCTGGCCATTCGTCATGGGCCGATGGCGGACTCAAGCTTGACGTCACGACGTCTCGTCAGTACCCATCGTGTTGTGTGTGCGGCACCTGCTTATTGGCAGGACGCAGGGCGCCCCCAACACCCATCAGAGCTGTCATCCCACCAGTGCATGGTGCTCGCTCGCCCAGGAGCGCCCCAGAACCATTGGGAGTTCCAGGAGGCAGGGCAGGTATTTTCCGTGACGGTGGCGGGGAACCGAATGGCCAGCGATGGTGGCGCGTTGCGCGAGTGGGCGATCGCAGGGGCTGGAGTGATATTTAAATCGATGGTGGATGTGGCAGAGGATATTGAGGTCGGACGACTGGAAGTTGTGCTGAATGACTATCGGATTCCTGAAGTGAATCTGTACGCCGTGTTTCCGGAAGGCAGATATGCAAGTCGACGGATCAGTACCTTCATCGAATTTCTTCACGACAAGCTTGGCAGTGAGAGAGAGGCCTCACACTGCCAGAGTCGTGCATCCAGCTCTCGCGCTTGAGGGCTGCCGGGGAGTGGCAAGGGCAAAGAACGACCCACATCATGTCTATGGCAGGCTGGGCCTCGGATGGCCAATCCGGTTGTAGTGGTCAAGTGTTTTTGGCCACCGATCTTTGAGCATTCCAGTAGTTCTTTTCTGCCAAGTTCGGCGGTATCCCATCGTTATGCTTGTGCGGCCTGAGGCTGCTGTAGTAACCGATCATATAATCAGTGACAGATCGCTTCGCCGCAGCGACAT